>NZ_JAOQOF010000001.1:3297500-3653717 GCF_025961735.1 Sphingobium sp. B11D3B | reverse complement strand
CAAGTCCTTCGATACGCCGCTTCGACAGGCTCAGCAGCTACTCAGGACGAACGGAAATACCGTCTGCAATGTCGCTGTCTCTGGCCGAGCAGCCTCCATAATCGCTGCGAGTAGCCGGCATATGCACCAGCCACGCAGCCCAAAGCTCCCTCACGCCGCCAGCGGCTGCTCGTCCCGCCGCAACGTCAGCACCTCGACGTCGGTCGCCGTCACCGCCACAGTATGCTCGAACTGCGCGGAAAGCTTGCGGTCCTTCGTCACCACCGTCCAGCCGTCGCCCTTGGTCATCACGCCGCGCGTGCCCTGGTTGACCATCGGTTCGATGGTGAACACCATGCCCTCGCGCAGTGTGAGGCCAGTGCCGGGGCGGCCGAAGTTCATCACCTGCGGGTCCTCGTGCATCTCGCGCCCGATGCCATGGCCGCAATATTCTCGCACGACCGAGTAGCCATGCTTCTTGGCGTGGCGCTCGATGGCAAAGCCGATGTCGCCGAGGCGCGCGCCGGGGCGCACCTGGCGGATGCCCTGCCACATCGCTTGCTGGGCAACACGCACGAGCCGGCGCGCGGTGGGCGAGACCGTGCCGACGAGATAGGTCTTGCTGCTGTCGGCAATGAAGCCGTTCTTCTCCAGCGTTATATCGAGATTGATGATGTCGCCATCCGCAATGATCCGGTCGGCATCCGGCACGCCATGGCAGACGACCTCGTTTATCGAACAATTGAGCACATAGGCAAAACCATATTGCCCCTTGCTCGCCGGACGCGCCGCCAGATCATCGACGATGAAGCGCTCGACCATATCGTTGACCGCCATGGTGGAGCGGCCGACGAGATCCTCCCCGTCCAGCATCTCGAAGACCGATGCGAGCAACCGGCCGGAGATGCGCATGAGGGCGAGTTCGTCCGACGTCTTGACCATCTCAGGCGGCCTGCGCGGTGGCGAGGTCCAGCCGGTCCTTTTCCATTTTCACGATCTCGTTGAACGACAGCGTGGGATGGGCCTCGGCCAGCATCCCGATCTTCATCCAGAACTCGGCCTGAGCATTGATGGAGCGGCACATGACGGCGCTGGTGCGGCGCGCTTCCTCATGCAACCCATCCTCGATCTTGACCAAACCCATGAACCGCTCCGCATATAGAGAATATGCGGACCATATATGGTTCATATCGTCATACGTCAAACCATAGGGTTCAGCTGGTGAGACCCGCCAGCGTGGCCAGGCCCAGGAAGGAGAGGAAGCCCATCGAATCGGTGACCGTCGTCACGAAAATCGAGGAGGCGACCGCAGGATCGACGTTGAACCGCTCGAACAGGATGGGCACCGCGACTCCGGCGAAACCGGCGGTGACGATATTCAGCACCATCGCCGAGCCGATCACCCCGCCCAGCAAGGGGTCCTGGAAGAACAGGCCGACGCCTATGCCAAGCACCACCGCCACGGTCGCCCCGTTCAGCACTGCCACGCGCAACTCGCGCATGATCATGCGCCAGGTGTTGGATGCGGTGATCTGGTTGGTGGCAAGGGCGCGGACGGTCACCGCCATGGTCTGGCTGCCGGCATTGCCGCCCACGCTGGCGACGATGGGCATCAGCACCGCCAGCACGACCATCTTTGCGATCGCATCCTCGAATGCAGCGATGATGGCGGTGGCGAACAGCGCCGTGATCAGATTGGCGAGCAGCCAGCGCACGCGCGCCTTGTAGCTCTCCCGCACCGGCTCGTTGATGTCGCCTTCACCGGCGCCGGACAGGCGGAGAATGTCCTCGCCAGCCTCTTCCTGAATGATGTGGACCACGTCGTCCACGGTGATCATGCCGACGAGACGCCCACCCGGGTCGACCACCGCAGCCGAGATCAGCGCATATTTCTGGAAGCGCAGCGCCACCTCTTCTTGATCCATATCGACCGGGATCAGCGTCTGCTCGCGCTTCATCACATCGCTCATGGCGATTTCGCGCGGGCAGCGCAGCACCCAGGAGAGCTGGCAGGAGCCGATGGGCCGATGGGCCGCGTCGACGACGAAGATTTCCCAGAAATCCGATGTCAGGTCGCGGGTATCGCGCAAAAAGTCGATGGTCTGGCCGACGGTCCAATGCTCAGGCACCGCGACCAGATCGCGCTGCATGAGTCGGCCTGCGGATTCCTCGGGATAGCCCAACGCGCTCTCGATGGCGGCGCGGTCTTCCGGCTCCATCGCATCGAGGACGGTCTGCTGGTCCTCCTCGTTGAGATCCTCGATGATCGCGACGGCATCGTCGGTATCCAGTTCGCCGGCCAGTTCCGCGAGTTGCTCAAGCTCGAGCGCCTCGACGACGGTATCGCGCACATAATCGTTGAGCTCGGACAGCACTTCCGCGCCGACCAGCGAGCCCAGCGCATGAACCAGCCCGGCCCGCCGATCCTCGGGCGTTAGCTCGAGAAGGTCGGCGATGTCGGCGGGGTGCAGCGTCTCGACCAGCGCCTGCGCGGCATCGTCCTTGCCCTCCTCGACGGCGGACAAAACGGCAGAGACGAACTCCGGCCGAAGACGATCGTCCTCGTCCAGATTGGTATCGACGAGCGCGTCTTCCTCCTCGGGAGGGATCGCGCCGGGCTGCGATGCGGCCTCGGTCTCGCTCATGCGGCGCCTCCCTTTCCGGCTGCGGCCGCCACTGGCCACGCCTGCTCTCGATAATCGCTCCTTTTGCCCATGCCCGGGGCAAATGCAACGTCATGCAGCCTTCCCTTGACGAAAGCAGTCACTATAGAGGCCGCTCCATTCCCCCGCCTGCTTCCGCTCCGCATTGCGACCCGAGGCCGGTAGAGACAAGGAGACTGCCCCCATGGCCGACCAGACCCTTACCCTGACGCTCGACACCGGCGACGTCGTGATCCAGCTGCGCCCCGATCTGGCCCCCAAGCATGTCGAGCGCATCAGCGCGCTTGCCAAGGACGGCTTTTATGATGGCGTGGTGTTCCACCGCGTGATCCCCGGCTTCATGGCGCAGGGCGGCGACCCGACCGGCACCGGCATGGGCGGCTCGAAGCTTCCCGATCTGCCGGCCGAGTTCAACAGCGAGCCGCATGTGCGCGGCGTGTGCTCTATGGCACGTAGCTCCAACCCGAACAGCGCCAACAGCCAGTTCTTCATCTGCTTCGACGATGCGACTTTCCTCGATCGTCAATATACCGTGTGGGGCGTTGTGACCGAAGGCATGGAGCATGTCGACGCGCTGCCCAAGGGCGAGCCGCCGGCAAAGCCGGGCAAGATCGTCAAGGCAACGGTGAGTGAAGCCTAAGGCAAGATTGCCTGCGCGATTGTAATACTATCGCGAAGTCTTCAAGTAAAACTGAACGCCAAGTGAATGGCCCCGTTGTGTAGCACATGTGCAACAGCGGGGCCTTTCCACAATTGCTCCACAATTCATTCGGGAACGGTTCATCTGGCTGAGCCATTTTAGGGACAGTGATCGACGCAGGTCGGTCGCGAAACGAGGACCTAAACAGTCCTGTTCTGTTAATAGAAGGTTCAGTGTTATGAAAGCTTTTCCCCTCACCCTCGCCGTTGCTCTCGCAGCGGGTCTCTCGGCCCCGGCTCTGGCACAGGACGCGAAGGGCCTGCAGCCCTATGTCGGCGTGATGGGCGGCCTGCATGACTTCGACAACCAGCAGCCCGCAGGTGGACCGCCGAGCGGCTATCGCGGCTGGGTCGCTGAAGGCGTGGCCGGTCTGAACTACGACCTCGGCCCCGTCGTGGTCGGTGCCGAAGGTAGCGTCGCCAAGGGCTTCGACAAGGACATCGACTGGGAATATGGCGCCGCAGGCCGTCTGGGCCTCAAGGCCGGTAAGGACAGCATGTTCTTTGCCAAGGTCGGTTATCAGTGGACCCAGTTCAATGACAAGACCGTGCCGCTGGCCGACACCGATCGCCACTATCACGGCGTGACTTATGGCGGTGGCGTCGAGCTTTCGCTGGCCGACATGGGCAGCACGGCCGAGACCAGCAACATCCGCCTGCGTGCGCAGGTCGACACGCGCGGTAACTTCAACAGCTTCCGCCCGATGGTCGGTGTTGTTGCCAAGTTCTGATGACGGATCGATGCGCCCCGCTGGCTAGGAGCGGGTCGCATGAAAAGAAGCGGCCGGGAGTTTCCTCCCGGCCGTTTTTTTAATGGCTTACCCTCCCGTTCTCCCTGAGCTTGTCGAAGGGCGAACGGATGAGTGAGAGGGGGCCGCAACGCCTGCCCGCCAGCCGTTCCTTATCCGCTGTTGCGCAGGGCCGTGGCAATTGCGTTGATCGAGAGTTCAATGCCTTCGCGAATGCGCGGGTCGGTCTCCCCGGCGCGGTGGCGCTTGAGCAGTTCCACCTGCAGCAGATTGAGCGGCTCGATATAGGGCAGCCGCAAGCGGATGGAGGCGTCCAGCGCCGGGCTGTCCGCCAGGAGATGGGTCTGCCCGGTGGCAGCGAGCAGCTGGTCATGGGCAAGATTCCAGCCCTCGCGGATGCGCTCGAAGATCGGATCGCCCACCGCGCGGTCCGAGACCAGCGGCAGATATTTGGCGGCGATTTCCAGATCCGACTTGGCGAGCACCATTTCCATGTTTGCCATGCTCGCGCGGAAGAAGGGCCAGGCCTGCGCCATGTCCTTGAGCAGGGCGTCATCCCCGAAATCGCGCAGGGCCTGCCCGACGCCATACCAGCCCGGGAGCATCACCCGCGCCTGTGCCCAGGAGAAGACCCATGGGATCGCGCGCAAATCCTCGATGCGATTGCTCTTGGTGCGGCTGGCCGGGCGCGAGCCGATCTTGAGGCCGCTGATCTCCTGAATGGGGGTCAGCTCGCGGAAGAACTCGCGAAAGCCCTTGGTCTCGTAAACCAGCCCGCGATAGGCTTCAAACGCGAGGCCGGAAATGCTCGTCATTGCCTGGGTGAAGCGCTCGTTGTCCGCAGGGGAGAGCCGCTCGGGCTCCAGACTGGCGAGCAAAGCCGCGCTGGTTACTGCCTCAAGATTGGTCCGCGCGCTCTCCAGCGTGCCATATTTGGCGGCGATGACCTCGCCCTGTTCGGTGATGCGGATGCGGCCCTGCACCGTGCCGGGCGGCTGCGCCTGAATGGCCGCGAAGGACGAGCCGCCGCCGCGCCCGACCGCACCGCCGCGCCCATGGAAGAGCTGCATCGCAACGCCGGCTTCCTCGAACACCGGCGTCAGCGCAAGGCTGGCTTCGTACAGGCCCCAGGTCGAGGTGAGATAGCCGCCATCCTTGTTGGAGTCGGAATAGCCGATCATCACTTCCTGATGGCCCCGCGCCCGGACCAGCGCGCCGATCTCCGGCAGGGCGAAATAATCGCGCATGATGGCGGGCGCTTTTTCGAGGTCCGCGATCGTCTCGAACAAGGGCACCGCCATGATCGGGGCATGCGGCGCGCCCTCGCCCTGCGCCGCGCGCCACAGGCCGGCTTCCTTGAGGAGGATGTTCACCTCCAGCATGTCCGACACGCTCTCCGCCTTGGAGATGAGGTAATGGCGAATGCAGGCCGCGCCATAGCGGCGATGCGCCTCTGCGGCGGCCTCTACGATGCCGAGTTCGGTGGCGGTTTCCTCGCTCCAGTCGGCAAAGCGGGAGCCCAGCGGGCGGTTGGTGGCCAGTTCGCGGCGCAGCAAGGCCACGCGCGCCTCTTCATCCAGCGCGAGATAATCCGGCTCGACACCGGCAACCTTGAGCAGTTCCGCGACGACGCGCTCATGCACCGCGCTGTTCTGGCGCATGTCCAGCGTGGCGAGGTGGAAGCCGAACAGCTCGACCGCCCGGATCAGCCGGGCCAGGCCGCCGCCGCTGCCGAGCGCGCCATTGCCTTCGACAGCGAGGCCGCGCCCAAGCGTCGCGAGATCGGCGCGCAGTTCGCCCGCATCGGCATAGGGCTCGCCCGCAAGGCGTGAGGGGCGCGGCGGCGGGGTACCGATAAGCTGTTCATAGGTCGCTGCGACGCGCGCGTAGATGCCCGCCACGGCCCGGCGATAGGGCTCGTCGCGCCGGCTGGCAGCCTCGTCGCCGCTGGCCGCTGCCAGATCGCGGACGCCGGCAGGAATGGCCGCAAGTTCGCTGGAGATAGAGAGCTGTGCGCCCAGCTCGTGCAGCGCATCCATGTAGAAGCGCAGGGTCGATCCGCTCGCCCGGCCCAGCGCCGTGCGCAACTGCTCGGCCTGCACGAAGGGATTGCCGTCCCGGTCCCCACCGATCCAAGTGCCCAACCGCAGGAAATTGGGGACGCGCTGTCCCAGCACCCGGTCCCAGCGGGCGTAAAGGCTCGGAAGCACCGGCATGAAGATGTCGCGAAAATAAGAGAGCGCGTTGTCGATCTCGTCGCGCACGAACAGCCGCTCACGGCGCAGCGGGCGCGTCTGCCAAAGCAGCGCGATCTGGCGGCTGATCGCCTCGTCGATCGGCTCGCCATGATCGGTCTCGCTCGCGCCGGTATCGCGCAGGGCCATGAGATCGGAGATCACGTTGCGGTGGTCGATCATCGACTTGCGGCGCACTTCCGTCGGGTGCGCGGTCAGCACCGGCACCACCAGCGCCGTCTCCAGCAGCTTGACGATATCGGAGGGGCTGACGCCATGCTCGCTCAGCTTGGCGGTGGCACTGGCAACGTCCGCGCCCGGTTCGGCGGCGACGCCCTGGCGGTCCTCGGCGAGATTGGCGAGCATGGAGAACAGCATGAAGCCGCGCACGAAGGCGAGCGTATCGTCCAGCGTCAGCGCATCCAGACCACTGTCCACGCCCTCGGCCGGGGCGACGCCGCGCGCCCGGTCGACGGAGGCAGACCGGATATATTCGGTCTGCTTGAACAGGCGCTCGCCGCCATAGACGCGAATGACATCCCCGAGCAGGCGCCCGAGATAGCGAATGTCAGGATTTTGGGTGATGGCGGGGCGCATGGGTGACATGCACGCCATGCTGCATTGCAGCGATCAACGGGTCAAGAACGGATTGGGCTGGCGGGCCGCAAGTCAGCTCCCATCAGTCGGTCAGGCATGCTCCAGCGTGCACTGGAGCGGATGCTGGTTCTGGCGGGCGTAATCCATCACCTGATTGACCTTGGTTTCGGCCACTTCATAGCTGAACACACCGCACACGCCGACACCGCGCTGGTGGACGTGGAGCATCACGCGGGTCGCCTGCTCGATGTCCATGCGGAAGAAGCGCTGCAGCACATCGACGACGAATTCCATCGGCGTATAGTCGTCGTTGAGCATCAACACCTTGTAAGGCGTGGGCTTGCGGGTGCGTGCGCGCGTACGGGTGGCAACGCCAAGACCGGGATCGCCCGGCCCTTCCTCATCGGGCCGCCCAGCCATGAGCGGCTGATTCATGATCGCGCTTCTGTCTTGCATGGCCCAAAAATAGGGCATCGCCCCCCTTGGTTGCAAGGGCACAGAGACGGACTGCCCAAAAAAGCAAAGGCGGCCCGCCGGAGCGAGCCGCCTTTTCTGATTTAGATCGGCCTGATCAGGCTGCGATCGACTTCACCTTTTCCGTCACAACCGACACGCGGTTGCTGATCGGCTGGGAAATGTCGCTCACCAGCTTGAGCATCTTTTCGCTGTTCTTGGCAGCCTCGGACGCGAAGCTGTCCATCGTCTGGCTGAGCAGCTCGCTCTGAAGCTGGAAGAACTCGGCCGGCGACTTGATCGAGGCAAAGCTCTTCATCGTGGCGCTCGACTTCTCGAAGGACTTGCGGCCGAATTCGGCGGCGTCCTGGCCCAGCGTTTCCATGCCCTTGGCAGCGATCTTGGAGGATTCGACCATCGCTTCGAGATTGCCGCGCGTCAGTTCGCCCAGCTCTTCGAAAGCCCGGCCGGACTTCTCCATGGCCGCCTTGGTCTTCTCGTTCATTTCAGTGAAGGCACTCTGCATACGGGTCTTGGCCTCCTCGGCATAGGTTTTCGCGGTGTCCATCATATCGGTCATGGTCGGTTCGCCTTTCGCTGCGGCGGATTTCCCGGTGTCGGGAAGGGGGAATGCATCCGCCAATTCTGGGTTCGAGACAGGTGAGAGGGGCGCCGGACTGGCATCAACGGCTTCAGCCTTGGCGGCAGCGCTGACGGGCCATTCCACCGGCGTTTTCACGGCCGGCACATCGACGGGCTTGCGCGCGACCGGAGCCTTCGGCGTCGCCGGCGCCTTGACCGGCATCGGAGCGGCCGCCGCGACCTTCTCACCCGTGGGCTTAGCCACAGGCTTGGAAACGTCGTTCTTGGCCGGGCTCCGTGCAGCGGACGTCGCGGGCCGGGGACCGGCTTTGGACGAACGGGACTTGCGCGGGGTTGCCAACAGACTCACTCCTCGAACTTTGCTGCGATGCAACATAAGCGAATCGGATCGAATCTGCAAGTAAAATGATGCAGTGCAACAAAACTGTCTTACAGGCGGTGAATCAACGCAAAAGCGCCGGTCAACGCTGCGTGACGTAGCGTCCGGGCGCATCCTCGATCGCGGGAAGTTTGCCTTCTCCCGGCATCCGCGCGCCGCTGGCACTGACCGTCTCTGGCGACAGCTCTGCCAGCCACGCCCGCCAATCCGGCCACCAGCTCCCCTCCGTTTCCTGCGCGGCTTTTCGGAAAGCGGCAAAGTCCGGCTGCGGCGCGGCGCTGGTCCAATATTGATATTTGCCTGCCGCTGGTGGATTGACCACGCCGGCAATATGCCCCGAGCCCGCCAGCACGAACCGCCGCGGCCCGGAGAACTGGTCCATCAGCTTCCATACGCTGCAGGGCGGCGCGATATGGTCCTCGATACCGGCCTGAATATAGGAAGGCGTCTCCACCTTGCGCAGGTCGATATGGATGCCATCAACCTCAAGGCCGCCCGGCACGACCAGCCGGTTATCGCGATATAATTGGGTGAGATAGGCCCGGTGCCATTTCGCCGGCAGGTTGGTGGTATCACCGTTCCAGTAGAGCAGGTCGAACTGGGGATAATCCTTCCCCAGCAGGTAGTTGTTGACCACATAGTTCCAGATCAGATCCTGCCCGCGCAGCAGGTTGAATGTTGCCGCAAGATAGCGCCCATCCAGATAACCGTCCTTCACGAAGCCATCGATCAGCGCCAGTTGCTCGTCGTCGACGAAAAGAGCGAGATCGCCGGCCTCGGAGAAATCGACCTGGGTGGTGAAAAAAGTGGCGCTGGCGACCTTGTCGCTCTCACCCCGCGCGGCCAGCCATGCAAGCGTCGCGGCAAGAAAAGTGCCCGCCACGCAGTAGCCGATGGTGTGGACGCTCGGCACATCGAGCAGATCGCGCACCACATCGATCGCGTCCACCTGCCCCTTGAGCATGTAGTCGCCCAGGTCGAAATCGGCCATGCTGGCATCGGCGGATTTCCAGCTCACCATGAACACGGTCAGCCCCTGATCCACCGCCCATTTGACGAAGCTCTTCTCCGGGTTGAGATCCAGAATGTAGAAGCGGTTGATCCACGGCGGGAAGATCAGCAGCGGGGTCTTCATCACCTGCGGCGTGGTCGGCTCATACTGGATGAGCTGGTAGAGCGGGGTCTCGTAGACCACTTTGCCCGGCGTGGTGGCGATGTTGCGCCCCAGCTCGAAGGCGGAGCCGTCCGTATGGGTGAGCTGGCCGCGATCGAGGTCGGCGAGCATATGCTCCAGCCCGGTCAGCAAGCTCTCGCCCTTGGTTTCGATCAGCCGCTGAAGCGCGGCGGGGTTGGTGAACAGGAAGTTCGCCGGGCTGGCCGCCTCGACAAACCGCTCGGTCACGAAGCGCAGCTTCTCCTTGTCCCGCACATCGAGACCATCGACGCTATCGGCCAGTTGCATGAAATAATCGGAGGCCAGCAGATACATCTGGCGAATGAGGTCGAACACCGGATTGTCGTGCCAGCTCGGATCGGCAAAGCGCCGATCACGACTGGTAGGCGCAGGTTTCGCATCGCCATCAGGTCCTGCACCGATGCCGTCCATTGCTCGCGCCAGCACCTGCTGCCACACCGCCATGCTGCGTTCCGCCGCCTGCGACTGGATGCGCGCGATCTTCTCCAGATTGGGCCGCGCCTCATGCCCGGGAAAGCGCGTCGCCTGCTCCGCCAGCTCGGCGCTGCGCTCCAATATCGCCTGCTGGGCAAGCCCCACCACCCGCGTCCAGTGCTGCAGCTGAGCAAGGCCGGTCGAGTCTTTCAGGTCCTGATCCATGGGAGATGCCTCGCTCGATTGTCCGGACGGTCTGTTTTCCAGACTCGCCGCCCGTTGTTTTGGTGGCACGACTGGCTGGCGCAAGCTATATGCAGCATTGGCCGGTCCTTACCACTTGCAGTGTGACACGGCCATTTCAACCCAAATGGAGATCGACATCCCAATGTCCGACGAATTCTACCGCATCAAGCGACTGCCGCCTTATGTCATCGCCGAAGTGAATGCGATGCGGGCAGCGGCGCGCGCGGCGGGCGAGGACATTATCGATCTCGGCATGGGCAATCCCGACCTGCCGCCGCCCGATCATGTGATCGCCAAGCTGGTGGAAGTGGCGCAAAAGCCCAATGCCCATGGCTATTCGCAGTCCAAGGGCATTCCCGGCCTGCGCCGTGCCCAGGCGAATTATTATGCCCGCCGCTTCGGCGTCGAGGTGGACCCGGAGACCGAAGTCGTCGTGACGATGGGCTCTAAGGAAGGCCTGGCCAGCCTCGCCACGGCGATCACCGCGCCCGGCGACGTCGTGCTCGCGCCCAATCCGAGCTACCCGATCCACACCTTCGGCTTCATCATTGCCGGCGCGACCATCCGCTCGGTGCCGACGACGCCGGACGAAAATTATTTCCGCGCGCTGGAGCGGGCGATGCACTTCACCGTGCCGCGCCCGAGCATCCTCGTCGTCAATTATCCCGGCAATCCCACGGCGGAGACGGTGGACCTGGCGTTCTACGATCGGCTGGTCGCGTGGGCGAAGGAAAATCAGGTCTGGATTCTCTCTGACCTTGCCTATTCCGAACTGTATTTCGACGGCAACCCGACGCCTTCCATCCTGCAGGTGCCGGGCGCCAAGGACATCGCGATCGAGTTCACGTCCATGTCCAAGACCTATTCCATGGCCGGCTGGCGCATGGGCTTTGCGGTCGGCAACCAGAAGCTGATCGCGGCGATGACGCGGGTGAAGTCCTATCTCGATTACGGCGCCTTCACGCCCATTCAGGCCGCCGCCTGCGCAGCCCTGAACGGCCCGCAGGACATCGTCGAGAAGAACCGCCAACTCTACCAGAAGCGCCGCGACGTGATGGTGGAGAGCTTTGCGCGGGCGGGCTGGGATATTCCGTCCCCCCGCGCATCCATGTTCGCTTGGGCGCCGCTGCCGCCGGCGCTCAAGGAGATGGGCAGCCTGGAATTTTCCAAGCAGCTCCTCACCCACGCCAAGGTCGCGGTCGCGCCGGGCGTCGGCTACGGCGAGGATGGCGAGGGCTTCGTGCGCATCGCCATGGTCGAGAATGAGCAGCGCCTGCGTCAGGCAGCGCGGAACGTGAAGAAATATCTGCAGTCCATGGGCGTCAATACACCGGTGACCAAAGGCGCGGCCTGATGCCGGTGCCGGTGCTGGAAGCGCCCGAGGTCAGCCTCGTCGCGCACACGATCCAGTTGGCGGTGGCGCCGGTGTTCCTGCTCGCAGGCATCGGCGGCTTCCTCAACGTCTGCGCCAGCCGCCTCGCCCGCGTCATCGACCGGGCGCGGGCGGTGGAAGCGCAGGTGATGCGCACGACGGGCGCCGAACATGACCGGCTGATCGACGAGATCCGCATTCTCGATCGGCGCATCACGGTGGTGAATGCGGCGATCTTCCTCTCGGTGCTCGCCGCGTTGACGATCAGCGCGGTGGTCATTCTGCTGTTCGCCTCCAACCTCATTGAGGTGAATCTGGGCACGGTCATTTCGCTGCTGTTCGTGGGGTCGATGACCTCCATCGCCGCAGCATTCGCGATCTTTCTCTACGAGACCCGGCTCGGCTCGCGCGTGACGCACATCCGCAATGAGGTGCTGTATCACAAGGTGGAGAGCGAGCTTTCCGGCGAGGGGCCGCGCCCAAGCAAGCCGGCCGTTCCCGCGCCCGAGGTCAGGCAGTCGCGCTAAACCCGATGCCCGAGCCGCTCCGTCTCGTCATGCCGGCGCCCGTCTACCTGCCTGCCTATCGCGCGGCGCTGGAAGCGGGCTGGTCGCCGGACACCGTGCTGGGCAATCTGGCGACCCAGCGCGAGCTGGACCGGATCGACCGCGACGTCATGGCCTTCCTTCTGTCACTGGATGATCCCAAGGCCAAGGGGCCGCCGGTGCTGATGAAGGATGGGACGCCCCGGCCACGTCTACCGGGCTATCGCCGCTGGATGTGGGATGGCGAGTTCTGCGGCAGCATCAGCCTGCGCTGGCAGGAGGGCACGGCTGCGATGCCGGACTACTGCCCCGGCCATATCGGCTTTTCCGTCGTGCCCTGGAAGCGCGGGCACGGCTATGCGGCGCAGGCGCTGGGCGCCTTGCTCCCTGAGGCACGTGGACGCGGCCTCCCCCATGTCGACCTGACGACGAACATCGACAACGACGCGGCGCGCCGGACGATCGAGCGATGTGGCGGGATTCTGGTCGACCATGTCGAGAAGGACGCCGGCGACGGTGGCGGCAGCGCCGCGCGCTATCGGATCATGCTGGGATAATCGCCCGACGATCGGCAAGCCATGCTCGCCACCCTCGCGACCAAAGAAACATAAGCCCAAATGAGAGGGGCCGCCGGAACTTCCCATCGGAGGTGCCGAGCGGCCCATCAGCATGGTCAGCGGCCGGAAGTGCCGCCACCCGGGGATTTACGCCGCGGTCCGGTTTCCCTCAGGAGACCCTCGCGCGACCCGCCACCAATGCCTTAGCGGCAGGCTCCCCGAACGGACTTGACCGACCCCATTGCTGAACCATGAGACATCGGATCACCTCCTTTCGCTTGCGTTGAAACTCTCTCGCCGGGTTGGCTGGAAGCCGTGCGTCCCTGCGATGGCTTAGATGTGAGTCATTCCGCGCCTGCGAACAAGACTTGTAATTATCTTTTTTCGAATCATAATCATGCGCTCGCCGATTTTAGGGCGACGCAGCCGGAAGGGCCTAGCTCCGGCAGTCCTCTACAACGCGCCCGATTTCTGAGACCACCGGCAGAATGATCCGTTGCCCGCCTGCGGGCTCGATGGACACGCGACCGCGCGAGAACGCCACCCAGTCCAGCCCGGGATCGCTGGCGGGTCGCGTGATGACCAGCGCGCTGGTGCCGGCCATCGGCTGTGTGGCCCCGCTCCAGTCGAGCACGCCCTTGCTGGTGCGCAGGGTGACGCGCGGACTAGCGCTGCCCGCCAGCGTCATCGACACTTGCCGACTGCTCTTCTGACAGCGCAGGACTACCAGCGGCGCGACAGGCGAGGCGCCGAAGCTGGCGACACTCTCACCAGTGCGGCTTTCATAACCCCAGTTACCGGACGTCACCGGCGCCACTTCCCAGGCATCGTTCGACTGCGACGGGGCAGGGACTGGCGCGGGTGCCGGAGCAGTTGGCGCAGGCGTGGGCGCAGGCGAAGGCTGCCGACCGCCGGTTTCCGGCACGACCTGGCAACCAGCCAGCGCGATAATAACGAGGGAAGCCGCAATATGCGGCGCGACAAATTCTGCGATGCGCATGATCAGGGCCGGACCTGACCGGTGCCGCGCACGACCCATTTGTACGTCGTCAGCCCTTCCAGCGCCACCGGCCCGCGTGCGTGCATCCGCCCCGTGGAAATGCCGATCTCGGCGCCAAGACCGAACTCGCCACCATCGGCAAACTGGGTGGAGGCGTTCCACATGCAGATCGCGCTGTCGCAGCGGGCAAGGAACTGCTCGGCAATCGCAGCGTCCTGCGTGATGATCGCATCGGTATGGTGGCTGCCATGCACGGCGATGTGATCGAGCGCCTCATCGACGCCATCCACGAAGCGCGCCGCGATGATGGAATCGAGATATTCGGTGTTCCAGTCGCCATCCTGCGCCGGCTCGATGCGGGGGTCGAGCTTGGTGACGGCCTTGTCGCCGCGCACCTCGCATTGCGCATCCAGCAGCGCCGCCACCAGCGCTTGCGGCTCGGCATAGCCCTTGTCGATCAGCAGCGTCTCTGTGGCGCCGCAGATGCCGGTGCGCCGCATCTTGGCATTGACCACGATCTCGCGGGCCATTTTGGGGTCGGCGGCGGCGTGGACATAGGTGTGGCAGATGCCATCGAGATGGGCGAGCACGGGCACCCGCGCCTCGTCCTGAACGCGCGCGACGAGGCTCTTGCCCCCGCGCGGCACGATGATGTCGATCAGACCCACAGCGCGTAGCATCGCGCCCACCAGCGCACGATCGGTGCTGGGAACATATTGCACGGCATCGGCGGGCAGGCCGGCCTCGGTAATGCCGCGTACCATGGCAGCGTGGATCGCCCGGTTGCTCTCCACCGCTTCCGATCCGCCGCGCAGGATCACCGCATTGCCGGAGCGCAGGCCCAGCGCAGCTGCATCAGCGGTGACATTGGGGCGGCTCTCATAGATGATGCCGATGACGCCGAGCGGTACCCGTACACGGCTGAGGCGCAGGCCATTGGGCCGCTCGGATTCATCGATGACCTGCCCCACCGGATCGGCAAGATTGGCGACCTGTTCGACCGCGTCGGCAATGCCATTGATCCGCGCCTCGTCCAGCCGCAGCCGGTCCAGCATCGCCGAGGAGAGGCCATTGGCGGCGCCGCGCTCCATATCGGTGCGATTGGCTCGGACGATCTTCGGCATCGCCTCCCGCAATGAACGGGCCGCGGCAACCAGCGCCTGCGCCTTCAGCTCGCTCGGCGCCTGCGCCATGTCCGCAGCGGCGCGGCGGGCTCGCGCACCCATCTGGGCAATGAGCATTTCAGGCGTCTGCGTGAGATCATTCATGGTAAGAGTCGTCCTGTCCGGCGGAGGGCACTCCCCATAGCATGGGGAGAGAGTCGCGCAAATGGCGGCAACCCGACGCATGGCGGAGCGTTTGCCCTTTCAGCCGAAGGGAACCGCAAGCGATGCCCAAAAGGGAGACGAGCATGAACCGACTGAGCCAGATTTCCTCGATTGCCGCGCTCACCTTCATCCTTGCGGGATGCCAGGTGTCGCCCGATGCGGACAATCAGGCCAATGGCATGAACGCGGCGCAGGCGGACGAAGCCCTCGATAACGCGCTCAATGCCAATGACAGCGGCACCACTTCGGTACAGCCGGAATTTCTCGGCACGCTCGTTCCCCCTGCCCCTGGCGAGCAGGGCGGCCTGCCCGATGACCGCACCCCGCTCAACGAGGCGGCCGCGCGCGTGCCGACCAGCGTCGAGGCTTCCGGCGCGACCATCCAGCTTTGGGGCCTCGCGCTGGCGCAGGGCCGCTTTGGCGATGCCTACCGGCTCTACGCCGATTCCGGGCGGGGCAGCGGCATGACGGAGGCCCAGTTTTCGAGCGCCTATAACCGTTATAACGATGTCCAGGTTCTGGTCGGCCGGCCCCAGTCGACCAGCAGTCAGCGCGTGAAAGTGCCGGTGCAGATGTATGGCCGCATGCGCGAGGATGGTCGCCCGTTCAACATGATCGGCACGATGACATTGGTGCGCAACCCGGGCGGACAGAAAGGCGAGAGCGGCCAGATGGCCTGGCTGATCGCGGAGTCGGATCTCTCGCCGCGCGGCACGGTGAAGATCATCCCGCCGGGCGGCGAGACAGGCGCCGGCGCCATTCCGCAGGCCTTCCGGGGCAACTGGTCGTCCAGCACCGCGGCATGCGGCAAGCCCGGCGACAATATGCGGCTAGCGGTGGGCGCGGACGACATCACATTCTACGAGAGCGTGGGCAAGGTGACGCAAGCCCGCCCGCTCTCGCCCAATCGCCTGAGCGTCACCGCCACTTACTCGGGCGAGGGCGAAAGCTGGACGGATACTGCCGCGCTGACTCTCTCCGGCGGGGGCGACGTGTTGACCATCGGGTCCGTCAAGCGCGTGCGCTGCCCGAGCTAATGCCCCGCACGAGGCTGGCGCAATAGCAGGACATTTAGCGGCCAGCGTTTGAATAGCCGGGCAGAGAAATGTCCGGATTGATAGCCTTGCGTGTGTCTACGATCCGCTTTACGCCCGCCACCGCCGCCCTGTTTGTCAGACAGTATCCGCCTCCGAAGGGGCGGACATGCAGCGCCGGCAGGGAGAGGCGCGATGAGTCAAACGACCAGGCTGTTGGCAGGCCGGCTTCGCTGGGGCGTCCTCGCCGTGCTGTTTGGCGTCACCGTCATCAATTATGCGGACCGGGCGATCCTCTCGCTGGCGGCGCCCCTGATGACGCGCGATCTCGATATCGATCCGCTGCAACTCGGCATCGTCTTCTCGGCCTTTGGCTGGTCCTATGTCGCGGCGCAGCTGCCGGGCGGATGGTTGCTCGACCGGTTTGGCGTTCGGCGCGTCTATCTCGTTGCCATTGTGGGCTGGTCGCTGTTCACGGCCGCGCAGGGCCTGGTGGTGTTCCTCTCCGGCGCCGCCGCCATCACCGCGCTCTTCCTGCTCCGACTCCTCGTTGGTCTGGCCGAAGCCCCGTCCTTCCCCGGCAATGCGCGGATCGTCGCCAGCTGGTTTCCGGCCAGCGAACGCGGCCGCGCCACCGCCATTTTCACCTCCGCGCAATATTGCGCGACGATCCTGTTCGCGCCCATCATGGCCTGGATAATCGGGGTCATTGGCTGGCCGGAGGTCTTCCTGTTCATGGGCGGGGTCGGGCTGGTCGCGGCCATGGCCTGGGCGCGCACAGTCCACGAGCCCCATCGTCACCCGCGCATCCAGCCCGCAGAGCTGGCACTGATCGTCGATGGCGGCGCCTTGATCGAAAAGGCCGAACCGGCAGGCCGGCCGGATGGCGAGACGGCGCGGCACGTGCGGGCCCTCATTCTCGCCCCGTCGCTTTGGGGGCTCTATCTCCACCAATTCTGCGTGAACGCCCTCACCTATTTCTTCATCACCTGGTTCCCGGTCTATCTCGTGCAGGAGCGTGGCCTCTCGATTATCGAGACCGGGCTGATGACCGCCATTCCATCGATCTGCGGCTTTCTTGGCGGCTTGCTGGGCGGCCTGTGGTCGGACTGGCTGCTCAAGCGCGGGCATAGCCTCACGCTGGCCCGCAAACTCCCCATTGTCACCGGCATGATGGGGTCGCTCGCCATTCTCGGCTGCAATTACACCAGCGCACAGACCATGATCATGATCTTCATGAGCCTCGCCTTTTTCGGCAAGGGCTTCGGCGCGCTGGGGTGGGCCGTCATGTCCGATATCGCGCCACCCGGTGCGGCGGGTTTGAGCGGCGGCATCTTCAACATGTTCGGCAACATGTCGTCCATCGTGACGCCGATCGTGATCGGCTTCATTCTGCAGCAGACGCAATCTTTCGAGCTGGTGCTGATCTTCCTCGCCGGCTGCGGCTTCACGGCCGCCTTCAGCCTGCTCTTCCTGTTCGGCAAGGTCGAGCGCATGAAAGCGCTCGCCCCTGCCGCTGGATAACCCGAAGCAATTTAGTCAGAGTTATTGATCGATCGGCTGCGGCTCGGGCAAGGCGTTGGTCGGCTTCGCACCCCACAACGCATAGAACAGCACGTAGAGTTCGCACGCCGCCGTCAGCAGGAACGACATTTGCAGGCCGTAGCTGTCCGCCAGCCAGCCCTGCACGATGACCAGCGCGCCGCCGGCAATCGCCATGATCAGCAGCCCCGAGCCTTCCTCGGTCAACGGTCCCAGCCCCTTGATGCCGAGCGTGAAGATGGTCGGGAACATGATCGAGTGGAAGAAACCCACGAGGATCAAGGCCCACATCGCCGCCGGGCCGGTGGTGAAGACCGTGACCAGCATCACCACGAACGCACCGATGGAGAAGGCCGCCAGCACCGTCTCCGCCGGAATCTTCTGCATGATCGCCGAACCGACGAAGCGGCCGACCATCATCCCGCCCCACAGGAAGGTGAGGTAGCGACCGGCCTGCTCATGGGTGAGGTTGGCGATGTGCGGCTGACTGACGAAGTTCACGAACAGATTGGCGACGCCGATCTCGGCAATCAAATAAATGAAAATCGCCGGCACGCCGAACACCAGATTGCGGTGCCGCCAGAGCGAGTGGTTGCGGCGCTCCTCCTTGCTCGCGCGATTGGCGGCCGACCCCATGGCGGGCAACGGAAAGCGCGCAATGACGATGGCGAGCACGATCAGCACGACCGCGACGAGGCCATAAGGCAAGATCACCGATTGCGCATCGGCAAGGCGCTCCGCCTGGGTGAGCACGACGCCTGCTTCCGCTGTGCCGCCCTTTGAGCGCCCGAGGATCAGATAGGCGCCGAACAAGGGCGCGAACAT
Source organism: Sphingobium sp. B11D3B (assembly GCF_025961735.1). Classification (NCBI taxonomy): domain Bacteria; kingdom Pseudomonadati; phylum Pseudomonadota; class Alphaproteobacteria; order Sphingomonadales; family Sphingobiaceae; genus Sphingobium; species Sphingobium sp. B11D3B. The sequence goes on along the minus strand of NZ_JAOQOF010000001.1, from coordinate 3,635,303 downwards.
CGTGCCCGCCGAGTTCATGGCCTGCACGAGATTGAGGCGCGAGGATGCCGTCTCCGGCGAGCCGACCACCGCAACATAGGGATTGGCGGCAACCTGCAGCAGCGTGATGCCGCTCGCGATCACAAAGAGCATGACGAGGGTGACGCCATAAGACGGCACGCTGGCGGCAAGCATCATGCCCAGCGACCCCGCCGCCATCACCAGCAGGCCGACGACCAGCGACTTCTGATAACCGATCCGCTTGATCAGCCAGGCAGATGGGATCGACGCGACGAAATAGGCGATGAACCAGACCGATTCGATCAGCGTTGTCTGCGTATAATTGAGATCGAACACGCTGCGCAGATGCGGCAGCAGCGTGTTGTTGATGACGGTGATGAAACCCCACATGAAAAACAGGCTGGCCAGCAGCACCAGGGCCGGGGTGTAATTGACCCCGCCGCTGTCCTTGCTCACCCCATTTGCAACCCCTGCCGGTCCGGCCATCGGCTCCATCCCCTCATCAATTTTACCGAGGCGTTTTCGCCGGAATGTCGGCTTGCGTCAATGTCATTTGTCTGACTATAAACCCGCACAGCGCGGATAGAGACAAAAGGATTAGGGCAGGGATGCGAAGTGCATATTGGATAGCGATCATCTCCGGAACGCTGGCGATGGCGATGCCGGTTTCCGTGGTTCAGGCCGCCGAGGCGCACCGCGCAGCTGCCGGCACCCTCGCCGATGGCACCGCCATTGAGGCGGTCACGCTCAAGAACGCGCAAGGCGTGGAAGCGAAGATCATCACTTATGGCGCCACGCTGCAGTCGCTGCTCGTCCCCGGGCGAGACGGCAAGCGGGCTGATGTCGTGCTCGGGTTCGACAGTGCGGCCCAATATGAGGCGCACCCCAATTATCTCGGCGTTACCGTCGGGCGGTTCGCCAACCGCATCGCCAATGGCCGGTTCGCGCTGGATGGCAAGACCTACCAGCTGACGCAAAATGACGGGACCAATTCGCTGCATGGCGGCGGCAAGGGCTTCGATCGCGCCGTATGGAAGATCGTCTCGGTGGAGAGCGGCCCGACCGCGCGTGTCGTGCTCGCCCATGTCAGCCCGGATGGCGATGCCGGCTACCCCGGCAAGCTGGACGTCACCACCACTTACACGCTGGATGAGAGCGGCGCGCTCGGCATTGCCTTCGAGGCCAGGACGGACAAGCCGACCATCGTGAACATGACCAACCATGCGCTGTTCAACATGGCCGGCGAGGAGTCACCCGGCGGCGCGCTCGACCAGTTGCTGACCATACCCGCCAAGGCCTTCACGCCCGTTGATGCCAAGCTGATCCCCACCGGCGAGTTGCGCCCGGTGGCCGGCACGCCTTTCGATTTTCGCAAGCCGCGCCGCATCGCGCAGGACATTCGCGATGGCCGGGACGATCAGATCCGCGCAGGCCGGGGCTATGATCATAATTTCGCGCTCGACAAGGGCGTGACAGCCAAGCCGGAACTGGCCGCGCGTCTCGAAGACCCCGCCTCCGGGCGCGTGCTCGAAGTGCTCACGACCGAGCCGGGCGTGCAATTCTACGCCGGCAATTTCCTGGATGGCACGGTCCCCGGCAAAAGCAGCCGCCTGTACCGCATGGGGGATGGTATCGCGCTCGAACCGCAGAAATTCCCGGATGCGCCGAACCATCCCGATTTCATTTCCGCCCGCGTCGATCCCGGCAAGCCCTATCGGCATGCCATGATCTACCGCGTTTCAATCCAGCAGGGCACACACCACAAATGACAGACCCAAAGGGCTCGCGCCTGCGCTCGCGCGCATGGTTCGACAATGACGACAATATCGACATGACGGCGCTCTATCTGGAGCGTTACCTGAACTTCGGCCTCAGCCTCGAGGAACTGCGCTCGGGCAAGCCGATCATCGGCATCGCCCAGACCGGCAGCGATCTCTCGCCCTGTAACCGCCACCATCTCGTGCTGGCCGAGCGGGTGCGCGAGGGCATTCGCGAAGCCGGCGGCATCGCCATCGAATTCCCCGTCCACCCCATTCAGGAGACGGGCAAGCGCCCCACCGCCGGGCTGGACCGCAACCTCGCCTATCTCGGTCTGGTCGAGGCGCTGTATGGCTACCCGTTCGATGGCGTGGTGCTGACCACCGGCTGTGACAAGACCACGCCCGCCGCGCTGATGGCCGCCGCAACGGTGAACATTCCGGCCATTGCGCTCTCCGTCGGCCCGATGCTGAACGGCTGGCATGAGGGCGAGCGCACCGGATCCGGCACCATCGTGTGGAAAGCGCGGCAGATGCTCGCCGCCGGCGAAATCGACGATGAGGGCTTCATCAAGCTCGTCGCCTCCTCGGCCCCCTCGACCGGTTATTGCAACACCATGGGCACGGCGACGACCATGAACAGCCTTGCCGAGGCGCTGGGCATGATGCTGCCCGGCTCCGCCGCCATTCCGGCGCCCTATCGCGACCGGCAGGAAGTCGCCTGGCGCACCGGCAAGCGCATTGTCGAGATGGTGGCGGAAGACCTCAAGCCGTCCGACATTCTGACGCTCGACGCCTTCCACAATGCCATCGTGGTGAATTCGGCCATCGGCGGCTCGACCAATGCGCCCATCCACCTCGCGGCGATTGCGCGCCATATCGGCGTCGATCTGCCGCTCAAGGATTGGGAGCGGCTCGGCCACAAGGTGCCGCTGCTGGTCAACCTCCAGCCGGCCGGCGAATATCTGGGCGAGGATTATTATCGCGCCGGCGGCGTGCCCGCCGTGGTCGCGCAGCTCATCCGCCACGGCCTGATCCGCGAAGGCGCGCTGACCGTGAACGGCGCCAGCATGGGCGACAATTGCCGGGATGCGCGCATCATGGACGAGCGCGTCATCCATCCGTTCGAGCAGCCGCTGGTCGAGGACGCCGGCTTTCTGGTGATGAGCGGCAATCTGTTCGATGCCGCCATCATGAAGACCAGCGTGATCAGCCAGGAATTCCGCGACCGCTACCTTTCCAACCCGGACGCACCGGGCGTGTTCGAAGGCCCCGCCATCGTGTTCGACGGCCCGGAGGATTATCACAAGCGCATCGATGATCCGGCCACCGGCATTACCGAGAACACGCTTCTCTTCATGCGCGGCGCCGGCCCCATCGGCTATCCCGGCGCGGCGGAGGTGGTGAACATGCGGCCGCCGGCCTATCTCATTACGGAAGGAATCAGCGCCCTGCCCTGCATCGGCGACGGGCGCCAGTCCGGCACCAGTGCCAGCCCGTCGATCCTCAATGCCAGCCCGGAAGCGGCGGCCATGGGCGGTCTTGCCCTGTTGCGCGACGGTGACCGGGTGCGCATGGACCTGAATGCCTGCACGGTGGATGTGCTGATCGCCGACGCGGAGCTTGCCGAGCGCCGTGAAGCCCTGATAGCCAAGGGTGGCTATGCCTATCCCGCGTCCCAGACCCCATGGCAGGACATCCAGCGTTCGCTTGTCGGGCAGCTGGACAAGGGCGCGATTCTGGAAGGCAGCGAGCAGTTCCAGCGCATCGCGCAAACCCAGGGCCTGCCGCGCGACAATCACTAAGGCCGAAAGGGCAGCAGGATGACGGGCTGGCGGATCGTCGAGCGCGACGTGCGCGACGAGCTGGGCGAGGGGACGCTGTGGAGCGCGCGCGACAACGCGCTCTACTGGACGGACATTCTCGCGCCGGCTCTCAACAGGCTCTCGCTCGCCGATGGCACGGTCGACCGCTGGGCGATGCCCGAGCGGCTGGGCTGGGTGGTCGAGCGCGATCAGGGCGGTTTCATTGCCGGGTTCGCGAGCGGCTTTGCGCGGCTCTCGCTCGATCCCCTCACCATCGAGCCAATTGGCAACCCCGAGCCGCATCTGCCGGACAACCGTATGAATGACGGTAAGGCCGATGCCGGCGGGACGATCTGGTGCGGCACCATGCACAGCCGGATCGAGGGCGAAAGCGGCACGCTCTACCGGTTCACGCCGGATGGTCGCTGGACGCCGATGGACAGCGGCTACACCGTCACCAACGGCCCTGCTTTCTCAACCTGCGGCCGCTGGCTCTACCACACCGATACCATGCGCGGGCTCATCTACCGGTTCGCGCGCACGCCGGATGGTGGCATCGCCGACCGCGAGATCTTCGTCCGCTTTGGCGAGGGAGATGGCGGGCCGGACGGCATGACCGTCGATGCCGAGGACGGGCTGTGGGTCGCGCATTGGGGCGCCGGCCGGGTGAGCCGCTTCCGCCCCGATGGCACGCTGGATCACAGCATTTCGCTACCCGCCTCCCAGATCACCAATGTCGCCTTTGCCGGTGAGAAGCTCGACCGGCTTTTCGTTACCTCTGCTGCGACCGGTCTGCCTCCTTCTGACTATGATGGCGCCCTGTTCGAGATCGAGACGCGGTTCACGGGCGTCGCGCCGGGCCTGTTTCCGGCCTGACATCGACGCCAAGCTTCATCCGTCCTGCCCTGATCCTATTAGCGAGTGGCTATAACTTATAGCCTCGCAGGCCGTTGCTTCTACCTGTCTCTCCGCATGACAAGGTGGTTCAAAATAGGGAGAGGAACGATGAGCTATTCAAGGAAGATGGCGTCCAAAGCCGCATGGCGGGGCGCCAGCCGGCTGATTATCGCGGCATGTGCGGGCCTTGGGCTTTCCGCCGCGACGGCGCAACAAGGCGCCAACTCGCAGCAGGCCTCGCCGCCGGTCGGCCCTGACTGGACCTACTATCCGCAGCCGACCAAGGCCCCCAAGGGTGCCCCCAATATCATCCTCATCCTTATGGACGATGTGGGCTTCAGCGCCTCCACCTCTTATGGCGGCCCCATTCCGACGCCAGTGTTCGACAGTCTCGCTGCCTCCGGCCTGCGCTACACGCGCTTCCACACCACCGCCATGTGCTCTCCGACGCGGGCCGCGTTGCTTACCGGCCGCAACCACCATGCCGTCGGCAATGCATCGATCTCCAACGTGTCGATCGATGCCCCGGGCTATACCTCTGTGATGCCGGACAGCGCCGCGACGCTGGGCCGGGTGCTGCGCGATAATGGCTATGACACGTCGTGGTTCGGCAAGAACCACAATATCCCCGACTGGGAAACCGGGCCGATGGGACCGTTCAAGCGCTGGCCGATCGGTCTGGGCTTTGATTATTTCTACGGGTTCAACGGTGCGGGCGCCGACCAGTTCAACCCGACCATTGTCGAGAATATCAACCCCGTGCGGCGCGACCGGACGGACGATAATTATATCTTCGACCGCGATATGACCGACAAGATGCTGGGCTGGCTGGGCGCGCAGCAGGCGCAGGACCCGAACAAGCCCTTCTTCCTGTATGTCGCGCCCGGCGCCATGCACGGTCCGCAGCAGGCCCCGGCCGATTGGGTGGCCAAGTTCAAGGGCAAGTTCGACATGGGCTGGGACAAGATGCGCGACCAGATTTTCGCGCGTCAGAAAGCCATGGGCATCATCCCCAAGGACGCCCGCATGGCGCCGCCCCTGCCCGGCGTGCCGCGCTGGGATAGCCTGCCTGCCGATCAGAAGGCGCTTTACGCGCATATGATGGAAGTGGCCGCCGCGCAGCTTGCCTTCTTCGACAATCAACTGGGTCGCGTGATCGAGCGGGTGCGTCAGGATGGCGAGCTGGACAACACGCTGGTGATCTTCATCAACGGCGACAACGGCGCGGCGCTGCACAATATGTACGGCTCGATCAACGCTTACTCGCAGTTCGCCGGCATCAAGGAAACGCCCGAGACGCTGCTGCCGCAGAAGGACAAGTTCGGTACGGAGGAGAGCTTCGGCAACTATCCGGTCGGCTGGGGCTATGCGCTCAACACGCCCTACCCATGGGGCAAGACGGTCGCCTCCCAGCTCGGCGGGCTGCGTGTGGGGATGGTCGTCTCCTGGCCTGACAAGATCAAGGACAAGGGCGGCATCCGCACCCAGTTCAGCCATGTCATCGACATCGCGCCGACCATCTATGACGTGGTGGGGATTACCCCGCCGGCCACGGTGGACGGTGTGGCCCAGCAGCCGATCGACGGCATTTCGATGAAGTACAGTTTCGATGCCCCCAAGGCCCCGTCGCAACGGCGCGAGCAGTATTTCGAGATGCTGGGGAGCCGCGGTTATTACAAGGATGGCTGGTTCGCCGGGACCGAGGTCAATTGGGAACCATGGGGACCGAACAAGACCGACCCGACCAAGGCCGGCTGGGAGCTGTATAATCTCAACGAGGACTGGTCGCAGACCCGCAATGTCGCCGCGCAGTATCCCGACAAGCTGGCCGAACTGAAGGCGGACTTCGAGGCGGCGGCCCAGAAGTTCCATGTCTATCCGCTCTCGGCCGACTTCTTCGAGCGGCTGAACTACAAATATCGCCCCAACGCCCTCGCGCCCGAGCGGACGCGCACTTATTATACGAGCGACATCCGCTATCCGGCCGTGACCTTCCCGGAACTCAACCCCAACTGGACTGCCGAAGCCCGCGTCAAACTCAGCGGATCAGCGGTCAGCGGGCCAATTCTGACCCAAGGCGCCAAGTTCGCGGGTTATACGCTCGCGATGGAGAACGGCGTGCCGGTCTTCACCTACAACCCCTCGGGCCGCGCGCAGGAACGCAAGGTCCTGCGGGGCACCCAGGCGCTCGGTGCGGGCGACCATGTGATCACCGCCCAGATCGCCCCGGCGAGCGAAGGGCTGACGATCTCGTTGCTAGTCGACGGCAAGTCGCAAGCAACAGCTTCGATCCCCCGCGTCATCAAGATCGTGACCGGCGAAGCGATGATCGGCCACGCGCTGATCGATGATCGCACGGGGCCGCTGAACTTCCCCGATACGATCGAGAAGGTGACGATCACCAGCTACTGAGACCAGCACTTGCCCATGGCCGCCTGCCTATCGGTGGGCGGCCATGTCATTTGGGGTATGCAGGCCGCTTAGCGGCCGCTGTTGACCAGCAGCAAAATGGCCACGATCAGGATCGCGAGTGCCTGGAAGGTCACGCGGCCCATCATCGCCTTGTTCTGGCGCAGGCTGGACTGGCTCGGGCCGGTGCCATCGCCTTTCAGCTCCGCCTCGGTCGTGCGCAGGAACGTCACGATACCGCGAACGAGCATGAAAAGTGCGCCTAGCATGGCGAGCACCAGCAGGATGATCATGAGGGCATTGCCCATAGCTTGTCTCCTTGTGGCCCCGATTTAGGAGGCTTCGACCCTGATTCCAACCGGAAAGCGGCCAGCCCGCAAATCTTCGGCGAGCGCCGGCCCGGAAAGGCCCTGATCGCGCAGTTCCGCGAGGCTCAGGCCATCGGCGCGCTTGGCAAGGCGCTTGCCCGCCGCATCCACGATCAGCCTGTGATGCCGGTAGCGCGGACTGGGCAGGCCGAGCAGCGCCTGCAGGGTGCGATGGGCGTGGGTGGAGGCGAACACGTCCCGCCCCCGAATGACATGCGTGACGCCCTGCGCCGCATCGTCCACCACCACAGCAAGATGATAGCTGGCCGGCCGGTCCCGCCCCTTGATGATCAGATCGCCCAACGCGTCAGGCTCGACGGGGACGGTGCCGGCAAAATCATCCTGCCAGGCCAGTGGACCGGTGCGCGCCAGCGCGGCGCCCATGTCCAGCCGCCAGCTATGCGGATCGCCCGCCGCGATCCGTGCCGCGCGCTCGTCCGGCGACAGCGCGCGGCAGGTGCCGGGATAGAGCGGCCCGTCGGCGCCATGCGGGGCGTGCAGGCTCGCGGCCAATTCCCGCGCGATATCGCCGCGCGTGCAGAAGCAGGGATAGACGACGCCCGATGCTTTGAGTCGGTCCAGAGCCTGCTCATAGGCATCGAAGCGCGTCGACTGGATCATCAGCCCGTCCCAGCCGATGCCGAGCCAGCGCAGGTCTTCATAGATGCCCTCGGTAAATTCGGGCCGGCAGCGGGTGACGTCGGTATCCTCGATGCGCAGCAGGAAGGTGCCGGCATTTTCCCGCGCGAAGTCATGAGCCTGCAACGCCGACCAGCCATGGCCGATGTGCAGGCGCCCGGTCGGGCTCGGCGCGAAACGGGTCACCACATGTCGTGGAGAGTCGTTTTCCATCATACAAGGCCTTGACGAAGACTCATCGTCTCTGCTGTCATATGCACGTCACGCTTCTCTTGGAGAGAGTGCGGCGAAACGAAAGGGGCAAGAGCGCGCATGTATCATCCCGATCGAATACGCCATCCAGAAAATTGCCCGGCGCTCGTGTTGAACGCCGACTACACCCCGCTTTCTTATTATCCGCTGAGCCTCTGGCCCTGGCAAACCGCCATCAAGGCGGTTTTTTTGGATCGGGTGGACATCGTCTCCAGCTATGAGCAGGAAGTTCATTCGCCGAGTTTCCAGATGCAAATCCCCTCGGTGATCGCGCTCAAGCAATATGTGCGGCCGAGCGAGCATCCCGCCTTCACCCGCTTCAACCTCTTCCTGCGCGACAAATTCTCCTGCCAGTATTGCGGATCAACCAAGGATCTCACTTTCGATCATGTCGTGCCGCGCCGCGCGGGTGGCCGCACGACCTGGGAGAATGTCGCCACCGCCTGCTCGCCGTGCAACCTCAGGAAAGGTGGACGCACCCCGCGCGAGGCGCATATGCCGCTGCGCCAAATGCCGATCCGCCCGACGACCTGGCAATTGCAGGACCATGGCCGCGCCTTCCCGCCCAACCATCTGCACGAGAGCTGGCACGACTGGCTCTATTGGGATGTCGAACTGCTGGCCTGAGCCAGGGAACCCGTCTCCGCCCTGCCCCTTGCACGCGGCTCTGGAGCCGCTAAGAAGCCGCGATGGACCGTATTCTCATCCGCGGCGGCAAGCCGCTCTCCGGCAAACTCCCCATCTCCGGCGCGAAGAACGCCGCGCTGACGCTGCTGCCTTGCGCGCTGCTGACCGAGGAACCGGTGACCCTGCGCAACCTGCCCCGCCTGGCGGACGTGGACAGCTTCGGCCATCTGCTCAACCAGCTTGGCGTCTCGACCACCATCGAGGGATCGCGGCAGGAAGATTTCGGCCGGGTGATGACGCTCAAGGCCGCGCGCGTCACCTCGTCGGTCGCGCCCTATGACATCGTGCGCAAGATGCGCGCCTCCATCGTTGTGCTGGGGCCACTGCTGGCGCGCACCGGCGAGGCGACCGTTTCGTTGCCCGGCGGCTGCGCGATCGGCAATCGCCCCATCGACTTCCACCTGCGCGCGTTCGAGACGCTGGGCGCGACGATCGAGATGGCCAATGGCTATGTCCGCGCCATTGCGCCGGATGGTGGCCTTAAGGGCGCGCTCGTCACCCTGCCCTTCCCCTCGGTCGGCGCCACCGAGAACACGCTGATGGCCGCCGCGCTCGCCAATGGCGAGACGATCATCGAGAATGCCGCGCGCGAGCCTGAGATTGTCGACCTGTGCGGCCTGCTTGTCGCCATGGGTTGCGAGATCGAGGGCATCGGTACGGACCGGATCGTCATCCACGGCAAGCAGCGCCTCTATGGCACCACCTATCGGGTGATGGCAGACCGCATCGAGGCGGGAAGCTATGCCTGCGCCGCCGCGATCACCGGCGGGGAGCTGGATCTGATCGGCGCCAATGCCGATGACATGCACGCGATCCTCAAGGGCCTGCGCGATGCCGGCGTCCACATCGAGGAAAGCAAGACGGGCATTAAGGTCGCGGCCGACGGCCCGCTGAAGCCCCTGACGCTGACCACGGCGCCGCACCCCGGCTTCCCCACCGACATGCAGGCGCAATTCATGGCGATGCTGACGCTGGCCGGTGGCGCGAGCGTGCTCACCGAAACGATCTTCGAGAACCGCTACATGCACGTGCCCGAGCTGGCCCGCATGGGCGCGGACATCACCGTAAACGGCCGCACCGCCGTGGTGCGCGGCGTGGAAAAGCTGACCGGCGCCCCCGTGATGGCGACCGACCTGCGCGCCTCGATGAGCCTGATTCTCGCCGGCCTCGCCGCACAGGGAGAGACGGTGGTGAGCCGCGTCTACCATCTCGACCGGGGCTATGAGCGGCTGGAAGAGAAACTGAGCGCGGTCGGCGCCGACATCGAGCGCGACAGCGACGGGTAAGCTCGCGACGGCTAGGCTCGCGCCGGCCGTGCAATCCCCGGCTGAGTGACGTCTGCAGACAAACCCAGACCCTCCCCGAGCGTGCTCGGGGAGGGGGACCGCCGGCAAAGCCGGTGGTGGAGGGGGCAAAATCCGACGCTGCGCATCCGCCCCTCCACCATTTGCTACGCAAACGGTCCCCCTCCCCATGCAGATATGGGGAGGAACCTGGAAGGCGGTTGCAAACCTCCCCTTTTCGTCATTTCCGCGAACGCGGGAATCCAGGGGCGCCTGCGCAGTGCGGCTGGATTCTGGATTCCCGCGCTCGCGGGAATGACGGTGAAGGCTATGCCGCCGATCTTACCAGTGCAGACTTAAAACGGTGCCGCTCAGGCCGCCGTATCGATGCCCAGTTCGGCGAGCTTGCGGTAGAGCGTCGAGCGGCCGATGCCGAGGCGGCGGGCCACTTCCGTCATGCGGCCGCGATAATGGCCGATGGCGAGGCGGATGACGTCGGCCTCGATATCGGCCAACGCGCGCAGATGGCCGTTCGGCTCGTAGAGCGTGACGCCGATGCCGCTTTCCTGCGCGTTGCGGACCATGGGCGTGACCTGCCCGTTCTCGCGCCGCACCGGTTCGCTCTGGTTGAGCTTGCCGGAGAGTTGCGGGAAATCCGCGGCCGTGAGGGCATCCCCCTCGCACAGCACAGCCGCGCGGAAGAGCGTGTTGTGCAACTGGCGGACATTGCCCGGCCAATCGTGCAGGGCGAGCAAATTGATCGCCTCATTGGTGATGCCGAGGCTGCGCATCCCCGGCTGCGCCACCACGCGCTCCAGCAAATGACGCGCCAGCGCGGGTATATCGCCGCGACGATCCCGCAGCGGCGGAATGGTCAGCTGGACGACGTTGAGGCGGTAATAGAGGTCTTCGCGGAAACGCCCCGCCTCCACCTCGTCGAGCAGGCGTTTGTTGGTCGCCGCGATCACGCGGACGTCGACCTGACTGGGCAGGCGCGCGCCGACGGGCTGGATCTCGCCATCCTGCAGCACGCGCAGCAGCTTGACCTGCGCATCGAGCGGCAATTCGCTGATCTCGTCGAGAAAGATCGTGCCGCCATTGGCGGTGCTGAACTTGCCGACATGCCGATCGAACGCGCCAGTAAAGGCGCCGCGTTCGTGGCCAAACAGGTCCGATTCGACCAGATTGGACGGGATCGCGCCGCAATTGACCGTCACCATCGGCGCGCGGGCGCGCGGACTGGCGGCGTGGATGGCGTGGGCGATGACTTCCTTGCCGACACCGCTTTCCCCCTCGATGAGGATGGGCACGCGGGCACGCGCTGCCTTGGCGGCGATGGCCAGGGCGGAGCGGAAGGTGGGCGATGAGCCGACAATCTCGTCGAAGCCGAGCGGTGCCCGGTTCTTCTCGGTGAGCGGACGCAGTTCCCCTGCGCTGCCGGCATGATTGAGCGCGGCTTGCAGCGCGCTCAGGAAACTGTCCGGCGCGATCGGCTTAATAAGGAAATCATGGGCGCCGGCGCGCATCGCATCCACCGCCCGCTCGGCAGAGCCATTGGCGGTGATGACCAGAACCGGTAATTGCGGGCGACGGACGCCGATGGCACGGATGAGGTCGCTGGCCTCGCCTTCCTGCGTCCAGTCGTCAATCATCACGGCATTGATGCGCGCGCCTTCACGGGAATCGAGCAGCTCGAGCGCATCCTCCGCCGTGCTCGCGCTCATCGCGCGCCAGCCCGCCCGATGGGCCATGGCAATATTGAGTCGGCGCTGCGCCGGCTCATCATCGACCAGCAGCAGAACAGGATTTTCGGGATCGGTCATGCTCTCTTCCGCTCGTTGCAGCCGACGGAATTAAAGAGAGGGGGTAAAGAGGCTGTTAAGCCGACCTGTCTTTGCGGCAAGCTGCTTGAGGCCGCCAAATAATGCCGCTAGGACATTGCGAAGACGACAATCTGGAACAGGATAGCCATGGCGCACGAACAGGACATGAATCAGGCAACCGGCAGCTACAGCGGCTTCGTGACGCTGATGAAGTGGGGCACGATTCTCAGCGCAATCGCCGCGCTCATCGTCATCATGATCATCGCCTGATCCCTCCGAACGGGGGGATGTTCATGAAAATCGCCGTCATTCGCGAGACCGCCGCTGGCGAGCGGCGCGTGGCCGCGTCGCCTGAAACCGTCCGCAAGTTCAAGGCGCTCGGGGCGGAGCTGGCGGTGGAAACGGGCGCGGGCCTTTCTGCCAGCGTCTCCGATGCCGAGTATGAGGCCGCGGGAGCGACGGTGACCGACCGGGCTGCCACCGTGCAGAACGCGGGCATTATCCTGTGCGTGCAGGGGCCGGAGCCCGAGAGCATTGCGGGCGCGGCGCCGGGCGCATGGCTGGTCGGATCGCTCAACCCATTTGGCGAGCGCGCGCGGATCGACCGTTATGCGGCCGCCGGGCTGGAAGCGCTGGCCATGGAGTTCATGCCGCGCATCACCCGCGCGCAGAGCATGGACATTCTCTCCTCCCAGTCCAACCTCTCGGGCTACAAGGCGGTGCTGGACGCCGCCGCCGAATATGGCCGCGCCTTCCCGATGATGATGACGGCGGCCGGCACCGTGTCCGCCGCCCGTGTCTTCGTGATGGGCGTAGGCGTCGCGGGGCTGCAGGCCATCGCCACCGCCCGCCGGCTCGGCGCGCAGGTGAGCGCGACGGACGTGCGCGCCGCGACCAAGGAACAGATCGAATCGCTCGGCGCCAAGCCGATCTTCGTCGATGCGGTGAAGGGCATCGAGGGCGAAGGCAGCGGCGGCTATGCCACCGAAATGTCGCCGGAATATCAGAAAGCGCAGGCCGAGCTGGTCTCCAGTCATATCGCCAAGCAGGACATCGTCATCACCACGGCGCTGATCCCTGGCCGCGCGGCGCCGCGCCTGATCTCGGACGCGCAGATCGGGACGATGAAGCCGGGCAGCGTGATCGTGGATCTGGCCGTCGAGCAGGGCGGCAATGTCGAGGGCGCGGTGCCAGGCGAAATCGCCCTGCGCCATGGCGTGAAGATCGTCGGCCACCGCAACATGCCCTCGCGCCTCGCGGCGGACACCTCGGCGCTTTTCGCGCGCAATCTCTACAATTTCCTGTCCGCTTATTGGGACAGGGACGCCAATGCGCCGGCGCTGCCGGATGACGACGAGATCGTGAAAGGCATCCGCGTCACCCAGGGCGGCAAGGTGGTGAATGAGAGGCTATTGGGATGAGGACCGATCCTCCCCATGCCCCGCATGGGGAGGGGGACCATTCGCGGACAGCGAATGGTGGAGGGGTTGCACCCCGAACCCTCGCAAGACGGCTACGCGCGTCGATGTCGCTCCCCGAAGTGCTATTATGGCAGCAGCTGCGCCGGCGCTCGCTTGGGCTGCGCTTTCGTCGCCAGCACCCGATCCCGCCCTATGTCGTGGATTTCTACTGCGCACGGCAGCGGCTCGTCGTCGAGATCGACGGCGAAGCGCATAACCGGGGCGATCGCCCGGCGCGGGACGCATCTCGTGATGCCTTTCTGACCGCCAGAGGCCTTCGTCCCTGCCGGATCAATGCGGCCGAAGTTCTCGCCGATCCCGTCGCGGTTGCGCAGGCCATTGCCCAAATGGCCGCCCACCCCCTCCACCATTCGCTGGACGCGAACGGTCCCCCTCCCCATGCGCTGCATGGGGAGGATCATGCCGGAGCCTGACCCATGGACTTCATTGCGATTCTTTCGATTTTTGTGCTGGCCTGCTTCGTCGGCTATTATGTCGTGTGGTCGGTCACGCCCGCGCTGCATACGCCGCTGATGGCAGTGACCAACGCGATTTCCTCGGTCATTATCGTCGGCGCGCTCATCGCGGCGGCGGAGGCTGGCAATCCCCTGGCTGAGTGGCTGGGGCTGATCGGGGTGGTGCTCGCCTCGATCAACATCTTCGGCGGCTTTGCCGTGACCGAGCGGATGCTCGCGATGTACAAGAAGAAGGAGCGCAAGTGATGCTGGCGTTCCTGCCTGTCGGCCCGCTGGCGGCACTCGCTTATCTCATTTCCGGGGTGCTGTTCATTCTGGCGCTGCGCGGCCTCTCTAACCCGGAGAGCAGCCGGCGCGGCAATCGCTTCGGCATGCTCGGCATGTTCATCGCGGTGGGCACCACCGTGGCGACGCATGATGCGGTGGCGATGCCGCGTATCGGCATCGCGATCATCATCGGCGGCGTGCTCGGTTTCGTGATCGCGCGGCGGATCGCCATGACGGCCATGCCGCAGCTCGTCGCGGCCTTTCACAGCCTCGTCGGCCTTGCCGCCGTGCTGGTCGGCGTCGCCGCCTTCCTCAGCCCGGTGTCCTTCGGCATTGCTGACGAGCTGACCGGCGCGATCCATGCCGCCAGCCGCATCGAGATGGCGCTGGGCGTGGCAATCGGCGCGATCACTTTCTCGGGCTCGGTCATCGCCTTTCTCAAGCTCAACGGCAATATGAGCGGCAAGCCGATCCTGCTGCCGGGGCGCCACATCATCAACATCGGCACGCTGCTGGCGATCCTCTTCTTCACCTACGGCTTCTGGCACAGCCAGGCGCCGATGGACTTCTGGATTATCCTCGTCCTCGCCTTCGTCATCGGCTTCCTGCTCATCATCCCCATTGGCGGAGCCGACATGCCGGTCGTGGTGTCGATGCTGAACAGCTATTCGGGCTGGGCCGCCGCTGCGATGGGCTTCACGCTGGGCAACAGCGCGATGATCATCACCGGTGCGCTGGTCGGCTCTTCGGGCGCGATCCTCAGCTACATCATGTGCAAGGCGATGAACCGCAGCTTCCTGTCCGTGATCGCCGGCGGGTTCGGCGCAGAAGCGGCGAGCGGCGATAGCGAGGCCAAGGAGCAGCGCCCATGGAAGCGCGGCAGCGCGGAAGACGCGGCGTTCCTGATGAAGCAGGCGGACAGCGTCATCATCGTGCCGGGCTATGGCATGGCCGTCTCCCAGGCGCAGCACGCGCTGCGCGAGATGGGCGATATGCTCAAGGCGGAGGGCGTGAGCGTCAAATATGCCATCCACCCGGTGGCAGGCCGCATGCCTGGCCATATGAACGTGCTGCTGGCCGAAGCCAATGTGCCTTATGACGAGGTGTTCGAGCTGGAGGACATCAACAGCGAGTTCGCGCAGACCGACGTTGCCTTCGTCATCGGCGCCAATGACGTGACCAATCCCGCGGCCAAGACGGACAAGTCCTCGCCCATCTACGGCATGCCGATCCTCGATGTGGCCAATGCCAAGACCGTGCTGTTCGTGAAGCGCTCCATGGGCGGCGTGGGCTATGCGGGGGTGGACAATGACGTCTTCTACATGGACAACACGATGATGCTGCTCGCAGATGCCAAGAAGATGGTCGAAGAGATCGTCAAATCGCTCGGGCACTGACACGCAAGATGGAGTTTTGATGCGCAAGCTTGGACTGATCGGTGGCATCTCCTGGACGTCCACGGCCCGCTATTACGACCTCATCAACCGCTCCGTGCAGCGCGAGCTGGGCGGGCTGCACAGCGCGACCCTGCTGATCGACAGCCTCGACTTTGCCGATGTCGCCCGCTGCGCCTCGGCCAATGACTGGGATTGCGGGGCCGGCCACATGGTCGGCGCAGCCAAGCGGCTGCAGGCGGCCGGCGCGGAAGCGCTGATGATCTGCGCCAACAGCCTGCACAAGGTGGTGCCGCAGATCGAGGCGAGCGTGGACCTGCCGGTCATCCACATCATCGACGAGATTGGTGCGCGGCTGAAGGCGGACAAGGTGAAATCGGTCGCGCTGGTCGGCACCAGCAATGTGATGAGCGACCGCGATTATCGCCAGCATCTGGTGCAGGAGGGCGGCGTCTCACTGCTGCCCGCCGAGGCCGATCTGGCCGAGGGCATCGACAAGCTCGTCTATACCGAGCTGGCTGCCGGCATCATCACCCGCGAGGCCGAGCGCTACATGAAGACCGAGCTGACCAACATCGCCAAGGAGGATGTGCAGGCCGTGGTTCTCGCCTGTACGGAGCTCGACCTGATCGTGGATGTGAACGCCAATGTGCTGCCGATCTACGACAGCACGACCATCCATGCCGAGGCCGGCGCCCGCTTCGTGCTGGGCAAATAGCCGGGCCGCTTTGGGCTTGTGCCGGGGTTCGCGCCGGGCGATACATACGGTCCTAATGGTTTAAAAGACCAAGCGAGAGGATCTGCCCGATGCGTGTCTCCCCGACCAAGATCTCGTTGCCTTTGATCGCCGCTGCGCTGTTGCTGGGCACGGCGCCTGCTCATGCTCAGATGCGTGCACTCAATGACGCGGTGGTGGCGCATCCCGACCCCGAATCGCTGTTCACGAGTCCCGACCCGAAGCTGCATCGCAACAAGCAGACCGCGCTCAAGATCGTGAAGGAGTTGCTGGAGGCCAATCACTGGGACCGCGCGCCGCTGTACCTCACCGATCGCTACATCCAGCACAATCCGATGGCGGGATCGGGCCTCAAGGCGGTGATGGACTTCTTCATGAACGTCGCCAAGCGCACGCCCACGCCGATCCCTGAGAAGATGAAGACGCCGGTGGTGGCGGTGCAGGCCGAGGGCGACTTCGTCACGGTCAGCTTCGTGCGGGAAGTGCCCTACCCCAACGATCCCTCCAAGACCTACACGACGACCTGGTTCGACATGTGGCGCTTTGTAGACGGCAAGGCCGACGAGCATTGGGACCCGGCGACGCTGCCCGCCGCCCCGCCGCCCGCCGCATCCCCGACGGCGGCGCCCGCCGCGCCGTCCCAGCCAGTGCCGCCGCCGGCCGGCTGAACCATAAACAGGGAGAGGACAGATGACGACACGCACAACTCTGACCGGCGTGGCGCTGAGCGCACTCATGCTGGTCGCTCAGCCTGCCCCGCTGCTCGCCCAACATGCCGGGCATGGCGATCAGGCCGATCACGCCCGCATCCTTCAGGAAGTGCAGGACCGCACCCAGATCGAGAAGCTGATGTGGGATTATGTGCGCGCGGCCGACAGCCTGAATGCCGAGGCCTACGCCGCGCAGTTCACGCCCGACGGCGCCTTCAACGACGTCAAGGGCAGCGAGGCGCTGCGCAAGATGATCACCGCCATGAAAACCAGCCAGGAGGAGCGGCGGGCCAAGGGCGAGCACATTGGCGCGATGCATCACATGATGAGCAATCAGACCATCACCTTCATCGACCGCGACCATGCGCAGGTGAACTATTACTGGCAGACGGTGTTCGCCGACCGCGCGCTCACTCCCCCGCCGCGGCTCGCCGCTGCCGGTCGCGGGCGCGACGATGTGGTGCGCGTCAATGGCAAATGGCTGATCCAGCTGCGCAATGTCGCGGTAAAGGACTGACAGCGGAGGCCGCCGGTGCAGCAACAGGTCGCCGTCATCACGCTGGGCATCGGCGATCTGGCACGCGCGCGGCGCTTTTATGGCGAGGGTTTCGGCTGGACGCCGGTGTACGAGGGGGAGGACATCCTCTTCTACCAGATGAACGGCTTCGTCCTCGGGCTTTGGGCGAAGGACGCGTTGGCGCAGGACATGCAGCGTCCGGTGGCTGGC
Source organism: Sphingobium sp. B11D3B (assembly GCF_025961735.1). NCBI lineage: Bacteria > Pseudomonadati > Pseudomonadota > Alphaproteobacteria > Sphingomonadales > Sphingobiaceae > Sphingobium > Sphingobium sp. B11D3B. The sequence goes on along the minus strand of NZ_JAOQOF010000001.1, from coordinate 3,617,613 downwards.
CATGGCGCTGCTTCGGTGGCGCTGGCGCATAATGTCGCGACGCAAGCGGAGGTCGCGCCGCTGATTACCCGGCTTGTCGAGGCCGGCGGCGTACTGCTGCGTGCCGCCGACGCGCCGCCCCATGGCGGCATGCGCGGCTATGTTGCCGATCCGGACGGCCATGCCTGGGAGATTGCGTGGAACCCGGCCTGGCCGATCGATGCCGAGGGGCACGTGACCTTCGCGCTTTGAATGGGGGTTAAGCTGTTTGTGCGCGCCTTAGCCCCTCCCCTTCAGGGGAGGGGTTGGGGTAGGGCTCAACGCCCACGAATGTTCGCAAAGCGAGCGATGCTGCGCATCGCCCCCACCCCCTTCCCCTCCCCTGAAGGGGAGGGGCTGATGGACGTCAGGCGTCCGTCGGCTCGGCAGGCTCCTTGGCAAGCAGGATCGGATCGTCCAGCCCCGCCGCGAGCGCATCCTCGACCGTCTCCAGCCAGATGAACTCCAGTTTCTCGCGCGCATTGGCGGGGATGTCGTCATAGTCGCGCTTGTTGCGGGCGGGGAGCATCACGCGGGTGATGCCGGCACTCGCAGCGGCGACGACCTTCTCCTTGATACCGCCCACCGGCAGCACAAGACCGCGCAGGGAAATCTCGCCGGTCATCGAGGTATCGCTGCGCACCGTGCGGCCGGTGAGCAGGGAGGTGAGCGCCATGAACATGGCGACGCCCGCGCTCGGCCCGTCCTTGGGCGTGGCGCCTGCGGGGACATGGACGTGGATGTCGCTCTTCTCCAACAGTTCCGCCGAGACGCCGAGGCTGTCGGCCCGGCTCTTGAGCAAGCTCAGCGCCGCCTGCGCGCTCTCCTTCATCACGTCGCCGAGCTGGCCGGTGAGGATGAGCCGGCCGGAGCCGGACATCTTCGTTGCCTCGATGAACAGGATGTCGCCGCCGACGGGCGTCCAGGCCATCCCGGTTGCCACGCCGGGCACACTGGTGCGCTGCGCCACCTCATTCTCGAAGATTCGATCGCCCAGCACCTCGTGCAGATCATCGACGCCGATGGAAACCTTGTCCGCACTGCCCTCGGCAATACGCACGGCGGCGTTGCGGATGGTCTTGCCGATCTCCCGCTCGAGGTTCCGCACGCCCGCCTCGCGGGTGTAATAGCGGATGATCTCGCTCAGCACGGCATCGTCCACCGTCACCTGCTCGGCGGTGACGCCATTGGCGGCGAGTTGGCGCGCAACCAGATAGCGCTGGGCAATCGCCAGCTTCTCATCCTCGGTATAGCCCGAGAGGGTGATGATCTCCATGCGGTCGCGCAGCGGGCCGGGAATCGTCTCCAGCATGTTGGCGGTGGCGATGAACACCACCCGCGAGAGATCGAACGGCACGCCGAGATAATTGTCCCGGAAGCTGCCGTTCTGCTCGGGATCGAGCACTTCGAGCATGGCGGCCGAAGGATCGCCCTGCACACCGCGGCCCATCTTGTCGATCTCGTCCAGCATGATGACGCAATCGCGCCGCCCGGCCTTGCGGATCGCCTGGATGATGTTGCCGGGCATGGCGCCGACATAGGTCCGGCGGTGGCCGCGGATCTCGGACTCGTCATGCACGCCGCCCAGGCTCACCCGCTCGAACGGGCGGCCCATGGCCCGCGCGATGGATTGGCCCAGCGAGGTCTTGCCGACGCCGGGCGGGCCGGCGAAGCACAGGATCGGCGCCTTGCCGCCGGGCGCAAGCTTGCGCACGGCGAGATATTCGACGATCCGCCGCTTGATCTTGTCGAGGCCATAATGATCCGCATCGAGCGTCTCGCGCGCCTTGGCGATGTCGATAGGCTGCTCCTCGGGAATGTCCCAGGGCAGCTCCGTCAGCCAATCGAGATAGGTGCGGATGATGCCGTGTTCGGCGGCGGCCTCCGGCATCCGCTCAAGCCGGCGCAACTCCTTGCGCGCTTCCTTCTCGACCGCCTCGGGCATCCTGGCGGCCTCGATCTTCTCGGTCAGCTCCGCGATTTCCGCCGCGCGGCCATCATCCTCGCCGAGCTGGCGCTGGATGGCGGCCATCTGCTCGCGCAGGATCGCCTCGCGCTGGCGGCTGGTCAACGTCTCCTGCACATCCTTGCCGATCTCGGCCGAGAGGCGCAGCACCTGCAGGCGCTGCTCCAACAATCGGGAGACACGGTCCAGCCGCGCGGGCAGCGAGACGGTCTCCAGCAGCTCCTGCTTCTGGGTGGTATCCACGTCCAGATAGGCGGAAACAGTATCGGCCAGCGTTGATGCCGACGCGATGTTCTGGATCGCCTCGGCCAGACCCTGCGGCGCCTGCGGCAGCAGCTGCACCGTCTCCAGCGCCTGTTTGCGCACATGGATCAGCCGCGCCTCGACGTCCGGCGTCTTGTCCTCCTGCTCGGCGAGCTTCTCGACCCGCGCGACCATGAACGGCCAGCCTTCCAGAAACTCGACGATGCGAAAGCGCGTCTCGCCCTGCAGGATGAGGTGATGGGTGTCATCGGGCGCCGTCACATAGCGCAGCACATTGGCGAGCGTGCCCATGGCGTGCATGTCCGCCGGGACGGGCGCGTCGACGCCCGCATCGCGCTGGGTGAGCACGCCAATCGGCAGGCTCTCGCGCACGGCAGCCTGTGCGGCGTTGACCGAGATGGCCCGGCTGAGCGCCAGCGGCATCACCACATCAGGGAACAGCACGAAGCCGCGCACTGGGACGATGATGATCGCATCCTCCGGCAGCGGCCGGAAAGGCTGCGTCTCGCCGGGCGCGGCGCCCTGGGGCTGCGCGGCGCCGGTGGACGTGGGATTGGCGGTGTTCGTGGTCAGAACGTCCATCAGAAGCAGCCTCCATCGACCTTGCTGAGCGTAACGAGCAGGCAGCCATTCACGGCGGCGCGACGCACGCCGTGATACTGGCCGCCGGGGAGGGGCAGGCGGCGCTCGAAGCGGCCCTGCGGCAGTTCGAGGCGATGAATGCGCGCGGTGCGCAGCTCCGGCGGCAGGATGCGCTGGCCGCGCACGATGAGCACGCCATCCTCGATGAATGCCTCCGCCTTCTCGGCATCGACACCGGGCAGCGCCACGATGACCAGCACCTCATGCGCGGTCTCGATCATGTCGGCGGGCGGCTCCCAGGCCGGCGGACCACTGGCGGCGCGGACGGGCGCATAATTCTGCTGCTGGAGGCGCTGCATGCGATCCAGCAGGTCGACCGCATCGGCCCACATCCAGTGCCTGTTCCGCGAAGTCATGCGCGCCCTCTTCCCCTTGGGTCACCGGGCGAGATGCGCGGCGTGCATCCAATAAGGTTGCTCGCCGGACCGATTTCAAGCCCGGGAGAAGGGGGCGGGAAGACTGGGCGGAGGACTGGAGGCGACACAGTGCTCCTGCGAAAGCAGGAGCCTAGAGCAGACAGGGTTGGGCCCTGGGCTCCTGTTTTCGCAGGAGCACGCGGGGGACCTAATAGCGATAATCCACCGCAATGCGCACGGTGCGCGGGCGCTGGGGGGTGGTGTAGCCGCCGGTGCCGGTGCCAAAGGGCGTGCCGAGCGCGAAGCGGTTGCCGGTTGTGTCCAGCAGGTTGGTGAGGGACAGCGCCACTCCCCGTCGCGCATCGCCGTAGCGGGCGGTGACGCCGGTATCGACATAATCGCCCTGCTCGTCGCCCAGCACCGGCCCGATACCAAGGCGCGAGGGGCCGATATATTTGAGCCAGCCGGCCAGCCGCAGATCCGCCGCACCCAGGGGCACGCGATAATCGATGCGCGCCTGCGCAGCATATTCCGCGACATTGGGAATGCTGCCGGGCGAGGCATCCGCGCTGAGCTGGCCGAGCGAGCCCAAAGCGGGAAGCTGGGCCAGGGCATTGGTCACCGGCAAATCGGTGGCCCGCAGCGCGGCGAGCCGGAACGCCTCGGGCGTCAGCGCGATGACGCGGCTGTGATTGTAGACGGCGTTGAGATCGATCTGCAGCCCGTCGAGCGGGAAGAGCGACAGGCTGCCGGCGATGGAGGTGATGCGGCCATTGCCGATATTGGCCGTAGTCGGCAGGCCGGTCCCGTCGATGAAATCGGCCTGAATGTCGCGCCAATAGGCGTAAGCTGCCGAAAGGCTGGCGGCGAAGCCATAATAAGCGCTACCCATCCGCACCCCGCCTTCCAGGCTCTGGATGTGATCGTTGCGGAACTGGCGGACGAACTGGGATTCGATGGCAAGGCCGCCGGGCCGGAAGCCCTCCTCATAGCGGGCATAGACGGTGAGGCCCGGCACCAGATGCGCCAGCACCTCGCCGGAGGGCAGCAGCTTGGTCTCGGTCCGGCTCGCGACAATATCGCCGCCCTGCAGGGCGAACAGCGGCTGCACATCCTCCGCGCTGCCGCTCAGCCGGCTGTGCGTGATCCGCCCGCCGCCGCTCAGCAAAATGCCGCGCGAAACCTCGATGCTGAGCTTGCCATAGCCGGTCAGCTCCGTGACACGATTGCGCACGCCCGTAGTCGCAGCACGCAGCGTGGTGAGCCCGAAGGCGCGGCGCTGCTCGGCTTCATTGTCGATAGCGCTGACGCCGAGCACCCAGCCAAAGCCATTCTCGACCGGACGCCACAGCCGCGTCTCGCTGGTCAGCATCCGGGTGCGGTTGCGCTGCTCAAACACGCGCGGGAGCGTGTCCGTCTGCGTCGCGTCGAACCGCTCGTCCAGCCCGTGGCTGACATAGGCATTGGAGGACTGGAAGCGCAGCCCGCCGAAATCCTTGCGGACCACCAGCGTCGCCATGCCATAATCGGCATTGGCATCCTCGACGACAAAGCTGTTGCGGGTGAGCGGCGGGGCATCGCGGTCGGCATATTGGGAATCGTCGATGAGCGTCGACTGATAGATGCCACCGACATCCACCGTCCATGCATCGCCCAGGTCCAACCGCAGCACGGCGCGCCCGCCAGCAATGCGCGTGCGGTTGACATCGTTCACGCCGCGCACCGGATTGTCGATATAGCCGCCGTCGGTGATGCCATAGCCGGTCAGGCGCAGGGCATGGCCGCGCGTGCCGATCGGCATGTTGACGGTCGCGGCGACATCGGCGCCCGGCTCGCCATGCTGGGTGACGCTGAGCCCCGCGCTGGTCTCAACCGTAAAGCCGCGCGGATCGGGATCATTGGGCACAAGCCGGATGATGCCGCCGAGCGAGCCGGCACCATAGAGCGTGCCCTGCGAGCCCTCCAGCACCTCGACCTGCTTGATGTCCTGCAGGCGCAGATCCGGGTCCGGCGCATTATAGGTGAGGCGCAGGTCGCCCAGATACTGCCCTACCGTCGCCTGCGTTGGCCCGGTGAAGCTGGAATCGGCGATGCCCCGGATGAACAGCTTGTTGCGCCCGGAGCCCAGATGCGTCGAGGCAACGCTGGCCAGGCGCGAGGCGATGGAGTCCGTGCCGCGCTCACCGCCAAACCGCAGGTCACTGCCATCGAGCAGATGCACCGCGCCCGGATAATCCTCATAGCGCTGATCGAGCTTGCTGGCGGTGACGACGAAGGATTCCACTTCGGCCGGCGGGGCCGGAGGGGGTGGCGGAGCGACCGGACGCCTGGGCCTTTGCGCCTGCGCTACGGCAGCGGGCGCGCTCACCGCATCGATCCGCCAGCTCGTGGCGCTCAACTGCACGGCCCGGCTGCGCGTGCCGGCCAGCATCCGCGCAATGGCCTCGGCCGGCGTCATGGTGCCGCGCACGGGCTTGACCTTTGTGCGCCAGAGCGCGTCGCTGGTCACACTGATGCTGATGCCCGCCTGCCGCGCGAGTTGCGGCACCCGATCGGACAGGCGCCCTGCAGGCACGTCGATGGGCCGGGTCTGCGGCGCCTGCGCGGCGGCCGGCCCGGCGACGCCCAGCAGCGCCGCCGTGGCGAACAGCGCCAGCTGGGCACGAGCTATCTTGAGAGCGTCCACCCTCCGCTTTCCTTTGTCGCAGAGGTGCCGGAAAGGGCCGCGAGATCGTTCACCAGCCGTTCCTCGGGCAGATCGGTGCGCAGGGCCCCGCGGAAGCGGATGCCTGCCGCGGCTGGCGTGGTGCGCAGGGCAATGCCGGTGGTGCGCGCGACTTCCGCCGCGACATCATCCAGATGCACACCATCATAGACGAGCTGGCCGGCGCGCCAGCCGCCTACCGCTGCGGGACTGACCGCGCTCAGGTCCGTCGCGCTGCCATCATCCCGCACGGTGAAGCGATAGCCGGCATCGACGCGGATCGCCGCGCCGCGCGGATTGTAGACCACCGCACCTTCCGACACGGCCACGCTGATCCGCCCGTCATTGCGCGCGACATCGAACACCGTGCCCACATCGACCAGCTCGGCGCCGCCGACCGAAACCCGGAACGGCGCAGCATCCTTGTGGACGACGGAGACGAGCACCTGCCCTTCCTCCAGCTCGATCCGGCGCGGATCGCTGCGGCTGAGCTTGACCGAGGAGCCGCCGTTCACCGCAATCTCGCTGCCATCGACAAGCGTGACCACTTGCGAGCGGCCCAGTGGGGTCTTCACCCGGTAGCTATCCGACGACGCCTGAAACAGGCCAATGCCGACCATGCCGGCGATGGAAGCCGCCAGCGCGCCCCCGACCCACAGCCGACGGCTGAAGCGACGCGGCATGGACGGTGTGGCGGGCGCGGCCCGGCCCCCGTCCCGCGCCACGGCGGCGCCCTCCGGCCAGATATCCTCCGGGCGGGCGGGCAAGGTATCAAGATCGGCATCCAGCGCGGCGAGCTGGTGATAGGCGGTCGCATGGGCCGGATCGCTCTCGAGCCAGTCGGTGAAGGCCTCCCAAGCATTGAAGGCCGGATCGCGCTGGCGCATCAGCCAGTCGATGGCCGCAGCGTCCGCCGGGTTCATCCCCGCCTGCCGATCATGCGTCATCGGACTGTCTCCTTGCGGCCAGCAGGGCAGCATAAGCACGGCGCAGATCGCTCTCGACCGTGCTGAGGCTTACCCCCAGCTCGGCGGCAATCTGACGTTGGGGCACGCCATCGAGGCGATAGCGGCGGAAAACCTGCGAAGCGCGCGTGCCCAGCGCGTCCAGCGCGCGGTCGAACCGCCGCAAATCCTCGCGCGCAATCAGCTGCGCTTCCGCAGTCGGCTCGGGTACGACCTCCCCCGTGCCGCGCGCCTCCGTCCAGGCCTGATCGCGGGCCCGCGCCTGCCGCTCGGCACGATAGCGATCGACCATGAGGTTGTTGGCGGCGCGATACAGATAGCCCAGCGGATTGCCGACCGGGCCGGTAGGGCGCTGGGTGACGCGCATCCACAATTCCTGAAACAGATCCTCGGCGGCATCCCCGGCGCCATGGGCAACCAGAAAGCGGATGAGCTGGACGCGATGCGCCATCAGCGCACTGGCCAGCCCCTGCCCTTCGACAGGACCGGTATCGGTTCCCGTTTCACCTCTCATGGTCCGTCCGTTGTGGCTTCCCTGTGCCTTCATCGCCCGGCACCCTGTGTCCCGGGTCGCACCTGAAGCTCCTGCGCGGTATAGCCCGCTGACACCGACGCGCAAGGGCCGGCGCGGCCCGCTCCACACAGGCTCCACGCCCCGTGAGCGAACGGCGCAAGGGGATTGTGAGCCAGCGTGCGTGCGGCGGTCGATCGCAAGGACGGTCATCTCCATTCAACTCCGGGTTGGGCAAGAGGGAGTTGGGGGGGTGGTGGGCACGGTTCCACGCTCCCTCTTGCCCGCACATCGGCCTCAAGAACCGCTTAGAGGCCGATGCGAAGACTGGCGCGCAGCGACAGAGCCCAATTGCCCTGATACTGCTCCGCGCCGAGTTCACCGCCGATCTGGAAGCCGCTGTTGCCGGCGACGCCGCGCAGGCGCCCGACCCAACCGCTTTCCCGATCATCGGGCAGCAGCGTGAACGCCTCGCCACCCTTGAACTGTGCCACCGTGGTGCCGAGATTGCCGCTCACGATCTCGCGGCGACCGGCCTCGACCTCCAGCCGGGACCAGCCGGACCACTCATCCTGGCCGCCCATGTCGATGCCCAGCACCGCCGTACCGGTGACCGCCAGCTCGTCGCTGGTCCGCGAGCGCACGATGAGGTTCATGGCATCGCCGCCGCCCGTCTCGGTGTAGCCATTCTCCTTCAGCCGGAAATAATCGAGCGACACGACCGGGCGGAAGGAGATTCCGCCCTGCGACACCCAGTCGTAGGAGAGCGTGCCCATGGCCGAATAGAGTCGGGCATTGCGATCGCTATTGGCGGTCAGCGTGGTGGCGGTGCCATCCTTCAGCCCGTCGAAACTGCGCTTGCCATCCAGATCGACAAAGCCGACCGACCCGCGCGCCGTCGCCCGCAAGCGCCCGGTCTTCAGGCGCCAGTAGCCGGCGACCTCGATCTGGTTGGCGGTCACCTGATTGGCCGTGTCGCCATCGCGATTGCGGCCCCACAGATAGGCCACCGACGTGCCGAAGCTGCCAAGGCCGGTCTTGATTTCGGCGCCGCCGCCAAAGCCCCAGCCGGAGGTCTCATAGGCCGCCGTGTCACCGCGCCCCTTTTCGACACCCCAAACGAGCTGGTTGATCCAGTAGCCCCATTTGCCTTCATCCTTGAACGGGCCGGTGGGGTCATCCAGCATCCGCCCGAAGGTGCGCGATCCTTGGGTGACGACCTGGAAGGTCCCGCCGGCATGATCCGGCAGGAGCTGGCGCAGGCTGGTGCGGAAGTCCTCGCCATCGGTGATGCCGAGGAAGGCGGTTTCCACCCGTTCGTCCTTGGAGAGGGCGGCATAGATCGCATCGAATGCCGCAGCCTCCGAGCGGTTGAGGCCTAGGTCCGCAGTGGTCTTGCGGCCGAGGGTCACGCTGAGCGTGTTGGCGCTGCTGCTGAGCGTCGCCTTGTAGAGATAGGGCACTAGCGCGGTTTCGGCATTGAGGTTGCCGGCGCCTGTGAGCGTGCCGGCGGTCAGCACCAGATGATTGCCCACTGCATTCTCGATATCGCTGACCCGCAGCACCAGCCGCGAGTCCGCCGCGAAGCTCGCGGTGCCGGCGACCGAGAGATAGGCCGTGCTGTTGCCCGCCGCCCCCAGCGTGATGCCGAGCGCGCCCTTGTCGGTCACGACCAGGCCGCCGATCTGCGCCGGGCCCGTGAGATCGAGTGCGCCGCCCGCAAGGCTGAGCGCCAGTCGGCCGGCATTGGCGAAGGTGCCGGAATAGACGGCAGTGCCGCCAATCGAGAGCGTGCTCGCGGTGCTGCCGAAATCGGTCGTGCCCTTGAAGCGCGACGTGCCGGCAAGGCTCATCGTGCTCGTGCCGGTACCGAAGGCGACATTGCCGGTGTAGACCGCATCGCCGCGTAGTTGGAGCGTGTCGGCTCCGGCCCCGAAGCTGGTGTTGCCGGTGACCGTGCCGTCCGCAATGTCGAACATGTCATTGCCGCTGCCGAAGCGGACATCGCCCACAATGCTGGGCGCGGTGGCGCTGGCGGCGACCTCGGTCTGCTTGACGGTCACGCCGCTGCTATTGGCGGCGAGATCGATAGCGATGTTGCGCCCCGAATCCGCCTTGGCGCCGGTCGCCGAGATGGCGCCGCTATTCTCGATCAGCGTCAGGCGGCCCGAGGCGTCGACGATGGCGACCGCGCTGCCGGCCTCGCCGGTCGTCGCCTTGATCGTGCCGGCATTGCGCAGGGTCGGCAGGCTGGCGCCGGCATCGACGCGTACGGCGGTCGCCGTCGCGCCATCCTTGCTGGTGCCGGTCGCCTCGACCTTGCCGGTAACGTGCAGCAGCGGCGTCGACGCCCCGGCGCCGAGGCGCAGGGCCGTCGCCGAGGCATCGCGGGCGGAGGCCTCGACGCTGCCACTGATGCCGATGCCCCCGGCGATGGTCACGGCGCCACCCTGGCCGCCGACGAGCAGGCCATTGCCCTGCACGCCGGTGTAGAGGCCGCTGCCGGACACGGTGCCGTCGATGATCAGGCCGTAGCCGCTGCCCGTCGCCGGCACCGCACCGATGGCGATATCCCGCCCGGCCGCGCCGATCCGCATCGCCGGTGCCGCGCCATAAGAGCGCACGACGGCGGAGCCTTCCTCGCTGTCCTTGATGCCGTCCTTGTCTTCGTCATCATCGGTGGTGCTGCTGTCTTTGGGGGGTACGGCAAGGATGATGCCGCCCGCGACATTGCCTTCCACGATGACGGCCGAACCGCCCTGCAGCAGGTCGTCCGCATCCAGCTTGGAGGGGTCCGACGGCGGCGTGGTATAGCGATAGCCGGTGGCGCTGATCGCGCCCTGAATGGTCAGCGTACCACCGACATTGCCCAGAAACGCAGCGCCGACCGCATTGACGCCCTGTGCGCCAACGGTGCCAGCAAGGCGGACATTGCCGCTGATGTCTCCGACCTGCACGCCGATCGCACGATCGCCCAGCACGCTGGTCGTGCCATCGTGCGAGAAGGCGCCAGTGAGCGGACCGCCCAGCCGGATGCCGAAGGAATCATTGCCCTCGATCTGGATCGTGGCACCGCGCGCCACGGTGATGGCGCCGGAATAGGCGCCCAGCGTCCGGATGCCGTAGCGCCCGGTTCCGACCGCGAACGGCCCGTCGAGATCGCCGTCATTGTCGCCATCGGTGGGCGTGTAGCTCTCATCGGTGATGATCTTGCCGCTGTGGACGATGCCGCCCGACGTGCCGACATTGGCGACGATGCCCGCGGCATTGTCCGCATTGCTGATCTGGATTGTGCCTTCATTGGTGATCTTGTTGGCACTGTTGACCGTGACCGCAACGCTGCCCGCACCGGTCAGTTCGATCGACCCGGCCGAGCCGATCTTGATATCGTCGGCCGCGCCATTGTTGGCTGTGGCCGTCGCGATTGCGGTGGTCCGCTTGGTCGTGATCGAGGTTTCCGCTGACGCCGCACTGGCAAGAGCGAAGGCGCAGGTGGAAGCAAGCAGGAAATGACGCATGAATACTCCGCTGGTCGTTCAGTAACGGGGAGTGTTCCCTCCCCCCTTGACCAGCAGGACGGAGCCGAGGGCATACAGCCTTGGCTCCGACCGATCTTCTACGCCGCGTGGTGCGGCGACCGGCGGACTGAGGCCCGCCGATCCCGCAGCTTATTGCGGTTTTGCCGCCACGCTCATCACATAAGTGGCGACGTCGTTGATGTCCTTCTCGCTCAACTGCCCCTCATAGCCCGGCATGGCGCCGGCGCCTTTCGTGACGCGCTCGACGATCAACGCGTGGGAGAGGTTGGCATTGCCATCCAGCGACGGACCGATGGGGCCGCTGGCATCAGCTGCGGCGAGCGTGTGACATGCACCGCACACGGTGCTCTCGAACACTTGCTTGCCATGGGCAGGATCGCCAGCCGGCGCATCGGCTGCCTGCGCCGGAATCAAAGCAAGCGGGGCTGCGGCGAGCAGGGCGGCAATCGCTGCTATGCTCGACATCTTGGCGGCGTTTGCGCGTGTCACAGAAAATCCCTCCGTCCGAATCATTGCCATTCTAATCATCTGCGCCCTAAGTCAGGATCGGCAAAAAAGTCCAGAACCGCGCCTGACGCTCAAGACCTTCGTCCCGACGCCTGAACCGGGGCGGCTGAACGGCGGCTGACGCGCGCGGCAAGACGAGAGGAGCAGAGCCATGGGCCAGGCAGACACAACGCGCTTTTCCGACGTGCGCTTTCCGCAAAGCGGCGGGTGCCAGTGCGGCGCGGTGCGCTATGAACTGAGCGCGCCGCCGCTGGGCATCTGGGCCTGCCATTGCAGCCTGTGCCGCAAGCAGAGCGGCAGCGCCTTTGGGCTCTCCATGGGGGTAGCTATCGAGAGCCTGGCGTTCACGCAGGGGACGCCGGCGATCTGGACGCGCAACACCGACTCCGGCCATCGGCTCGACTGCCTGTTCTGCGCTGATTGTGGGTCGCGGCTGGTCCATCGTCGCCATCGACATGAGGGCATGCAGACGCTCAAGCCGGGCACGCTGGACGATACGAGCTGGGTGGTGCCGGGGCGCCATTTCTTCGCGGAGACGGCGCGGGATTGGGTGAGGCCGCTGATTCAGCGCACGGACTAACCCACAACCTAAAACCTATTTGGAATATTTTTTGAGATTGATCATTCCAAATTGACGTGTCCGTGCCTGAGGCTGCAAACACCTCAAGTCTCTGGTGCCCCCTGCACTTGCCAATATCCCCGGTCAGGCCCATGGGATGGGGATGCTTTCGCTGCTCTCCATTCTGATCGGCGCGGTCGCGCTGATTCTTGCCATTCCCGCGATCATCCCCGGCCTTGGCTGGGCCAATTGGGTGATTGTGCCGATGGCCCTGTTCGGGGCGCTGATCGGCCAGTTCGCGGCGGGCACTGGCGCGCGCAATTTCTGCCTCGCCGTCGCCGCCTTCGGCATGTTGCGCCTGTGGGCCGGCGGCGGAATTTTCTGAACGAGAGCGGCAATATGAGCAGCCAATCCACCGACATCGCGGATGCCGAACAGGCGGCCCAACGGCGCGCGGGTCTGCTCGCCGGCGTCGGCGCCTATGCGATCTGGGGCCTGATGCCGCTTTATTTCAAGCTGCTCGGCCATGTCTCCCCCTTCGAAATCGTGGCGCATCGGGTGATCTGGTCCGTCGCCTTCCTCGCCATCGTGCTGGCGGCGATGCGGCAATATCGCGCCTTCGTCGCGATCTTCAGCCAGCCGCGCATTCTCGCCGCGCTGGCGCTGAGCGCGGTGCTCATCGGCATCAATTGGCTCGTCTATATCTGGGCGGTGGATACCGACCATGTCGTGGCGGCGAGCCTGGGCTATTTTCTCAACCCGCTGGTTAATGTGCTGCTCGGCACGCTGGTGCTCAAGGAAGTGCTGCGCCGCCGGCAGGCTGTCGCCATCGGCATCGCGGCGGTGGGCGTGGCATTGCTCGCCATCGGCGAGTGGCAGACGCTCTGGATCAGCCTCGCGCTGGCGATCAGCTTTGCCTTTTATGGCTTGGTCCGCAAGCTGACGCCGGTGCCCTCGACCTCGGGTCTGGCAGTGGAGACGCTGGTGCTGTGCGCCCCGGCCCTCGCACTGGTCAGCTTTTATGCGGCGCAGGGCACGCTGGCGTTCGGCGACGATCGCTGGGTGACGCTCGGCCTGATCGGCACCGGGGCGCTCACCTCCGTGCCGCTGATCCTGTTTGCCATTTCCGCGCGCGCCCTGCCGCTCGTGACCCTTGGGCTGATGCAGTATATCGCCCCCTCGCTGCAGTTCCTGTGCGGGGTGTTCCTGTTCGGCGAGCCGATGTCCGCCGGGCGCTGGGGCAGCTTCCTACTGATCTGGGTCGCCCTCGCGCTGTTCGTGTGGGATAGTCTGAGCGGCCCTCGCGCGCGGCGGCGCACGCTGGCATGAGCAGCGCCGCCGCTGCCGCGGCCCCCTCCGCGCCCGCACGCCGCGACCGGCCCCTGTTCGCGATCATGCTGCGGCTGCTGGCGATGATGATGATCGGCGCGACCTACGCCATCGGCAAGCTGCTGATCGAGCGCGGCGCCAATCTGGCCGAAGTCGTGTTCTACCGGCAGCTCTTTGCCTTCCCCGTCGCGGCGATCTGGGCGGTCGCACTGATGGGCACGGCCCTGCTGCCCAAGGCGCCGATGCGCACCCATATCACCCGCACCAGCCTCGGCATGATCGGCATGTTGCTCAACTTCGGCGCGGTCGCATTGCTGCCGCTGGCGGAGGCGACCTCCATCGGCTTTACCATGCCGATCTTCGCCACCATCCTCTCCGCGCTGCTGCTGCGCGAACAGACCGGTGTCCACCGCTGGAGCGCCGTTCTGCTCGGCTTTGTCGGCGTGGTCATTATGACCCATCCGGACTCCGCCAATTTCGCCTCCGCCGGCGTGTTCGTGGCACTCGGTGGGGCGATGGTGACGGCGCTGGTCGCCATCGTATTGCGCGATCTCGGCAAGCGCGAATCGGCGCCGATCATCGTCTTCTGGTTCACCCTGCTCTCGCTGCCGCCGCTCGGGCTGATGCTGATCTGGTATGGGCAAAGCCACGATCCCGTCGCATGGCTGCTGTTCATCGGCCTTGGGCTGACCGGCGGGGCGGCGCAATTGTTCATGACCTCGGCCCTGCGCTACGGGCCGGTCTCCATCGTCATCCCCATGGATTACAGCCAGATGATCTGGGCCACGCTGGCCGGCTGGCTGCTCTGGTCCTACTGGCCGGAACCTTCAACGTGGGTCGGGGCGGGCCTGATCGCGGCGAGCGGCCTCTACATCGCCTGGCGCGAGCATGTGCGCCGCCGCGCGCTCACCGTCAGCCCGGATGAGGACCGCGCCGGAAGATCAGGCTGAGATTATTGGCCGGCATCTCGACGACGCGCTTCAGCTCGAAGCCCTCGGACGCCGCCGCCGCCTCGACATCGTGCACCCAGCGCAGGCCCCAGGCGGGGTCGCGCGCGCGCAGCGACTCATCGAAAGCGAGATTGCTTGGGGCCGTCTCCGCCTCGCGGCGGAAATAGGGGCCGTAAAGAAAGAGCGGCGCGCCTTCCGGCAACAGCATCGCCGCGCCGTGGAGCAGGCCGAGCGTTGCAGCCCAAGGCGAGATATGCACCATGTTGATGCACAGGATCGCGTCCGCCTCGCCGATCGGCCACGCCTCGGGATCGGCAGCGTCGATCTGCAGCGGCGGAGCGAGATTGGGCAGCGCTACCTCATCCGCCCAGGCGGTGATCGAGGCGCGCGCGACCGGGTCAGGGTCGCTCGGCAGCCAGCGCAAGGCAGGGAAGCAGCGCGCGAAATGCACGGCATGTTCGCCGGAGCCGCTGGCGATCTCCAGCACGAGCCCGGTGGCCGGCAGGGTCTGCGCGAGCAATTGAGCGATGGCATCGCGGTTGCGCACCGTGGCGGGAGCATGACGCTTGCCGCCCCGTGCGGGGGCTTCACCGGTCAGCCAAGGCTTCGACCTGTCATCCATCGATCCATGCTCCCTGTTCAAGCTCACTCTATAACAGACCGGGCGACGAAAAGAGGCATCAAACTGACGTAAAATGGCTCAATCCCAGCGCATGACGGTCTTGCCGATCAGTGCACCGGCCTCCAGCGCGGCGTGCGCCTCGCGCAGCGTGTCGACACTGGCGGTGAGCGTTCGGGTGCGGGTGGAGACGAGCGTGCCCGCATCAACCAGCGCGGCTACCTGCCGCAAAACCGCCTGCTGCTCGGCCATGCGAGAGCCGTTGATCGACTTGGCGAACATGAACTCCCAGTGGACCGAGAGCGCCTTCTGCTTGAACGGCAAGATGTCCAGCGCGGCGGGATCGTCGATGACCATGAGATGGCCAAAGGGGCGTAACAGCGCGGGGATGACCGGCAGATAGGCGTCGGTATGCGTGGTGCTGAAGATGGCATGGAGATCATGCAAGCCAAGCGCCGCCAGTTCGGGCTGAACGTCGCGGCCGATGACATGATCGGCGCCCATAAGCTGCGCGAAGGCGACCGTCTCCGGCCGGGACGCGGTCGCGATGACGGTGGCCGGGGTCAGCGCCTTCAGCAGTTGGATCGCCATCGAGCCGACGCCCCCTGCCCCGCCGATGATCAGCACGCGGCTGTCCGCATCATAGACGATGCCGCGCTCCAGCATCGCCTCATAGGCGGTGAGCGCGGTCAGCGGCAGGGCGGCGGCATCGGCGAAGTCGAGGCTCGCGGGCTTGTGCGCGACAAGGCGATGATCGACCGCTTGCAGGCGGGCATAGCTGCCGGGCCGATTGAGATCGCCCGCATAATAGACCGCATCGCCAACTGCAAAGCCCTGCACCTGCGCACCCACGGCCTCGACGATGCCGGCAGCATCCCAACCGAGCACGACCGGCGCATCCGCCGTGCCGCCGCGGCGCTGGCGGATCTTGGTATCGACCGGGTTGAGCGCGAAGGCCTCAATCCGGACCAGCAGATCCTGCGGTCCGGGCACCGGATCGGGCAGGTCGCGCAGGGTGAGCGCAAAGTCCGTCAGCGGGTGGGCGGCGTCATAAGCAAAGGCCTTCATCGCGGGTCGACTCCTGGCACTGGATTGGGCATCTGGTTGGAAAAGGCGCGGTCAGTCCTTCAGGCGAACCCAGACCGGAGCGTGATCGCTGGCTTTCTCCCGCCCGCGATAGGCCTTGTCCACCTGCGCATCGGCCAGCCGGTCGGCAGTAGTGGGCGAGAGCAGCAAATGGTCGATGCGGAAGCCTGCATCGCGCTGCCAGGCCCCGGCTTGATAATCCCAGAAGGTCCAAACGCCGCCGAGCGGATGGCGGGCGGCCAGCGCATCGGTCCAGCCGTCGTTGAGCAGGGTCTTGTAGGCGGCGCGGCTCTCCGGCTGCATCAGTGCGTCGCTGGCCATGGCGGGCGGCGACCAGACATCGCGATCGAACGGGATGACATTATAATCGCCGGCCAGCACGGCGGGCACTTCCTCCGCCCAGATCTGCGCCGCACGGGCGCGCAGCCGCGCCATCCAGCGCAGCTTGTACTCGAACTTGGGGCCGGGCACCGGATTGCCATTGGGCAGATAGATGGAGGCGATGCGCACGCCGTTCACGTCCGCCTCGATGTAGCGGCTGTGCTCGTCTTCCGGCTCGCCCTCCAGCCCGCGCGTCACTTCCTGCGGAGTAGCGCCCTTCGCCAGAATCGCGACGCCGTTAAAGCCCTTCTGGCCGTGCCAGATGGCGCCATAGCCGGCATCTTCGATATCCTTGATCGGGAAGCCTTCATCCTGCGTCTTGATTTCCTGCAGGCAGGCGACGTCCGGCTGGGTTTCCGTCAGCCACTCGACCAGGCGCGGCAGCCGTGCCTTGATGCCGTTGATATTGAAGGTCGCGATCCTCATGAACTAAAGCCCTTTTGCCGGCACCTGCCAGTGAGGGTCCGTCTTAGGGAGAAGCATGGTGCTTGGACAAGCGCGTCCCGGCGCAAACGCTCAGAAAGTCAGACCGAGAAGCTGGTTCCGCAGCCGCAGCCGGCGGTGGCATTGGGATTTTCCACCTTGAAGGCGGCGCCGCCGAGATTGTCCACAAAATCGACCACGCAGCCCCGCACCAGATCGAGGCTCATGGAATCGACGACCAGCTTCACGCCGTCCGTCTCGACCATCACATCGTCCGCCTCGGGCGCATCGGCCAAGCCGAAGCGATACTGGAAGCCGGAGCACCCCCCGCCTTCCACCGCGAGGCGGAGAATGGCCGGCTTGCTCTGGCGCTCGGCGATCCAGGCGACCCGCGCGGCGGCGGTGGGAGAGAGGCTGATATCCATGGCTGCTAGATAGGGCGCACACGCCGCAACGGCAAGCGGCGGCCCGCAAGGGAGCCGCGCCGCGCTTGACGATGGAGAAAGAAACTCAGGACAGCCTGCTCACCCGAGCGGGCGAGCGGCGATCAACGATCGCGGTTGTCGGTGGGACGGTTGGCTTCCGGGCCACCCATGGCGACCTGACGATCGCTGTGCTCCTTGGCCTCGGCCAGAGCCAGCTCGTAATTGGTGCCTTCGAGATAGGGCATCGGGTTCACGGCGCTGCCGGCGATGCGGACTTCATAGTGAAGGTGGCTGCCGGTGGAGCGACCGGTGGAGCCCATCAGGCCGATGAGCTGGCCGCGACGCACGCGCTCATTGGGCTGGGCGATCAGCTTGGACATGTGGCCGTAGCGGGTCTCGAGGCCGTTGCCATGGTTGATCTCGACGAGATTGCCATAGCCATTCACCCACTGCGAGCGACGCACGACGCCATCGGCCGTCGCATAGATCGGCGTGCCGATCGGGCCGGGAATGTCGATGCCCTGATGCATGCGAGCGCGGCCGTTGAACGGATCGCTGCGGGTACCGAAGGAAGAGGTGAGACGCACATCGTCGACCGGCTGGCGCGACGGGATGGAGGCCTTGCTGTCCGTGCTCTGCTCGGTGGACTGCTCCATCTGGACCATCGCCGAGAAGAGCGAGGCAAACTGGGCGTCGTGGCCGGCATCGGCCAGGGCAGGAGAGGCAACCATCAGACCGGCAATCGCCAGAACCTTCGCGGCAGCTTTGAGGACACCCTCTTTGGCGAAGGTCATAGCGCTCGAATCGATCATTTGGACCCCGTGATGGGCCGTGACCGACCCCTCAATGTTTTTTGTGTTTCCGGCTCATGTGAACCGGCTGGGGCTTTTCGAGCGAAGAACGGGTTAAGGCGCAAGAGGCAGGTAGAAATCGCGCGTCAAACCGGCCTGACTCCGCGCTGAGTCGTTGAACGGCGGCTTAACGGCACCGCGAAAGTGGCGCCGAACCAACATTTGGTAGCTTTCCTGCGGGTTTGCGCCGGATCGATTCATCGACCACAAAAACCACTTCGTCCCTGCGCCGACATGACGAACTTCGTCGTCAACGATTCGGGTCAGCATCCGCGCGGTCCGCTCATCGTTGAAATGCCTGAACCGCACGATGGTTTCCGGCGTAATGTCCAGCGCCCGTGCTTCCAGCACCATCGGCACGATGGCGAGGCGAGCAGCAACGTCATGGCCGGTTTCGATCGCCGCCTCCCACAGACCATCATGGGCAGGCAGATCGCCATACGCGCTGCCCAGTTCCTCCAGCCGGCGCGCAAGCAGGGCGAAATGCATCGCCTCGTCGGCACCGACACGCAGCCAGTCGTCGGCAAAGTCGGGCGGGAAGTCCGCGCCAAAGCGCGCGATGAGATCGAAGGCCAGGTCGATGGCGACGAATTCGATATGCGCCAGCGCGTGAATCATGGCGATGCGGGCACGCTCCGAGCCACCCTTGCCGCGCTTGGGCATGCGGTTGGGCGGCAGAAGCTCAGGGCGCTCGGGCCGGCCGGGCCGGTCTGGCAGTGGCGTATCGAACCGGTGCGCGAGGCGCCCGAGGCGCCAGTCCCGCGCAGCCTTGCGCGCCGCCATCACCTTCTCGCGCGGATTGCTGCATTGCAGCACTGCAACGCAGGCCTCGCCCAGGGTAGCGGGTTCAGTCAGAGCCATTCCATCACCGCCTTCCCGATGTAGAGCATGCCAATCGCGGTGACGATCCACGCCGTATAGCGGCGGAAGTGGCCGTCACTGATCCGATCCAGCAGTCGTCCGCCCAGCATCGTGCCGACCATGGACAGTGGCACCGCGATGGCGAACACCCACCAGGGCGGCATGGCGCTCCGCCCCGCAAGCAGCATCGGCGTTCCGAACACGCCGATCTTCGCGATATGGCTGAAAACCTGACCTGCCGCCTTGGTCGAAACGATCTGGTGGCGGGTCAGCGGGGTGCGAACGAAGAACACGTCCATCATCGGGCCGGCAACGCCCGCCGTCAGGTTAAGGCCTGACACGGTGAACCCGGCGAGGAAGGCGTGGGAGGGCCGGGATGCATCGAGAGCGATCCAGCGGCGGGGCAGCCAGACGACCAGCGGCACCAGACCGAGCAGCAGGAACAGCAAGGGTCGCGAGGGCGAGAAGCCGACCATGGCGACCACCGCACCCGCAGCAAAAACGCCGAGCGCATAAGTGCGCATGATCGGCCAGACGACATGTTCGCGATGCACCACCGCGCGCCAGCCATTGGCGACAAGCTGGAGGATGCCATGCGTAACGAACGCCGCCGACACCGGCAGCAGGAAGGCGAGGATGCCCATCAGCAGCAATCCCCCCGCCATACCGAAGATGCCGGAAAGAAATGCGGTGGCGAAGGCCGCAATTATGATCAGGACACCCGTCATCGCGGGGGCGGTTAGCCGCTTTTGGTCGGCCCGTCACCCGCCTGCTTGCCCATCACCAACGCGCCGCCGCATCAGTCTTGCCGGGCGAGAACGACGCGCCTAGGGCGAAACCGTGTGACGGATCAATGATCGCGACAGCACGGAGGGGACCAGGCATGATGAGCGCGCAGCAGATGAGGGACCAACGGCCATGAGCAGCGGCGGCACCTTCTCTCCCTTGCGCCACCGGACCTTCCTGCTGATCCTGCTCGGCAGCCTGTTCTCGCACTTCGGCAATGCCATCCAGTCCGTGGGCGCCGCCTGGCAGCTCACCATCACGGGCCAGCCGGCCGACGTCATCGCCCTCGTCCAGAGCGCGACCAATCTGCCGATCATGCTGCTGGCGCTGCCGGCCGGGGCCTGGGCGGACATGTTCGACAAGCGACTGGTGATGCTCGGCGCGCAGACCGGCATGGTCTCGCTTTCCATCCTGCTGGCGGCGCTCGCCTTTGTCGGGACGACACCGCCGGGGCTGCTCATCGGCCTCACCGCCCTGCTCGCCTGCGGCGTGGCCTGCTTCAACCCGGCGCTCGCCTCCTCCATCGGCAGCATCGTGCCGCGCAGCGAACTGGCCGCGGGCGTCGCGCTCAACATTCTGGCCTTCAACATCGCCCGCAGCCTTGGCCCGGCCATCGGCGGCGGCATCGTCGCGCTGGGCGGCGCGAAGGCCGCCTTCGTCGTCAATGCCCTCTCCTATCTGATGGTCATCGTCATTCTGCTGCGCTGGCGCACCGCGCCGCCGGCGCCGGCCACAAGGCGCCCGCTGCTGACGGTGATCGGCGAGGGCTTCCGCTTTGCGCTTGGTTCCCCGGCGATCCGCACCGTGCTGGTCCGCGCCATCAGCTTCACGCTCGCCGGCAGCGCTGCCTGGGCGTTGATGCCGCTCGTTGCAACGCAGATGCTCGGCCGGGGATCGATGACCTTCGGCCTGCTCCTCGGCGCACTCGGCCTAGGCGCGGTGATCGGCGCGGCGAGCAGCACATGGTTCCGCCAGCGCTTCTCCAGCGAGGCGATCATCCGCGGCGCGGGGCTCCTCTATGGCGCGGTGTGCGTGTGCGTTGCGCTCGGCATCGGGCTGGTCCCCACGCTTGTGCTGCTGGTGATGGGTGGCGCCGGCTGGGTGCAGGCGCTCTCCGGCTTTGCCGTCGCCGGCCAGATGTGGTCGCCCGCCCCGCTTATCGGGCGCATTACCGCCATGGTGAGCAGCCTCACCTTCGGCGGGATCGCGCTGGGGAGCTGGCTGTGGGGCCATGTGGCGCAGGCCCATGGCGTTGCCAGCGCGCTGCTGTTCTCCGGTCTGGCGATGCTGGTTCTGCCGTTCATCGGCCTGATCTGGCCGATGCCCCGCCACGAGGGCGCCAAGCCCGCCTGAGGCGCTGCTTCCCCGGGGCCTCCCCCGCCCTCCTGCCCCCACGCTCTTGCCGCCGCTGGCCCACGCGCCTAGGGAAGCAAGGGACCATGGCCGATCCCCGCATCATCGACATCGAGCTCGACGAGAAGACGATATTGTGGCGCAGCGCGGATGTGGAGCAGGAGCGACGGATCGCGATCTTCGACCTGCTGGAGGACAATCATTTCGCGCCGGTGCGCCAGCATGAGGATGGCTATGCTGGCCCTTACCGGGTGTTTCTGCACGTGGCGGACGGGCGGCTGGTGATCGAACTGCGGCGCACGGATAACAGCGCGCTGGAAGCGATCATCCTCGGCCTCGCCAGCCTGCGGCGCGCGATACGGGATTATTTCGCGATTACGGAGAGCTATTATCAGGCGATCCGCCAGGCGACGCCGAGCCAGATCGAGACCGTCGACATGGCCCGACGCGCTGTCCACAACGATGCCGCCGAACTGCTGCGCGGGCGGCTGGAGGGGAAGATCGACGTGGATTTCGATACCGCGCGGCGGCTGTTCACGCTGATCTGCGTGCTGCATATCCGCGCATAACAGGACTGACGAAACGACATGAGCACCATAAAGGCCAAGCGCATGACCAGCGCTCCGGGCGCCCGGCGCCGGCGGATCAAGGTGACGCCGCTGCGCCTCTTCATGCTGCTGCTGGTGATCGGCGGCGGACTGGTGGCGGGCCTCTTCACGCTCGCCCGCAGCTGGACGCCCTCTGCCAAATATTTCCCCGTGCAAGGCATCACGCTGAGCGCGCAGAGCGGCACGATCAACTGGCGGATGGCCCGCGCGGCAGGTGCCGACTTCGTCTATCTGCGCGCCACTGATGGCGCGCGCGGGCGGGACAGCGCCTTTAATGATTATCTCGCCGGCGCGGTCGCCAACGACATGCGCCACGGCGCGATCCATCGCTATGATCTGTGCAGCAGCGCCTCGGCGCAGGCCACGCGGTTCATCGCCACCGTCCCGCGCGACCCACAGATGCTGCCGCCGGTGGTGGAAATGGGCTTCGACCTGCCCTGCACGGCGCGGCCCAACCGCGATACGCTGCTCGCCGAGCTGAACACCTTTCTCAACCAGATCGAAACCCACGCGGCCAAGCCCGCCGTGATCCGCACCAGCCGCGAATTCGAGGCAGCCTATGACGTGGCCGGTGGCATCAACCGCACCTTGTGGGTGGACGGCGACTTCTTCGTGCCCGATTACACCACGCGTCCCTGGACGATGTGGACCGCCTCCACCTGGAAGCGGATCAACGGCATCGAGGGGCCGATCGAATGGAATGCGGTGCGGCAATGAGCAATGAAGCGACCCGACAAGACCTGACAGCACCGACCCCGGACGAGCGCACGCTGATCGACGCCGCGCGCGTTGCCATGGCGCGGGCCCATGCGCCCTATAGCCGCTTTGCGGTCGGCGCGGCGCTACGATTGACCGACGGGACGATCCTCACCGGCGCCAATTTCGAGAATGCGAGCTACGGCCTGTCACTCTGCGCCGAGACCGTGGCCATCGCCGCCGCGAATGCGCAAGGACGGCTACGGGATATTGCAGCCATCGCGGTGACAGGCGGCGCCATGGGCGGCGGGGATGGCGGCATCATCACGCCTTGTGGCCGCTGCCGGCAGATCATCAAGGAAGCGCAGGATATGGGCGGACGCCCGCTCGCGATCCTGTGCGCCACGCCAGATGGCGGCGCCGTGCTGCGCCTTACGCTCGACGCGCTGCTGCCGCACGCCTTCGGCCCGGCCAATCTCGGCATCGGTCCGGGCTGATCCTCACCATATCATCGCCTCTGGCATTCGGCGCGGCGAGCGATTAGCAACGCCCCCATGGCCATACTCTCCGACAAATGGATTCGCCGTCAGGCGCAGGAAAACGGCATGATCGAGCCGTTCGTGGAAAGTCAGCGGCGCGAGGGCTGCATCAGCTACGGCCTCTCCTCCTACGGCTATGACGCGCGGGTGGCCGAGGATTTCAAGATCTTCACCAATGTCGACAGCGCCGTGGTGGACCCCAAGGACTTCGCCGCCAACAGCTTCGTCGACCGCAAGACGGACGTGTGCATCATCCCGCCCAACAGCTTCGCGCTGGCGCGGACCGTGGAATATTTCCGCATCCCGCGCGATGTGCTGGTGATCTGCCTCGGCAAATCCACTTATGCGCGCTGCGGGATCATCGTGAACGTGACGCCGCTGGAGCCGGGCTGGGAAGGCCATGTGACGCTGGAATTCTCCAACACCACGCCGCTACCCGCCAAAATCTACGCCAATGAAGGCGCCTGCCAGTTCCTGTTCCTGGAAGGCAATGAGCCGTGCGAGACGAGCTATGCCGACCGCGCCGGCAAATATATGGGCCAGCGGGGCGTGACGCTGCCCAAGCTCTGACGGGGGCCAACCTGTCGCCGGAAAGCTTTTGCTAAGCACGATTGCGCTGGCCGGATCGCGCCCGCTCGTTTTATATGGAGAGGCACATGTTTGGCCTCTTCAAATCCAAGTCAAAGCCTGAACCTCTGACCCATGCGCCAGACCTGGGCGAGGGCCGCCGCGTCTACGCGATCGGCGACATTCATGGCCGGCTGGATCTGCTGCTCGAACTCATCGATCTGATCGCGGCCGACGACCATAGCCGAGGCCCGACCGGCAGCACGCAACTGGTGTTCCTGGGCGATTATGTCGACCGCGGGCAGGACAGCAGGGGCGTGATCGACTATGTGCTGCAACTGCGCGACTGGTGGCCAAACATCCTCTGCCTGCGCGGCAATCATGAGGAAGTATTCGCCATGGCCGTGGAGGGCGATGAAAGCGCGCTGCGCTTCCTCACCCGCATCGGCGGCCGCGAGACATTGCTCTCCTATGGCGCGAGCGAGGCCGATCTCGACACGATGACGCTGGGCGAACTGCGCGACTGGCTGACGAGCGCGGTGCCGGACACGCATCGCGCCTTCCTCGCCGGGCTGACCGACAAGGCGATCATCGGCAACTACGCCTTCGTCCACGCCGGCGTCCGGCCCGAAGTGCCGCTGGACGAGCAGGACGAAAAGGACCTGCGCTGGATCCGCGAGGAATTCCTGTTCTACGACGAACCGCACGATTATTTCATCGTCCATGGCCACTCGATCACCGAAGCGGTCGAGCAGCGCGAGAACAGGATGGGAATCGACACCGGCGCGTACAAGTCCGGCGTGCTGACGGCTGCGGGGCTTGAGGGCACGGAGCGTTGGTTTCTCTCGACCGGTAGATCGGGGGGCTAGGTCGGCTCCGTCGGGCACAACGCAGACACTGCGATGAGTGCAGCCGAACTGCCCTCGCTTCCCGTCACCTACGGCTCCCCGCCGCTCCGTTCGTGTCGAGCGAAGTCGAGACATGGTTGGCACAGGCCTCGCGTGTCTCGACTTCAGCCAAAGGCTGAAGTTCATCCCGAGCGCTCGCCTGCGGGCAGTCGAAGGGCTCGACACGAACGGCGCGTCTGTTCTGAGCACATGATGCAATCGCACCGATGGTGCCATCGCCACGGGCTTGAGGCCGCGCGCAAGTGCTTTAAAGGCTTCCGCTCACGCTCCACGAGCGCCTTGTCGGTCGCTGCGCGTGCCCGCCCGGCCGCGCGTGTCAGGAATTTGAATCACCATGAATTATCGCCATTCCTTCCATGCCGGCAACAGCGCCGATGTCGTGAAGCACAGCCTGCTTATCGCCCTCGTGCGCGCCTTGCAGCAGAAGCCGGGCGCGCTAACCCTGATCGATACCCATGCGGGTTGCGGGCTGTACGACCTTGGCAGCGAGCAGGCCCAACGCACCGGCGAGGCCATGAACGGCGTGCTGCGCGCCTTTGCCGATCCTAACCCCTTGCTGAGCGACTATCGCGCCGCCGTGCAGGCGGTGAACGTGGGAGCCGAGCCGCGCCTCTACCCCGGATCGCCGCAGATTCTGGCGCAGCTTCTGCGCCCGCAGGATTTGCTGATCCTCAACGAAAAACATCCCGAAGACGCTTACTCCCTGCGCGGCGTAATGCGCGGCACGTCCGCCGCCGTGCACGAGCGCGATGCCTACGAGCTTTGGCTGGCGATGGTGCCGCCCCGCACCGCGCGCGGCGTGGTTGTGGTCGACCCGCCCTATGAGCAGACGGACGAACGCGCCCGCATCACCGCCACCCTCGCCGCCGCTCACCGCAAATGGGCGCATGGCGTGACGGTGATCTGGTACCCGCTCAAAGACCGCGCCACGCATCAGCGGTGGAGCGGGCAGCTCCGCAAGCTCCGCATTCCGAAATTCCTGCAGGTGGATCACTGGTTGTACGATGCCGACCAGCCGGGCATCTACAACGGCGCAGGGCTTTATATCGTCAACCCGCCCTACGCCTTCACGCAGGCGCTGCCGCCTCTGCTGGAAGCCCTGCGCGCCGCGTTGGCGCCGGAGGGGCACAGGGGCGAGATTAAGGCCGATTGGTTGAGCGAGTAGGGCAACATTCGAGCCGGGGCGGCAGTGGGCTCGAAAGCCCCCGTTTGCCGGTGGGTCAGCGCATGGCCGGTCCTTCGATACGCTGCTTCGACAGGCTCAGCAGCTACTCAGGACGAACGGAGGCTTGTCCGGATGCCGTTTTCGGTCGCAGATGACGAGGCCGCTATTCCGTCCAAGACTGCATCTGCCTGGGGTGCGCCAGGCCAAATCGAGGTGCTTGTCTGCCCTGGGCTCCTGCCTTCGCAGGAGCACGGGGTGGTTTTTTGGAGGTCGGGCGTGTCCGGTATATGGGGCGTATAGTGTGCCCGCATGCGGCTGCGTTTTCTGCACCCCTGTCCTGATCCACCGGTTCCGGCGAGGCCCACGTAGCAAAGGCCGACGGATCGCTCCGCCGGCCTTTCCTATAAATCCGTTCGCAGCGTGACGTCAGGCGACCTGCGCCGTCTCCAGCTCGTCGATGATCTCGTCGGGATCGCGCAGCACATAACCGCGGCCCCAGACGGTCTCGATGTAATTGTCGCCGCTGCATGCCAGGCTGAGCTTCTTGCGCAGCTTGCAGATGAACACGTCGATGATCTTGAGTTCCGGCTCGTCCATGCCGCCATAGAGATGATTGAGGAACATCTCCTTGGTGAGCGTGGTGCCCTTGCGGAGCGAGAGCAGCTCCAGCATCGCATATTCCTTGCCGGTGAGGTGGACGCGATTGCCATCCACTTCCACGGTCTTGGCATCGAGATTGACCGACAGCTTGCCGGTGCGGATGACGCTTTGCGAATGGCCCTTGGAGCGGCGGACGACGGCATGAATGCGCGCGACCAGCTCTTCCTTGTGGAACGGCTTGGTGACGTAATCATCCGCACCGAAGCCGAAGGAGCGGACCTTGCTGTCCATCTCCGCAATGCCGGAGAGAATGAGGACCGGGGTCTGCACACGAGAGGCGCGGAGCTTCTTGAGCACGTCATAGCCGTGCATGTCCGGCAGGTTCAGGTCGAGGCAGATGATATCGTAATCGTAGAGCTTACCGAGATCGAGACCTTCTTCGCCCAGATCGGTCGTGTAGACGTTGAACCCCTCGGTGGTCAGCATCAGCTCGATAGCTTTGGCAGTCGTCGGTTCGTCTTCGATCAGCAACACGCGCATACACCAGCCCCTTTGCTCAGTTGGCCGGAGAGCTGCTCGTCACTCAATCCAACCACCAGTAACTATTAACCATATGAAGAGTGAACGCAAAAGGTTAATTTTACGTAAACTGGCCTGAAAGCACGAGTCGCGGGCCGTTTGCGTGCTTAATGGGGTGAGAATCAATGCGGCCCCCCTCCGCCGGGGGCAAGTAAATGGAGCCCGTCCCTCCCTGCGTCTTCCCCCTGCGGGCGATAGCGCCTAGGGAGGCTGCATGTCCTTCACCCATGATCCCCGGAATAGCCGCAGAGGGTCGCCTGCCGGCGATCTGTCCCCCCTTACCGACCGGGTGATCTTCATGGATGGTGAGGCCATCGTGCTGGACAAGCCGGCGGGCCTGCCCGTCGACCGCCCGCGCGACGGCGCGCTGAGCCTGGAAAATCATCTCGACAGCCTGACCTTCGGCTTCCAGCGCTGGCCGGTGGCGGTGCATCGGCTGGACCGGGACACCAGCGGCTGCCTGCTGCTCGCCCGTAATCCCAAGGCTGCCAAGCGCTTCACCCAGGCCTTCGAAGCGCGCGAGGTGGAGAAGGTCTATCTTGCGGTGCTGGACGGCGTGCCGGCGGAGCGTGAAGGCGTGATCGACCTGCCGCTGGGCAAGACCAGCACGCGCGAGGATGGCTGGCGGATGCAGCCGGACCCGAAGGGCAAGCCGGCCGTCACGCGCTGGCGCCTGCTGGAGGCGCGCGATGGCCGCGCCCTCGTGCAGTTCCGCCCCGAAACCGGGCGCACGCACCAGCTGCGCGCCCATGCCCTGCACGGCCTTGGCCTCGGCATATTGGGCGACCGTTATTACCCCTCTGCTACACCCGGCGCGCCATGGGATGGCCGGATGCTGCTGCACGCGGTCAGCCTCAAGCTGCCCCGCCCAGGCAAGCCGCCCGTCGAGGCCGAAGCCTTGCCACCGGCCCCGTTTGCAGCGGCGGGCTTCCCGGATGCCGAGGCGCTTAACCGGGATGCGCCCTCACCGGCCGAGGGCTAACGGGGCTGGTCAGACCTGCGCCTTGAACGGCGTGAAGTCAGTCTGCTCATCATAGACGTCCAGCCCTTCGCGCCGCTTGAAGAAATTGACGGCGAGGTAGGTGACCGGCGTCAGCACCGCTTCCCAGCCTACTTTCAACGCCCAATTGGTGACCATCACGGTCAGCACCTGATCGGTGGACCACAGGCCATAAAAGGCCAGCGGATAGAAGAGCAGGCTGTCGACGCCCTGCCCGACGATGGTCGAGCCGATAGTGCGGGTCCACAGATGCTTGCCTTTGGTCAGCAGCTTCATCTTGGCGAGCACGAAGCTGTTGGTCAGCTCACCGGCCCAAAAGGCGAAAATCGAGGCGAAGACGATCCGCGGCACCTGGCCAAAGACCGACTCATAGGCCGCCTGCCCGTCCCAGCCTTCCGCCGGGGGCAGCGAGACGACCACCCAGCTCATCAGGGCCATGAACAGCATCGCGGCGAAGCCGGCCCAGATGCAGCGCCGGGCGCGGGCATAGCCATAGACTTCCGTCAGTACGTCGCCCAGCACATAGCCCAACGGAAAGAACAGGATGCCGGCACCGAAGGTGAAGCCCCACAGGCTCGCCAGCTTGGCGGCGCCGATGACGTTGGAGAGCAGCAGCACCGCGACGAAGGCGGCCATCACGAAATCATAATATTGCAGCCTGTGCCCGGCGAGTGCGCTGGCATCGACATGAGCGATCGAATGGGGAGCGATCGAGGGCGGAGTCGCGGCGGACGCGGCGTCGGAGGGAGCAGCCATGGCGCGGGACTATGCCGCGCGATATCGCGCCCTGCAATCGATCTTGCAGCCTCTTGCTCCCACGCAAAACCGCGCGCGGCATCGCTTTGCCATTGCCAGACGCCCGGCGATGCGGTTAGCGGATCGTTCCGTGGCCCCGTAGCTCAGCCGGATAGAGCATTCGCCTTCTAAGCGAATGGTCGCAGGTTCGAATCCTGCCGGGGTCGCCACTCCCTCCTTCGGCGCGGGCCAAGGCTGCGGAAACTACGCTCGTGCCGCCTGTGCCTGAGCGCGCCGTCGTTTGGCGGCATAGAGCGCCTCGTCCGCCTCGCGCATCAGCACCTCCATGTGGCTCTCCTCGGCGCGCGCGGTCGCGGTGCCGATGCAGGTGGAAATGCGGATGCGATTCCCCTCGATGACGAAGGGCTGCGCGATGGCGCGGACGACGCGATCGGACAACAGCGTGGCATCCTCCGGCTTATCGAGGCCGAACTGAACGATGACGAACTCGTCGCCGCCCAGCCGCGCCACGATATCCTCGCTGCGGATGGCACTGCTCAGTCGCTTGGCGACCATCTGCAGCAGCGTATCGCCGGCGGCATGGCCGTGGGTGTCGTTCACCGGCTTGAACCCGTCGAGATCGAGATAATGAACGGCCACGATTCCCTTTCCCCGCTTGAGGACCACGGCCTCATCGAACCGCTCGCGAAGGGCAAGCCGATTGGCGAGATTGGTCAACGGATCGCGCCGGGCCAATGATCCGGAGGTCAGCCGCTTGCTGATGCCTGTCACGGCAGATTCATGCCGCGTCGCCAGACTTTGCGCACCGGCATAGAGGAAGGCCAGAATGGAGGCGCCGGTGGCGATCGACATGGCATCGGCACGGATAAACGCGGCCAGAGCGGTGGGGAGGCTGGCCGCCAGCATGCCCGGCACGGCAACGGGAGGGCGCAGGCCCGATCCGGCGGCGAGACCTGCACAGAAACCGACGACCAGACACACCATCAACGGCTCACCCTCGGAATCCTGCAGGATGACAAGCCCGCTGAACAGGCCAAGCGCGAGGGCAAAGCTGAGCTGGGGTATGAGGAACATGAGCTCGAGCTGTCTGGCCCGGACCGGGTGAAGGTCGCTGGCGAGCGCCTGTCCGCGCAAACGCAGCGTGACGATGATCCGCACCCCCATCGCCAGCACCCCGGCCAAACCGAGCGTCAACGTGAGCCGGTCCCGCGTCTCGTTCACGATGAGGGCGACGCTGAGGGTAAAGGCGACCGCCATGATGGCAGACGGCGTCACATTGACGAACAGGCTGCGCACCAGTTCGACATACACCTTGTCTGCGAGCAGCACCTGCCGGTTGATCATTGGCCCTCTTCCCTGCCCCTTTGTACCAGCAAAACACACGGGCGCCGAGAATGTTCGCCGGGAGCCGGAAAAGACGGGAAATGCCAAGACGGCGCAGTGGTTCCCTACGCGCGGAGTTGGCACGTTATCCGCGGATCAATGCTCCGGCGGCCCGCAGGCTTTCGTCGCTATTGACCAGCATCGACCAGCCCTGCGCATGCTGCTGCTCAAGCAGGCGGCCGATCTCGCGATAGCCCTGCGCCAGCGGGTAGCGCTCGTGCGCCTCCAGCCAGAGCCGCAGCAGCAGCCGCTCGCGACCGGGCGTGTTGGTAAAGCCGGTGCGCGAGTGCATCACCCGGAAATTGTGCCAGAAGATCATCTCGCCCGGCTGCAGGGTGAAGGATACCTTCAACTCCGGCCGCGCCGCCACGCGCATCAGGACGCGCAAGGCCTCCACGAAACGCTCCGGCACCGGCTCGCCCCTGATCTGCGCGGCCTGCACGATGAACAGCACGTAATTGTAGATGCCGATATGCCCGTCGATCACGGAGAAGCTGGGCACCTTGTAATGGGTGACGCTCTCCAGGCTTGTCGGGTAATAATAGCCCTCCTCCAGCACCGCCAGAACGTCCGGTCGCTCCGCCTGGATCGCCGCATAGACGGCGGCAGCACTGACCAGCCCGCTTACCCCGCCCTCCGGCGAGGTGACGACGGAAGCCAGGCTGAGGATCTCGTGATAGTCGGTGTGCGGCCCGAGCTCGGTATCGTTGAGATAGCCGCGCCGTTCGGGATTGGGCTCCTTGCGCACCAGCCCGATGCGATCGTGGCGCGCGCTCTGTTCGACCGCGCGGCCCAGATGCGTGCCAAGACCGAAGTGCAGGCGCTGGAACGCTTCCAGGTCGTAGCGCGCGATGTCGATCCCGCTCAGCAACACGGCGCCGCGCCCGGCCATCAGGTCGTAATTCACCGCTGCCATCAGGCTCGCGATCTCCGGCGCGCCGAAATCCTCCCGCGTGACGGCGGTCGGCGCGCGGCCCTGCGTGGCGCGAACGGCAGCGTCCAACGCGTCGAGCTGCGCCGGTCCCAGCCGCCGGGTGAGGCCCTCGGCACCCCCGCCGAGCGTGCCGGTCCATGCGCCGGAGGGCTTGCCGAGACGGGTCAGTTCGCTCGGCTCGGGGCGGGATAGGGTCGCGCTGTCAGTCATCAATACTCTCAATTCACGGGATTATTCCGCCGCGGCGGCCTGTTCGGCTTCCGGCATCTTGCCTGCCTGGTCATGCAGGAACACGCCCTGCCTGCGCAACTCTGCCTGCAGGCTGGTCACATCGAGCGCACGAGGCTGGACGCCGGCGTTCACCGAAAGCGCCGCTGCGGCACCGGCAGCCTGTCCGGTCAGCCAGCATTGCGGGATCTCGCGCATGAAGCCATGCGAGTTGGCATCGCAGCTGATGTGCTTGCCGCCTGCCAGCAAGCCGTCGAGCTTGCGCGGCACCAGCGCGCCATAGGGCACCGAGATCACCGGATATTTGAGGCTGACCGATGGGCTGACCCCGACCTCGTCAGGGAGCGCAATGCCGTCGGCCCACTGGCTGCGCAGGATCTTGCCCATGCCGGCCAGACGCCGTGTGTGCCGCACGCCAAGCTGCGAGCCGCTCTGCAGCATATAGCATTGCTCGAACCCCGGCGCATGCGCGAGGAAGAACTCGCAATGCGTCTGCATGAAGCGGTGCGAGCGGATCTCCAGCTCGGTCTGGTCGTCCACATCCAGCGCCGAGAGGCCGGACTGGCGCGGGCCGAGGAACAGCGCGATATCATTGCGCCAGGAGACATAAGGCGGCTGGAAGAAGCCGAGCCGCTCGCGGCCGAGCTTGGCGAACTCGGCATATTGCTCGGGCTCATTGGCGCGGAAGGCCAGCCAGCGGTCCATGTCCACACCGCCCAGCATGAAGCCGGTGTTGGCGCTGTGGTGGACGTCGCCTTCCTCGATATCGGTATCGAACTCGGCCCCGGCGCGCGCGAAGATGTCGCCATCGCCGGTGGTATCGACGACCACCTTGGCACGCAGCGCCTGACGCCCGGCCTTGGATTCGAACACCACGCCCTCGACCTTGCCGTCGGCGACCATCGGCACTGCTGCCCAGCTGTGGAACACCAGCCGCACGCCGGCCGCCAGCAGCATCTCCTGGCTGATCAGCTTCAACCGCTCGGGATCGAGCGTGGGCGACCAGCAGACCGTGCCGTGGAACGCCGCAGTGCGCTGGCCCCAATAGCTCGCTTTCTTGGGATCGCGCGAGCCCCAGTCGGCGCGCGGTGGTCCGGCAAGGCCAGCGGCGGGCAGGCGCCCGAGCACATCATTGGCAAAGCCCTGGATGACCTGGCGACCGGTCCAGTCGGTCATCCGGTCGATCCAGATGACGAGGCCGCCGGTGGAAAGGCCGCCCAGATGATTGTAGCGCTCCATCAGCACCACATCGGCCCCGGCCTGCGCCGCCGCCCAGGCCGCCGCCGTGCCCGAAGGCCCGCCGCCGACCACCAGCACGTCGCAGCTGTGATACACCGGAATCTCGCGCGCGGGCTCGACCCAGGTCCCCGTGCCATTGGCCCGCGGCAGCACCCGACCACCCGTCTCGAACACGTCAGAGGCCAGAAAACGATCCTCCGACTGGCGAACCTGACGAACCTTCGGCGTCTGCTCTTCAGCCATCTGACATTCTCTCCTCACTGATTCGCCTTGCCTCATAGTCAAGGCAACAAATTTTCGCTCGTGTATAGAGAGCTTGCTAATTATTAGTTCAGATGTAGCTAAACAGGTAGCGAAATGATCGCGGTCCCGGCAAAGGACGGCGAGATATGGATAATCTGCGCGAAGAGGGAGATGCCTGCGGTATGGCCAGAGCGGCAAAAACGGTTGATCTTGCGACGTTGCTCGACGGACGCAAGCTCACGCCCTTCAACTATCTGCTGATCATGCTCTCCTGGCTCGTCACGCTGTTCGACGGGCTGGACATGATGATGATGTCGTTCACCGCCCCCTATATGCAGGACGAACTGCAACTGACCGACATCGAGATCGGCAATGCCTTCTCGGCCGGCACGGTGGGCATGGTCGTCGGCGGGCTGATCTTTACTTATGTGGGTGACCGTATCGGCCGCCGCCCGACCATCATCATGTGCACCTTCGCCTTTGGCATCCTGACCTTCCTCACCGGTTTCGCGACCAATTATCCCGCTTTGCTCACCCTGCGCTTCCTCGATGGTCTGGCCATTGGCGGCGCGCTGCCGCTCGCCTGGGCGCTCAATGTCGAATTTGTGCCGCCCAAGCTGCGCGCCACGGTGATCGCTTTCATCATGATGGGCTTCAGCCTCGGCAGCGCGGCCGCCGCCCCGCTCACCAACATGATCGCGCCCATCCATGGCTGGGAAGGCGTGTATTTCGCCGGCGGTATCGGCTCGGTCGTCTGCGCGCTCGCCATCGCGATCTTCCTGCCGGAATCCCCGCGCTTCCTGGCCAGCAAGGGCATCAAGCCCGAGCTGATCGTCGCAACCATCAAGCGGCTGGACAAGAGCATCGACGTGCAGGCGGACGATCAGTTCATTCTCGCCGACGAAGGCAAGCACAAGCGCAACTTCCGCTTCAGCGACCTGTTCGTCGGCAATCTGCGCCTGCTCACGCCGATCATCTGGATCGGCTATGGCGCCAGCGCCCTCGGCATCTTCTTCAAGTCCGCCTTCGGCCCGCTGGTGCTCGAGCGGATGGACGTGGCGCGGGAAACCGCCGCCAATGTCTCGGCCATCGGTGCGCTGCTCGGCGCGGTTGCCGGCGTGGTCATCATGCGCTTCTCCGCCCGCTACGGCCTCAAATTCGCGGCTGCCTGCACGCTGCTCATCGTGCCCATGGCCGTCGGCATCGGCATGGAGTGGATTCCGCGCGCGATGCTGCTGCCGACTATCGTGGTGCAGAGCATGCTGGTTGGCGGCTGCCATGCGGCGATCATCAGCCAGCTCGCGCTTTATTATCCGAGCGCGATCCGGGCGAGCGCCGGTGGCTGGGCCTCGGCGGTCGGCAAGATCGGCGGCATCGTCGGCCCTCTCATCGGCGGAGCGATTCTCGCGAGCGGCATCCCCGCCGTGCGTACCTATGCACTGGCGGCGATCTGCCCCTTCATCCTCTTCCTCTCGATCCTCGTGATCAACATGCTGCTCAAGCGGCCGGAACGCCCGGCGCCTGAGACTGCCGGCACTGCGGCGGCTTAACGAGATCCTCCCCGCTTGCGGGGAGGGGGACCGCCGAAGGCGGTGGAGGGGGTCTCGCCCGCCCCCTTCGTCAGCACTGCGCGCTGCCACCTCGCCATATATGGAGAGGATTTGAGGCGCGCTTAGCCGAGTGCGCGCTCAATGAGCGCCATGGTCGAAGGATCGAAGCCCTGCGCGCCGTTCTGTTCGATGGACTTGGCGATCTCCTTGCCGAGTTCCACGCCGAACTGGTCGAAGCTGTTGATCTCCATCAGCACGCCATTGGCGAAAGTGCGATGCTCGTAGAAGGCAATCAGCGCGCCCAGCGTGTGCGGGCTCAGCTCATCGATAAGGATCGTCGTCGAGGGGCGGTTGCCCGGATAGGCCCGGGCTGGATCGGCAGCATTCTCGCGACCCTGCATCAGCGCGGCGCCCTGCGCGAAGCAATTGACCAGCAGGGTCTGGTGATGGGCAGGATCGAGCGTGTCGCCCGGTTCGGTCACCGCGACGAACTCCACCGGCACGACATGCGTGCCCTGATGGAGAAGCTGGAAGACCGCGTGCTGCGCATCCGTGCCGACACCGCCCCAGGTGATCGCAGACGTCGGTCCATCGACCGGGCTGCCATCCGCCTTCACCGACTTGCCGTTGCTCTCCATCTCCAGCTGCTGGAGATAGGAAGGCAGCAGCCGCAGCCGCTGGTCATAGGCAAAGACGGCGCGGGTCTGGCAGGCCATGACGCGGGCATAGAACAGGTCGACAAAGGCAGCGCGCAGCGGGGCGTTGTCGCGAGCGTCGGCGTGGCGGAAATGCCGGTCCATCGCCGCAGCACCCTCCAGCAGCGCCTCATAGGCATCCCAGCCCAGCGCCAGCGCGGCCGGGAAGCCGATGGAAGACCAAAGCGAATAGCGCCCGCCCACGCTTTCGGAAAAGCCCAGGATGCGCGTCTCGTCCACGCCCCATTCGATCGCCTTGTCCGGCGCAGCGGTGAGCGCGATGACCTGGCCATAGGGATCGTCCACCCCCGCCTGCGTCATCCACGCGATCGCGCTGGCGGCATTGAGCATCGTCTCGGTGGTGGTGAACGTCTTGGAGGCGATGACGAGCAGCGTGAAGGCCGGATCGAACCGGGCCATCGCATCCTCCAGCGCCACGCCATCGACGTTGGAGACGATGGCGACGTCATAGCGGTCGGCATGACGAGCAAGCGCATCGACCAGTAGATCAGGCCCCAGCGCCGATCCGCCGATGCCGACGTGGAGGATGTGGCGGATCTCGCCGAGCGCGCCGGCCTCGATGGCGTCGATCAGCGTGCGCATCCGCACCTTGTGCTCGCGTGCGGCGGCCACGCTGTCCGGGTTGCCCTCGCCACGCTCCGCGGTGTGCTCGACAGCGCGACCTTCGGTCACATTGATGACCTCGCCGGCGAACATCGCCGCGCGCTTGCCGTTAAAATCAACTGCCTGTGCCAGCGCCTCGAAGGCCGAGAGCGTCGTCTCGGTGAGGTGCGTCTTGGAGAAATCGAAGCGCAGGCCAGCCTCCTCGACCACATGGCCCGCCAGCCGATCCGCCTCGTCGCGGAACAGGCTGCGCAGATCGGGAATCGGCGCCGCCTTGATGTCGGTCCAGCAAGCGGTGATGCGATCAGGGTCGGTCATGGTGCGTAAGCGCTCCGGTCTGGCGTTGCTTCATTAAGGGGCGGCATATCCAATGCGCATGCCTATTGCACGTGCGAAGCGCGCCACAATGCTTGACGCCGCCACCCCCGCCCCGCAAAGACACTATATTCCCCGTCATCGCGACGAACCTGTCTGGAAAGCTGCCTTTCGATGTCCCACAAATCCGAGACACGGGATTTCCTGTGGTTCCTCGTCAAGCTTGTGGTGATCGTGGTGGCGATCCGCTCGCTGCTGATCGCGCCGTTCAATATTCCCTCCGAATCCATGCAGCCGCGCCTGCTGATCGGCGACTATCTGCTCGTCTCCAAATGGTCCTACGGCTATTCGCGCTACAGCTTCCCCTTCCAGCCCGCTTTGTTCGAGGGGCGGGTGATGGGCAAGGTGCCCGAGCGCGGAGACGTGGTGGTGTTCGCTTCGCCAGGCAATCCCAAGGAAGACTGGATCAAGCGCGTCATCGGCCTGCCGGGCGATACCATCCAGATGCAGGACGGCGTCGTCTATCTGAACGGCAAGGCCATTCCCAAGCGGCGAATCGATGATCTGGTGATCCCGGTGACCGCCAACATGCTGCAGGCAGCCAATACCGAGCGCAGCCCCTCGCCCTGTTTCATCGAGGAATTCGAGTTCACGGATGCCAAGGGCGAGGCCTTTTGCCGCTACCCGCGCTATCGCGAGACGCTGCCGAACGGAAAAAGCTACGAAGTGCTGGACCTTATCGACGGTCCGGCGGACAATAGCGCCGTCTCTGTTGTACCGGAGGGCCACGTCTTCGTCATGGGCGACAATCGCGACCGCAGTGCCGACAGCCGCATTCCCGTCGACGCCCGGGGCGTCGGGCCGTTGCCGATCGACCATCTGATCGGGCGGGCGATGGTCAGCTTCTTCTCTACCGACGGTTCCGCCAATCTGCTCCTGCCCTGGACATGGTTCACCGCCGCCCGGCCTGAACGCATCGGCGAAGGCTTTTGAGCACGGCCGATCTCGACGCCTGGCTCGCCGGCCTTATCGGTCAGGCGCCGGGGCAGCGGGCGCTCTATGAGCAGGCGCTGACCCATGGCAGCGCCAGCGCGACCCATTATGAGCGGCTGGAGTTTCTGGGCGACCGGGTGCTGGGGCTGGTGATGGCCGATTGGCTCTACGTCCGCTTTCCCGCCGAGAAGGAAGGCCAGCTCTCCCGCCGGTTCAATCAGCTGGTCACCGGCACTAGTTGCGCACAGGTAGCGCGCGAGATCGGCGTGCGCACGCATCTGCGCCTCGGCAAGCAGGCGCGCGACGATGGCGCGGTCGAGAGCGACAATGTGCTGGGCGATGTCGTGGAAGCGCTGATCGGCGCCATGTATCTCGACATCGGCATGGATGCGGCGCGCGCATTCATCCACCGCATGTGGGAGCCGATGGTCGAGGGACAGGCCAGCGCGCCCAAGCACCCCAAATCCGCGCTGCAGGAATGGGCGGCCGCCCATAATCGCCAGCCGCCGCATTATGAGCTGCTGGAGCGCAGCGGGCCGCAACATGCCCTGCGCTTCACCATCTCGGTGTCCATCCGCAATGCGGGTGAGGCGCAGGGCGAGGGCCATTCCAAGCAGGAGGCCGAGACGGCCGCCGCCATTGCCCTGCTCGCCAAGCTCAAGGCATGATCCGCACCCCTTTTCAGCCAGCGCGCGCCATGCGCCCGACGGAGTGACCAGTGACCTCAACGCCATCGCCTGACCATCAACGCTGCGGCGTCGTCGCGGTCGTGGGGGCTCCGAATGCGGGCAAGTCCACGCTGACCAATGCCCTGGTCGGCCAGAAGATCGCGATCACCAGCCCCAAGGCGCAGACCACCCGCACGCGGGTAATGGGCATCGCCATCGAGGGGCCCGCGCAGATCATCCTCGTCGACACGCCGGGCATCTTCCAGCCGGACCGGCGGCTCGACCGCGCCATGGTGCAGGCCGCGTGGGGCGGCGCGCAGGATGCCGACCTGATCGCGCTCATTGTCGATGGCCGCGCCGGCCTTGGGCCCAAGATGGAGCCGATCCTCGATGGCCTCGCCCAGCGGCGCGAAACCAAATGGCTGATCGTCAACAAGGTGGACATCGCCGCCAAGGACAAGCTGCTCACGCTGACCCAGCGTCTGCACGAGCGGGTGGATTTCGCCGAGACCTTCTTCGTGAGCGCCACCACCGCAGACGGGCTGGTCGACCTCAAGGCCGCCATGGCCGCCGCCGTGCCGGAAGGGCCGTGGCATTTCCCCGAAGATCAGGTTTCGGATGCGACGGACCGCCTGCTCGCCTCCGAAATCACCCGCGAGCAGCTCTATCACCAGCTCCACGACGAACTGCCCTATCAAAGCGCAGTCGAGACCGAGCAATATAAGGAGCGCGCCGACGGGTCGGTGGAGATCCACCAGCAGATCCTCGTCGCGCGGGCAACGCAGCGCGGCATCATTCTCGGCAAGGGCGGGCAGCGGCTGAAGGAGATCGGCAGCAAGGCCCGGGCCGAACTGTCGAGCCTGCTGGGCGTGCCCGTCCACCTCTACCTGCATGTGAAGGTGAAGGAAGG
This sequence comes from Sphingobium sp. B11D3B, assembly GCF_025961735.1. Classification (NCBI taxonomy): domain Bacteria; kingdom Pseudomonadati; phylum Pseudomonadota; class Alphaproteobacteria; order Sphingomonadales; family Sphingobiaceae; genus Sphingobium; species Sphingobium sp. B11D3B. Next base: position 3,579,318 of record NZ_JAOQOF010000001.1, on the reverse strand, counting down.
CTGGGACGAGGACCGCCACGTTTATCGTGACATCGGTCTCGACTGGGTGGACTGACCCCATCCCTCGCGCAATCCCGGATTGGATCAATCCGCTCCTCGCGTCGAAACCAGTGGTTGACGCCACAACCCTGCTTTTTCATGGAGCTTAGGTCGCTACCGAACGCCGGGAGGCTCGGTCGCGGAGGTGGGAGGATTGATCGCTTTTGGGAAGAGCGCTGCCCAGTCTGACCGAAGCTATCCTGAGTGCGCCTCTCACCGAGGGCGGCTGGGAGGACGCCTTGCGTGCGCTCGCCAGAGAGACGCGGTCCTTGTCCGGCCAGTTGCTCGGGATCGGGTCGCCAACCACGCTGGCCTTCAACCTCCTCACTGATCCGGTGAACGAGCGTCTCTGCCGCCAGTTTGACAGCGAGGTTGCCAATTATTCCCATGGGAACTGGCGGGTCGCCGCTGCCAGCGGTCCGCTCGATGTGCGCCACGAATATCATTATGATGCCATCAAGGCCGCGCAGAACACCGACATCTATGACGACTTCACGCATGACGCCAACATGCCACATGGCTGCCAGGTCGTGCTCGTCAATGACGGGCAGGTGATGGTTGGACTGGCCGTTCTGCGCACCTATCAGGATGGGCGCACCACCGAGGCCGATCGCGCCGTTTTCACGCAGGCCGCGCCGCTGATGCAGTCCGCCGTCCGGATGCAGCGCACGCTGGAAGGCGAAGGCGCGAAGCTGCTCGCCGGATCGCTGGACACGATGAACACCGCCGCTTTCGTGTGCGACGGGCTGGGCCGGGTGTGCGCCACCACCCGCGCCGGCGAGGTGCTGCTCCGCGCCGAAGATCTGATCATGCTGCGCGACGAGCGGTTGACCGCCCCCAACAGCGCCGAAGCGCGCGAGCTGCGGTTGCAGATCGGCGCGATGCTGCAGGCAGGCGACGTGGCGCTGCCGAGTTGCGGGGTGTGGCTGGGCCAGCAGCGCCCCATCGCCCAGCGCCGCCTGTGCGAAATCTTCCGCCTGCCGGCCAAGCCCGCCGCGCTCGGCTTCGAGCCGCGGCTGCTCGTCACTGTACGCGCGGCTGGCAACATTGGCGCGATGGAGCGCCAGGCATTGCAGCGCATGATGGGCCTGACGCGGGCCGAGACCGAGATCGCCATGCTGCTGGCCGAAGGCACCTCCCGCGAAATGATCGCCCTGCAGCGCGGCACGAGCCTTGGCACGGTCAACATCCAGATCAAGCGCCTGTTCGAGAAGACCGGCACCAATCGGGAAGCCGAGCTGGTCGCGCTGATCAACCGCCTGCTCCGCTGAGCAGCTTTTCGGACTTTATCAACGTCAACCATCGCGCATGGCTTGACCGGCGGAGGACAAGCGGGCAGCAGCGGCAGCACGAGACTTTTCGAGAGGAGCCGGAAATATGAGCGCCGGAAATATGAGCGATCGCCGCATGGTGACCATTGCGCCCACCGGGGGCACCACCTTCAAGAGCGCCAACCCGGCGCTGCCCACCCAGCCGCAGGAAATCGCCGACGACGTCTATGCCTGCTACAAGGCCGGCGCCTCGATCGCCGCCATCCACGCGCGCCGCCCGGACGACGAGGCGACCTGCAACCCGGCCATCTACCGCGACATCAACGATCGCATCCGCGCCAAGTGCGACATCATCCTCAACAACTCCACGGGCGGCGGCAACAGCGGCGACATGCTCATCGAGCGGCCCGACGGCATGTTCGAGAACAGCTTCGAGGAGCGCCTCAAGGGCACCGAGGGCGGCGCGGAAATGTGCACCTTCGACGGCGTGACCGTGGTCGACACGATCAGCGGCAAGGACGTGCTGGTCATCACCCCGCCCTCGCGCTGCGAGACGCTGGTCAAGGCGATGGTCGACAAGGGCATCAAGCCGGAGTGGGAAGTCTTCTCGCCCGACCACATCCTTCAGGACGTGACGCGCCTGATCCAGAAGGGCTATGACAAGCCGCCCTACTACATTAACATCGTGCTGGGCGGCGAAAAGGGCTTTCAGGGCGCAATGCCCTACAGCACCGACATTCTCGACTTCATGGTAAAGTGCCTGCCGCCGCAGTCGATCTGGTGCATCTCCGGCATCGGCCCGGCGCAGCTTCCCGCCACCACGCAGGCGCTGCTGCTCGGCGGCCATGTGCGCGTGGGGCTGGAGGACAATCATTATTATTCACGCGGCGTGAAGGCGACCAACCTGCAGCTCATCGAGCGGCAGGTGCGCATCATGAACGAGATGGGCATCGAGCCGATGAGCGCGGCGGAGTCGCGGGAGCTGCTGGGTTTGAAGGCGGTCTGAAGTCAGGCGGTGGGGGGTGAGTGATGTGCCGCTGCCTCGACGGCAGGCACAGGTGCGAGCTTGCTCCCCACCCCAACCCCTCCCCTGAACGGGAAGGGCTTAGGAGGATGCGCGCAGCGGTTTGACTCTGCTGCACCGACCATCCAAGGTTGCCCGGTCGATGAACGCGCGGACGGGCTGCTGAGATCTGCCTCATCGAGCATGGAGCCGCCCGATTGTCCGCGCTGACCGCGCCGGCCTGACGGCTGCCGGGGATTGGGACGGACAGCATGGCGGACGCATCGATGGGTTTCGGGCTGGGTCAGGCCATCATCCTGATGGGGGCCGGCGTGATCGCGGTGCCGCTGTTCCGGCGGCTGGGCCTCGGATCGGTGCTGGGCTACCTCGCCGCCGGCCTCGCCATCGGCCCCTTCGGCCTGGGGCTGATCAACGATCCGCAGGCACTGCTGCACATCGCCGAGCTGGGCGTGGTGATGTTCCTCTTCATCATCGGCCTCGAAATGCGGCCGCGCAAGCTGTGGAACCTGCGCAAGCAGATCTTCGGCCTCGGCGCAGCGCAAGTGCTGCTGTGCGGTGCGCTTCTGACCCTGCTCGGCATGACGGCCGGCCTGCCTCCGGCCGTAGCGGCAGCCGGCGCGATGGGCTTCGTCCTCTCCTCCACCGCTGTCATCATGCAAATGCTGAACGAAGCTGGGGACGCGGGCACCGAGGATGGCCAGAAGGCGATCTCCATCCTGCTGCTGGAGGACCTGGCCATCGTGCCGCTGCTGGCGCTCGTCGCCTTCTGGGCGGCGTTCCATGGCGCGGCGGGCGTGGAGGACGCGCCGCCCGTCTGGCAGAGCATCGGCCTGGCGCTGGCGGCGCTCGCGGCGTTGATCGCGGCGGGGCGCTGGCTGCTCGATCCGCTGTTCGGCCTGATCGCGCGGGCCGGCGCACGCGAAGTGCTCACCGCCGCGGCGTTGCTCATCGTGTTGGGATCAGCCGTGCTGCTGGATGCCGCCGGGCTATCCATGGCGATGGGCGCTTTCCTCGCTGGCGTGCTGCTCTCCGAATCCAGCTATCGCCATGAGTTGGAGGCCGATGTCGAGCCGTTTCGCGGCATCCTGCTCGGCCTGTTCTTCATCAGCGTGGGCATGTCGCTCGATCTCTCGACGGTGCTCCGCGAGTGGCAGCTGGTGCTGGGCGGCGTCCTCGCCTTCATGGTCGTCAAGGCGATCGGCATCTATGCCGTCGCGCGGCTGATGGGCTCGGCCCACAGCGCCGCGAGCCACCGCGCAGCGCTGTTCGCGCAGGGCGGCGAGTTCGCGTTCGTGCTCTATGGCGCGGCGCTGGCGGTCGGCCTTTTCGATGCGCGGATCGCGGCGATCATGAGCGCGATCGTCATCCTCTCCATGGCGCTGACGCCACTGGTGCTCATCGTGCAGAACCGGATGCGCCGCAACGCGCCGGTTTCGCTCGACGGCGTAGACAAGGCCAAGGACCTGACCGGCCGCATCCTGTGCATTGGCTTCGGCCGGTTTGCGCAGGTGGCAAGCCAAGCGCTGCTCGCGCGGCGCTTCGAGCTGTCGCTGATCGAAAATGATGTCGAGATGATCCAGGCGGCCGGCAATTTCGGCTTCAAAGTCTATTATGGCGATGGCACGCGGCTGGACGTGCTTCATGCCTCCGGCGCCGGGCGGGCCGAGGCAATCCTCGTCTGCGTCGACAAGCCGGATGTGGCCGACAAGATCGTCGAGCTTTGCCGGCACGAATTCCCACTCGCCAAGCTCTACGTGCGCGCCTTCGACCGCGGCCATTCGCTGCGCCTGATCAAGGCGGGCGTCGACTATCAGATCCGCGAGACGTTCGAATCCGCGCTGGCCTTCAGCGAGGCGGTGCTGACCGACCTCGGCGTTGACGAGGACGACGCGCGCGAGGCGATCGAGGATGTGCGCGAGCGCGATGCGCAGCGGGTCGAGCTGCAACTGGTCGGGGGGATCACGGCGGGGCGCTCATTGATGCGCGGGAATATGGTGACGCCGGAGCCGGAGCCCTTCTTCCCGCCGCAGCGGGCTGAGGGCGGCTAGGGGGGTTGGGCGGGCCGGAGTATCATGCCCGCGTTCCATTCGTGTCGAGCGAAGTCGAGACACGCCAGAACTGCGCATGGTGTCTCGACTTCGCTCGACACGAACGGGGGTAGGGGTGGGAGTAAATCCCGCTCTTCCCTTTTCCGTTCACCCTGAGCGAAGTCGAAGGGCCCTGCTGAGCGGAAGCCAAGCGAAGCTCGCTGCGCGCGGCTTCACCCTTCGACTTCGCTCAGGGCGAACGGTGAGAGGAGTAGTCGGCGCGAGGGCGGCTCGCCTCAGCCCCCACTGAGCGCAGCCACCAAGGCTTTCACCTTCTTCTGCCGCCATTGCGGGAGGGGCGCGATGAGCCAGTAGCCGGGGCCATTGCGCGGTTCGTCAAGGGCGGCCACGCGGCCGGTGGCGATGTCCGCTTCCGCCAGCAGCGCGGGTACGCAGGCGCGGCCGAGGCCGTTGGCGGCGGCGTCGATGGCGAGGCCGGCGTCGGCGACGCGGACGATGGCCTTGCCGTCATCGACCGGACAGCCGGGCCAGGCGATGGGCGATTCCAGTCCGCCGCCATCGGGTGCGCCGACCGTGACGAAGCGCGGCTCGCCGAGGGCCACGCCCTCATGCTCGCCGGCACCGTCGGTCAGACGCAAGGCGAGATCGAGATTGGCCTCGGTGAAATCGAGCGCATCGTCCGCCGCGACGAGCATGAACTGCACGCCCGGCTCCTGCGCCGCGTACGCGGCGAGGCGCGCGCTCAGCCATTTGGCGGTGAGGTCGCGGGGGGCGGCGATGGTGAGATGCTGGCTGCTCTGTCCGGCCTGCATGGCGCGGACCGATTCCTCGAGTTCCAGGAAGGCGCTGCGTAGCGCGGGCAGGCCAGCTTCGGCTTCCGGGGTCAGCTCCAGCCCGCGGGGCGTGCGACGGAACAACACGACGCCCAGCATATCCTCCAGCGCACGGATTTGCTGGCCGACGGCGGCGGGCGTCACCGCCAGCTCATCCGCCGCGCGGGTGAAGGAGAGATGCCGCGCCGCCGCGTCGAACACGCGCAGGCCGTTCAGCGGCAGGTGCGTGCGCTTCATCCCGAGACCGCCGGCGCCTGCAGCGCGAAGCGGGGGATGCGCACATCCAGCAGGCTGCCGCCGGCATCGAGCATCTGGTAGCTGCCTTCCATCCAGCCGGTCGGCGTGGAGAGCGGGCAGCCGGAGACATAATCATAGGCCGCGCCGGGATGGATCACCGGCTCCTCGCCGACCACGCCCTTGCCCTCGCGCTTGTAGAGCGCGCCGCGCCCGTCCGCGATGGTCCAATGGCGCGTGAGCAACTGCACCGGCGCCTTGCGGCCATTCTCGATGCGGATGTGATAGGCCCAGAACCACTTGCCCATGTCCGGCTCCGATTGCTCGGAGAGAAAGTTGACGGACACGCGCACGGTCACGTCATGCGTCGTCTCGGCATAGGCGAAAAGGGCGTTCATCAAGGCATTCATGCTACGACCCGTCCTGTGTCCTGCCTGGCCCCGAGACCGACCCTACTCAAAGGCCGACAGCGGTCAATGCCTGATCCAGATCGGCGATGATGTCTTCCGGGTCTTCCAGCCCGACATTGATGCGCACCATGCCCTCGCCCACGCCGGCCTCGGCGCGGCCCTCCGGCCCCATGTTATTATGGGTGGTGGAGGCGGGATGGCACAGCAGGGTGCGGGAATCGCCGATGTTGTTGGAGATGTCGCACAGCTCCATCGCATTGAGCAGGGCCATGGCCTGCCCGCGATCAGCGAGGTTGAACGAGAAGATCGGCCCGGCGGCGCTCATCTGCTTCATCGCGAGATTGTGCTGCGGATGGCTCGGCAGGCCGGGATACAGCACATCCACGCCACGCTGCTCCATGAAGCGCGCGACCTTGAGCGCGTTTTCGGACTGGCGATGGGCACGCAGGTCCAGCGTCTCCAGCCCCTTCAGCACCACCCAGGCGTTGAAGGGCGAACAGATCGGCCCGGTATTGCGCTGGAAAGGCGAGAGGACGCCGTTGATCCACGCATCCGTGCCGCAAATGGCGCCGGCGAGCACGCGGCCCTGCCCGTCCATCAGCTTGGTGGCGCTGTAGGCCACCACATCGGCACCGAAATCGAGCGGGCGCTGGAGCACCGGCGTCGCGAAGGCATTATCCACCACCGTGGTGATGCCATGCGCGCGGGCAAGGCCGCAAACATGCTCCAGATCGACAATGTCCATCGTGGGATTGGCCGGCGTCTCGAAGAAGAAGACCTTGGTGTTTGGCTGGATCGCCTTTTCCCACGCATCATTGTCCCGCGCGTCGACGACGCTGTGGGTGATGCCGAAGCGGTTGAGCACATTGGAGAGGATCCAGCGGCACGAGCCGAAGGCCGCGCGCCCGGCGACGACATGATCGCCCGCGCTCAGCATGCACAGCAGCGCACTGGTCATCGCCGCCATGCCGCTCGCCTGCACCTTGCACGCCTCGGCGCCTTCCATCAGCGCAATGCGCTCTTCCAGCATCTGCACCGTCGGGTTCTGGAAGCGGGAATATTGCATCCCCGTCGCTTCCCCGGCGAAGCGGGCAGCGACTTCCTCCGCGCTGTCATAGGTATAGCCCGAGGTGAGGAAGAGCGCCTCGCTCGTCTCCCCCTGCTCGGAGCGCCAGGTGCCGCCGCGCACGGCCTGTGTCGCGGGCCGCCAGCGGCTGGTGCGGGAACGATCCTGTCCGGTTTGTCTCTTCATGACGTTGCCTTCTAGACCCTGTCGGGGGCCGGTCAATCCAATGGCGTCAGAGCGCCGCGAGCACAGCATCGCCCATAGCAGACGTGCTCATCGAGCCGCCAAGGTCGGCAGTGCGGGCACCACCGGCCAGCGCCTTGGCCACAGCCGCCTCGATGCGGTCGGCCGCCTGCGCCTGACCGAGCGAGAAGCGCAGCATCATCGCGGCGGAGAGGATCGTCGCCAGCGGATTGGCCTTGCCCTGCCCGGCGATATCCGGCGCGGAGCCGTGGATCGGCTCATACAGCCCCTTGCCGTTGGCATCGAGCGAGGCCGAGGCCAGCATGCCGATGGAGCCGACGCACATGCTCGCCTGGTCGGAGAGAATGTCGCCGAACAGATTGCCGGTCACGATCACATCGAACTGGCCGGGATTGCGCACGAGCTGCATGGCGGCATTGTCGACATACATGTGGGACAGCTCGACATCGGGATAGTCGGCGGCAACCTCGATCACTACGTCGCGCCAGAGCTGGCTGGTTTCCAGCACATTGGCCTTGTCCACCGAGCAGAGCTTGCCCCTGCGCGCCTGCGCGGCGCGGAAGGCGCTGTGGGCGATGCGGCGCACCTCGGCCTCGTTGTAGGACATGATGTCATAGCCTTCGCGCAGGCCGTCGGCGGTCTTGCGGATGCCCTTCTCGCCGAAATAGACGTCACCATTGAGTTCGCGGACGATCAGCAGGTCGATCTTCTCGGCGACTTCCTTGCGCAGCGTGGAGGCATCGGCCAGCTCGGCGAACATCTTTGCGGGGCGCAAGTTGGAGAAAAGCGTCAGCTCCTTGCGCAGGCCGAGAATGGCCTGCTCTGGCCGCAAGGCGCGCTCAAGCGAATCGCAATCGGGATCGCCCACCGCGCCGAACAGGATCGCATCGGCGCGCTTCGCCAGATCGAGCGTGGCCGGCGGTAGCGGATGACCCTCCGCCTTATAGGCCGCGCCGCCGACCGGCGCGTCCTCATAGGTCAGGCCGGGGATCGCCAGCGCATCGAGCACACGCCTGGCCTGCGCGGTGACTTCCGGGCCGATGCCGTCTCCGGGCAGGATCGCAACGAGCATGGGTTTCCCTTTCTCAATCTGAAGACGGGCGGTGCTGCAAGAAAGGCGCGCCGGCCCTGAGGATGTGGGCTGAGCCATTGCCTCAAGCAGGCCGGGTCACGCAACCGCTCTTTTGAGCCGTTCGATCAGCCGCTCGCGCGCGGCCAGCACGTCAGACCGGCGTGGATCGAACAACGACTGGGCGAGAAAATGGCCGGTCAGGTCAAATCCGGCGAGAATATCCGGCCAGCCGGCTTCCCCGCCCTCGGTGAGGAAGGTTGGCAGGGGCAGCAACCGGTCGCGATGCGTGCCCGCCGCCGCTGCCGTCACCGCGCGCCCCGTGCGCGGGCTGACATAGGCCAGCCCCTCGCGCGCGCCGGTGACGGCGCATTCCGCCAGATCGAGTCCGAAGCCCAGCTCGGCGAGCAGCAGCAGCTCGTAGCGCACCAGCGCCACGGCCCAGCCACGCGCGGCGGGCGCGGCTTCCACCGCGTCGAGCACCGCGCCCAGCGCGGCGAAGAGCGCCGGATAGGGATGGCCTTCCGGCAGCGTAATCGCCGTGAAGGCGCAAGCCCAATCGATGGCCGCGGCGGGCAGCGGCTCGGCGAGCAGCGGCCCCCGGCTATGCTCCAGCTCGGCCGAGAGGCTGGCGAGCTGATCGGCCGTGCGGGCGCGGAAGGTGCCCCGCACGATATTGCCGGGCAGCAGCACCGGGCGCATCCGGCTCGAGCGGCCGCCCTGCACATAGCCCGCGACCAGCCCCGCATCCGCCGTGAGCGCCCGCACGATCGCGCCATGCTCGCCATGCGCCCGAACGGCGCAGACGATGGCAGTGGCGGCGAGCGTGGACATGGGCGCTTATCTACCGGCTCGCGACCGGTTTAGCGATGCCGATCAGGCTGCAGCGATGATCGGCCCGAATTTGGCGGCGGTGAGGCTGGCCCCGCCGACCAGCGCGCCGTCGACATTGTCGGTGTGGAGGATGTCCGCCGCATTGTCGCCGCTCACCGAGCCGCCATAGAGGATGCGCATGGCATTGCCGGCCTCCGCACCCAGCGCCTTCACGAGCGCGGCGCGCAGCGCGGCGTGCATGGCCGCGATCTGCGGCGGGGTGGCGACCTTGCCGGTGCCGATCGCCCAGACCGGCTCATAGGCGATGGTCAGCCATTGCGGATCGGCGCCCTCGGGCAGCGAAGCGACAAGCTGATCGGCCACGAAGGCGTGCGCCACATCGTCGCCCTGCTCGCGCGTATCGAGCGTCTCACCCACGCACAGCACCACCGAGAGACCGCCCTTGTGCGCGGCGAGCGCCTTGGCGGCGACATCGGCATTGCTCTCCTGCTGATATTGCCGCCGCTCGCTATGCCCGACCAGCGTGCCGCGCGCGCCAGCTTCGGCCAGCATGGCGGCCGAGAGATTGCCGGTATAGGCCCCGGCCTCTTCCTGATGGCAATCCTGCGCGCCGATGAGCACGGCGCCGCCAAGCGGCGCGGCGGCCGCGATGAGGGTGGCGGGGAGATAGAGCGCCACATCGATATCGTTGCGGGCGGCGGCAAGCTCGGCAATGGCGGATACCTCGCCAAGCTGCCCCTTGAGGCCGTTCATTTTCCAATTGCCGGCGACGAATTTGCGGCGGACGGTCATAGCTTCACTCTCCTGCACAGGTGATCAATGATCTGGCGGCCCGGATGAACGGGCAGGACGGCTTTGTCCAGCCGGCACCGCATTGCTGCGGATGCCCATGGACAGCCAAGCGCGCAAAGGCTTGATGCCATCGGATGCCCGCCCTAAAGCAGCCCCCAGCCTTTCGCCGCCTTTCTGGACAAAGACCCCATGCAGATTTTCCGTCGTCTTCTCGGTTCGAAATTTGGCGGCGTGTTCGCAATCGGATTTCTCGCGATCATCGCCTTTGCCTTCATCGCGGGCGATCTCACTGGCAACAACGTCAGTTTCGGCGGCAGCTCCAAGACGGAAGTCGCCAAGATCGGCGACCGCCCGCTGACGGTCGCCGAGTTGCAGAGCCGCACGCAGATGGTGTTCGAGCGGCAGCGGCAGGAAAATCCGGCGCTGACCATCGACCAGTTCCTGGCCCAAGGCGGCCTTAAGCGCGTGGCCGACGAGCTGATCTCCTCGCGCGCGCTGATTGCCTATGGCGAGAAACACGGGATGCGGGTGAGCAAGGCGCTCATCGATGCGGAGATCGCCCGCAATTCCGCCTTCACGGACGCAACCGGCAATTTCAGCGAGACGGTATTCCGCCAGATGCTCGCCCAGCAGCGCGTCTCCGAGCAGGATCTGCGGGACGATATTGCCGCGCAGATCATCCAGCAGCAGCTGCTCCAGCCGGTGGGCGTGGGCACCAAGGCGCCGGCCAGCATGGTGCCGCCTTATGCCGCGATGCTGATCGAGGAACGCGCCGGCGAGATGTTCGCGATTTCCGCCGCCAGGTTCGCGCCGCAGACCGCGCCGACCGAGGCGCAACTCCAGGATTATTACAAGCAGCATGGCAGCCAGTTCGCGATTCCCGAGCAGCGCCAGCTGCGCTACGCGCTCGTCAATCTCGCTCGCTTCGAGCCCCAGGCGACGCCGACCGACGCGGAAATCGCCGATCTCTACAAGAGCCGCCAGAGCCAGTTCGCCGGCCGCAAGACGCGCGATTTCAGCCAGCTGATCCTCGCGACAGAAGCGCTCGCCAAGGACGCCGCCGCCAAGGCGAAGGCCGGCCAGTCGCTGCAGGATGTCGCCAAGAGCCTCGGCCTCGCCGCCTCGCGCGTCGATGGCGTGGACGAAAAGCAGCTTGCCACGCAGATGAATGCGGAGATCGCCAAGGCCGGCTTCGCCGCCGCGCAGGGGGGCATCGTCGGTCCGGTCCGCTCGCCCGCCGGCTGGGCAGTGCTGCGCGTGGAAGCCCAGCGTGACGTGCCGGGCAAGACGCTGGCCGAAGCGCGCGAGGAGCTGTCCGCCGAAGTGCGCCAGATCAAGGAGCGCCAGCTCTTTAGCGAATTTCTGAACGATATGGATGGCCGCTTGGGCGCCGGCGCGACGCTGACCGACATCGCCAAGGAGCACACCCTCACCATCGTCGAGACGCCGCTGATCGTGCGCAACGGCCAGTCGCTGCGCGACCCGGCGTTCAAGCCGGACGCGACGCTGCAGGCGTTACTCGAAGGCGGCTTTGCCGCGCGCCAGGATGACGATGCGCAGATCGTGCCGGTGAAGCCCGACGAGGAAGCCGCGCTGCTGACCGTGGCGGAAGTGGTGCCCGCCGGCCCGCCGCCCTTCGCGCAGGTGAAGCCCGCTGTGGAAGCGGCCTGGAAGCTGGCGCAGGGCGTTGGCAAGGCGCGCGAAATCGCCACGCAGCTCGCGGCGCAGTTGGGCAAGGGCGCCGAGCCGGGGCCGCTGCTCGCCAAGCTCGGCATCGCCGACGCGCCGCGCCAGCCGCTCTCTGCGCGCCGCGCCGACATCAACCAGCAGGGCGGCCAGATCCCTCCGCCGCTCAAGGCGCTGTTCAGCATCCGCCAGGGCGGAACGCAGATGGTACCGCTGGAGAATAATCAGGGCTTCGTCGTCGTGCGCCTGGACAAGATCACGCAGAACGATCCCACGCAGGTGCCGCAGCTGATGCAATCCACTGCGGCTGGCCTCAGCAATGTGCTGGGCGGGGAATATGCGCAGCAGTTCGTCACGGCGATCCAGCAGGAACTGGGCGTGAAGCGCAGCGAGGCGGCCATGGCGGCTGTGGAGCAGGAACTGCGCCGCGCCTATGGCGGCAGCGCAGAATAAGGCCGACCCGTTGACCATCGCGCAGGACAGCATCGACGCCGCATGCGCGGCCCTCTCCGCCGGGCGCTCCGCGCTCGTGTGGGCGCGGCTGATCGCGGATACCGAAACGCCGGTCTCCGCCGCGCTCAAGCTGATCGAGCCGGAACGGGGCGACTTCATTCTCGAATCGGTGGAGGGTGGCGCTGTACGCGGGCGCTACAGCCTGATCGGCATCGCGCCGGACCTCGTGTTTCGCGCCACTGGGCGCAGCGCCGAGATCAACCGCGACTGGCGGACCGACCGGACCGCCTTCACGCCGCTGGAGAGTGATCCCCTCGCCGCGCTGCGCGATCTGGTGGCGGAATGCCGGGCGGATGTCGACCCGGCGCTGCCGGCTGCGCTCGCCTGCCTCGTCGGCTATTTCGCTTATGAGACCTTCGGCCTGGTCGAAAAGCTGCCGCGCCCGGCCGACAATGGCCTCGGCACGCCCGACATGCTGTTTGTGCGCCCGACGGTGGTGCTGGTGTTCGATCGGCTGGCCGATGCGCTCTACATCGTCGCGCCGACCTGGGCCGACCGGCTCGGCACCGGCGAGGCCGCCATCGACGCGCTGATCGATACGGCTGTGGGGCGCATCGAGGATGTCGCGGCGCAGCTCGCCCGGCCGCTCGCCGCGCAGGCCAGCCAGGCCCCCGCCATCGATCTGGACGCGATCACGCCAACGCCGGTGATGGAGCCGGGCGCCTATGCAGAGATGGTGAGCAAGGCCAAGGACTATATCGTCGCGGGCGACATCTTTCAGGTCGTGCTGGCGCAGCGCTTCACCACCCCCTTCCCGCTTCCGCCCATCGACCTCTACCGGGCGCTTCGGCGGATCAATCCCTCGCCCTTCCTCTATCATCTCGATCTGCCCGGCTTCGCGCTCACCGGCTCCAGCCCGGAGATTCTGGTCCGTGTGCGCGATGGGGAAGTGACGATCCGACCGATTGCGGGCACCCGACCGCGCGGCAAGACGGCCAGCGAGGATGCTGAGAATCGCGATTCGCTGCTCGCCGATCCCAAGGAGCGCGCCGAGCATCTTATGCTGCTCGACTTGGGGCGCAACGATGTCGGCCGCGTCGCCAGCGCCGGCTCGGTGAAGGTGACGGACAGCTACACCATCGAATTCTACAGCCATGTGATGCACATCGTCTCCAATGTCGTCGGCAAGCTCGACCCGAAGCACGATCCGCTCGATGCGCTGTTCGCCGGCTTCCCGGCCGGCACAGTATCCGGCGCGCCCAAGGTGCGGGCCTGCGAGATCATCGCCGAGCTGGAGCCGGAAACGCGCGGGCCTTATGCCGGCGGCGTCGGCTATTTCTCGCCGGACGGGAACATGGATAGCTGCATCGTGCTGCGCACCGCGCTGGTGAAGGACGGCGTGCTGCACGCGCAGGCCGGCGCGGGCATCGTCGCGGACTCCGAGCCGGCCTATGAACAGCGCGAATGCGAGCACAAGGCCGGCGCGCTGTTCGCGGCCGCGCGGGAGGCCGTGAAGGTCGCGCAGGACGGCCGCTTCGGGCAGTAATAGCCTGTTCTCAGCAGTGTCGTGCTCCTGCGAAGGCAGGAGCCCAGGGCGGGTAGGGTCGTCCGTTGCGCCCTGGGTCCCTGCCTTCGCAGGGACACGAAGGTTCTCAAATACCCCGATCAGCCCTCTGACCGCGCCACAAAGGCCCCCTTGGCACGATCCTTCACCACCTGATCCGCCCGGAACACCGTGCCATTCATGGTGATGTAAACGCCCGGCGAGGCGATCTGCGCCGTCGCGAAGGCCATGCCGAGATTGAAGGTCGCGTCGCTCTCCGAGAAGCGCGCCGGGGCCAGCGCGCCGACCAGCACGATGGTCTTGCCGGCAATGCCCGCCAGCGCGGCGGCCGTATCCGTCATCGTATCCGTGCCATGCGTGATGACGATGCGCTCGGCGGGCGAGGCCACCACCCGCGCCGCGATCAGCGCGCGATCATCGGCGGTCAGCTCCAGACTGTCCTTGCGGGCCACTTCCTCGATCTCGACCGGCAGCTTCACCCGCGCGATCTCCAGCAGGCGCGCGAGGATCGACTCGCCGATCTGATATTCGCTCAACGCATCGAAATAGAGCTTGTCGATGGTGCCGCCGGTGGTGAGCACATGGATGCGCGGATTTGTCTGGGTCATGTCCGCGCTTATAACCGGTCAGCGCCGCCTTGTCCTGCTTGCGCGGCGGACCGGCGGGCCGTAGAAGCCGGCCATGATCCTCGTCATCGACAATTATGACAGCTTCACCTGGAATCTCGTCCATTATCTGATGGAGCTGGGCGCTCAGGTCGAGGTGGTGCGCAACGATGCCATGTCGGCCGGACAGGCGATGTCCTCCGGTGCGGAAGCCTTTCTGCTTTCGCCCGGGCCCTGCACGCCCAATGAAGCCGGGATCAGCCTCGATCTCGTCGCGGCCTGCGCCGATGCCGGCAAGCCGCTGCTCGGCGTGTGCCTGGGCCATCAGACGATCGGCCAGCATTTCGGCGGCAAGGTGGTGCGCGGCGGCCTGATGCACGGCAAGACATCACCGGTCACGCACGATGGCACCGGGCTGTTCGAGGGTCTGCCCTCGCCCTTCACCGCCACCCGCTATCACTCGCTGATCGTCGAGGACATTCCCGATTGCCTGCTGGTCAATGCCACCAGTGAAGATGGATCGGTGATGGCATTCCGCCACGCGAGCCTGCCCATCCACAGCGTGCAGTTCCACCCGGAGAGCATCGCGACCGAGCACGGCCACGCGATGCTGGCCAATTTCATGCGCCTCGCCGGAATGCCAGTGACCGCGCGCGCAACGGCCTGACCCGAAACCGTTCGTCCCGTTTGAGGGAACGCCCATTTATCTCCCACGTTGGTCGGCCATCATGCGAATGCGCCGCAACAGTGGAGAACATAGGTGAAAATCGACCCTGCGGCCGCGCTCGCCTTGGCCCTTCTACTAGCGGCCTGCAGCGGTCGCGATGACGCGGCCAATCAGCATCCCGATGAGCCTGCCGTCCAGCTGATCGCCCACCCCGGCTCTCAGGCCGCCAAGGGCAAGGCAGCACTAAATCTGACCGAACGCGAACTGCTCGATGCCGAACTGGTTGATACCGACGGCACGGAGCTGGGCGACGTGATCGCCCTGAAGCGCGGCCCGGGCGGCGCTGTCGAGGGACTGGTGATCGCTGTCGAAGGCAGCGGGCCCGAGCAGCATGTCTATCTCCCCCTCGATGGTCTTGCGCCCCTGCGCGAGGGCGATGACTGGACGATCGTCACGAGCCTCACCCCGGCACAGATCGCCGCGCTGCCCAAGGCCAATCCTGACCCGCCGACCGGCCAGCCCGCAGCTGCCACCGCCGGTTCGGCGCCGTCTCACGGAGCAGCCAACGTCCGTTGAGGGCAAGCGCCGGCCAGGTCTGGCGCCCGCGACAATCCACCTAATATTAACGCCGGGCTGATAGGACGCCCCTGTCCGATCCCGGTGCGGCTGCCATGGTTGCCGCTTGTTCACGCTCCAGCGGCGAGTTAATAGGTGCCACAAAGTACGACAATCCGATCCATGTTGCTCGACAAGATGAGGGGGATGTTCAGGCAGCCGATGGCCGGGCATATACTGGCCGCAATCTTCCCGCTGCACATGTAATGATTTGTAGGCATCTTGCCTCGCCCACCGCTTTCTAGGATGACAGGCTCGATCGGGGGATCGCCGGGCCTTCAACCGAGAACCGATTTTTACCACTTCACGCTTGTTCTGGAGACTATGGATGTCACTGCTGAGGAACGTCTCGCTCGTTGCGCTCGCTTCCCTTTCCCTCACGATCGCCGGCTGCGAGAAAAAAGCCGAAGGTCAGGTCGTGGCCGTGGTCAATGGTGAGGAAATCACCCTGACCGAACTGAACGCCGAGATCGCCGATCTCAACGTCCCTGCCAGCGCCGACAAGGACATGGTGCGCAGCCGCGTGCTGCAGCGCATGGTCGACCGCCGGCTGCTGGTTCAGGCCGCCAAGGAAGCCGGGCTGGACCGCGACCCTGAATATCTGACGCAGGAGCGCCGGATGCGCGAGCAGCTGCTCGTCAACCTGTACGGCCGCAAGACGATGGACACGGTCAAGGTGCCGGATAACGCCGCCATCGACAAATATATCAGCGAGCGCCCCAACGCCTTCGCGCAGCGCAAGCGCTTCGCCCTCGAGCAGCTGCAGATGGATCCGCCGTCCAAGCCGGATGGCCTCAAGGAGCTGGAAACCGCCAAGACGCTCGATGAGGTCGCATCCCGCCTGACCGCCATGGGCATCGCCTTCGAGCGTGGCCGTGGCTCGCTCGACACCGCCGTGATCGATCCGCAAATGCTGGCCCGCATCGAGGCGCTGCCCCCGGGCGAGCCGTTCATCGTGCCGGCCAATGGCAAGCTGGTCGTGAGCGTGATCACCGGCAGCGAAGCGACCCCGGTTCCGCAGGAGCAGGCCCGCCAGATCGCCGCGCAGGCCATGCGCAACGAGGAGCTGAACAAGATCGGCGAATCGCGCCTGAAGGAAGCCAAGGCCAAGGCCAAGATCGAGTATCAGCCGGGCTATGCACCCAAGGACGATGCCAAGGCCGCCGGCGCCCTGCCCGCAGCCGGCAACGCCGCGGCGCCCGCCGCCAAGTAACGGCGAGGCGTTTTCCGCACGATATGAGGGGAGGAGGCACCAGCCTCCTCTCCACCCCCTCGAAGCGTCGACGCGCCAGTCGCCAGACGCGGGAATGAAGGCATGATGACCCTCGACTCTCTGGCTTGGCTCATCATTGCCATACCCGTGCTCCTGCTGGCCGTGCTGGCCGTGGAGCTGGCCCTGGGCCTGATCGCCGGCCGCCCGGCAAGGCCGCGCACTGCCGCCCCCCACAGCGCCATCATCCTCATGCCCGCCCATAATGAGGCCGCCGGCATTGCCCGTACCATCGCGCTGCTCCAGCCGGCGCTGGATGTGCATATCCGCCTCATCGTCATTGCCGACAATTGCACGGACGACACCGCCGCCGCCGCGCGCGCGGCTGGGGCACAGGTTATCGAGCGCAATGACCCCAGCCAGCGCGGCAAGGGCCATGCGCTGGCCTTCGGGCGGGACTGGATCAAGGCCTCGACCGACGCCCCGCCGCCGGATTGTATTGTGGTGCTGGACGCCGACTGCGAAATCGACGGAGCGTCTCTGCGCGCGCTGATCGACGCGACCTGCGTCCGCCAGCGCCCGGTGCAGAGCTGCTACCTGCTCCGCTCAGCCGCCGAGGACGGCGCGATGACGCAGATTTCCAACTTTGCGATGCTCATCAAGAATCGCGTCCGCCAGCGCGGCGCCTCTGTTCTGGGATCGCCCGCCATTCTCGGCGGCACCGGCATGGCCTTCCCCTGGGCATTGATCGAGTCGGCGCCGCTGGCGACGAGCCACCTGGTCGAAGACCTTGTGCTCGGCCTCCATTTCGCGCGAGCGGGCGCAGCGCCCCGCTATCTGGAGGGCGCGACGACCTGGAGCGACCCTGCGAGCCAGAGCGACACGCTCACACAGCGGGCGCGCTGGGAGCATGGCTATATCCAGACCGCCTTGCAGCAAGGCGCACCGGTCGTTCTTGAAGGCATTGCCAAGGCCAAGCCCAGCCTCGCCTGGTTCGGCCTGAGCCTGCTCGTGCCGCCGCTGGCCCTGTTGATGAGCCTGAGCCTGATCGCGCTTGTGGTGAGCGCCGGGCTCGCGCTGCTGGGCGCCACCACTGCCGCGCCTGCTACGCTGGCGGGGTTGCTCGCACTGGTCGCGCTGCTGCTGGCCTTCGCCTGGATGCGCGATGGGCGCGACACGGTCTCGGCCGCAACGCTGGCGCGCATCCCGCTCTACATTCTATGGAAAATCCCCGTCTATCTACGACTGGTCAAGAAGCGCGAGACAGAATGGGTGCGCACGCGCCGCAAGGGCGAGTGATGAAGCGGGGCGCCAAACCGGTGCCCTGAACCGCTCAACAGCCTCGCATTGATGATCTTTCAACTTGCATTGGCCGCCGCAAAGCGCGCTATGATGGCAGGGCGCCAGCGGGTGAAGGAGAGGGCATGACGGGGACGAGCGAAGCGACGAGCGCGCGCGGCTGGGGCGGGTTCCTGCTGATCCTCATCGCGCTGATGGTCGAAGGCTTCGACCTGCAGGCCGCCAATTTCGCCGCGCCCTCCATTCTGGAAGATTTTGGCGTAGGCCGCGCCGAGATCGGACCGCTGCTCTCCGCCAGCCTGTTCGGCGTGCTGATCGGCGCCGTGTTCATCGGGCCGCAGGGCGACCGGCTGGGCCGCCGGACGATCCTGATCAGTTGCTGCATCGGCTATGGCATCATGTCGCTGGTGGGCGCGCTGGCGACGAACCTCACGCAACTCATCGTGCTGCGCTTTCTCATCGGGATCGGCCTTGGCGCCGTGCTGCCCAATGCGTTGGCGCTGGCCGGCGAACTGGCGCCACGCAAATATCTCGCGCGGGCGACGGCGCTGGTCGGCATCGGCATCACCTTTGGCGGGGTGCTTGCCGGCATCGCTGCCGCCAAGCTGCTTGCGCCTTATGGCTGGCAGAGCCTGTTCATCCTCGGCGGTCTCCTGCCCATCGCAATTGCGGCGCTGCTCTGGATCGGACTGCCGGAAAGCCCGGTGCTCAACCGCGCACAGCACCCTGCACCGGGCGAGCGCGGGCTTTCGGCCATTCTTTCCCCTGCTCAGCGCGCCCGCACGATCGCGATCTGGATCATCTTCGCGCTGGTGCTGATGGTCGTCTATCTGGTGAGCGGCTGGGTGCCCCTGCTGGTCAAGGATCAGGGCTATTCGACGACCACCGCCTCGTGGATCGCCACCGGCACCCATGCCGGCGGCGTGGTCGGCGGTGTGGTCGCCAGCCTACTGCTGGTGCGCCGCAACTGGTCGGTCGTGGCGCTGTTCGCAGGGCTTGGCGCGCTTACCCTGGCGATCATCACGGTGCATGATTGGGGCATTGTCGGCCTCACCGTGTTGCTCGTGCTGGTCGGCCTGTTCAGCACTGGCACGCAGAATGGCCTCAATGGCTCATGCGGCGCCACCTACCCCGCGACCATGCGCGCCTCCGGCCTTGGCTGGGCGCTCGGCATGGGGCGCGTTGGCTCGATCGCCGGGCCGCTGGTCGGCTCACTCGCGGTGCTGCTCGGCCTCTCGGCGCCACGCACCTTCTTCATCCTGCCGGTCATCCCGCTGGTGATAGCTGCCGCGCTGGCGCTCTGGCTCGCCCGCCGGACCGGGCCTGCCGCCCCCGAGACCAGCGCTCAGGACAGCCCGGCTCCCCTTTCCGCCCCCATCATGGAGACTGCCCGATGACGAAGATGCGCAAGATCGCCACCGAAGAAGCCTGGTCGATCCCCGAGGTCGCTCATGCCCTGCGGGATGTGACGCGCGGGCCATCGCAAAGCCTCGACAAGCTGCTCGTCGGTGGCATCTACGATCCGCCAGAAAATGCGACCGGCTATGCCGCGATGAACTTCCTCGATGGCCTGCTCGATATCGAGGAAAAGCGCCTGCCGGAGATGGACGCGCTGGGCGTGGACATGCACCTGCTCTCGCTCACCGCGCCGGGCGTGCAGATGTTCGATGCCGACACGGCGACCGATCTGGCCGCGCTCGCCAATGACCGGCTGGCCGAGATCTGCCGCAAGCGCCCGGACCGCTTCGCCGGCCTCGCCAGCTTCGCCCCCCACAGCCCCAAGCGTGCGGCGAAGGAGATGGAGCGAGCGATCAACGACCTCAAGCTCAACGGCTTCATCCTCAACAGCCACACCCATGGCGAATATCTGGACGATCCCAAATATTGGCCCTGCCTCGAAGCCGCCGAAGCGCTCGATGCCTGCATCTACATCCACCCCCGCGCCGCCTCCGACACGCTGAAGGGGCCTTTGCAGGATTACGGCATGGACAGCGCCATGTGGGGCTATGGCGTGGAAGTCGGCACGCATGTGGTGCGGATGATGGCCAGCGGCGTGTTCGATGCCTTCCCCAAGCTCAAGATCTGCATCGGCCATATGGGCGAGGCGATTCCCTTCTGGATCTGGCGCATCAACTTCATGAACACCCGCGCCCAGAAAATCAGCCGCGCGCCGAAGACGAAACTCAGCATCGCGGAATATTTCCAGCGGAATTTCGTGGTGACGACGAGCGGCGTCGAGGACCCGCTGGCGCTGCGCTACACCATCGACAAGCTCGGCATCGATAATGTGCTCTGGGCGATCGATTACCCCTATCAGCCGCAGCGGCCGGCGGTGGATTTCATGGATGCGGCGCCGGTGACGGAGGCGGAGCGCCACGCGCTGTACCACGGCAATGCCGAGCGCATCTTCCACATCGCGCCGCTCAGCGACTGACGGCGACTAACTAAACCTAGCAAAAGGGGCCGGGCGTCATCGACGTCCGGCCCCTTTTTGTGGTGACAGTCCGGTCAGAAATCGACGGACAGAGACGCCTTGTAGGTGCGCGGCGCGCCCTGCAGGAGGGTCTGGCCGAAGGCGTCGTAAGCCGACGCCCAATAGCGCTCGTTCGCGACATTATCGACGTTGAAGCGCAGGGTGAGCGGGCGCTGCGCCACCACCGCCACATAGCGCATACCGACGTCGACGCGAGTCCACGAGGGCAGCCGCAAGGTATTGGCAGTATCTAGCCATTGCTTGCCAGTCTGCACCACCCGCCCAGTCAGCGTAAGCGCAGGCAGGAACGGGAGATCCCACTCCACATTGGCGTTGAGCAGATGATCCGGCACGCCCTGCGCCCCGTTGCCATCCTGCAGGCCACCCGGCGTATCCCGAAGCTCTGCCTCGATCACTGAGCCTCCGGCGATGATCCGCAAGCCGGGCGTCAGCTCCCCGCTCACGCTGAGTTCGAGACCTCGGTTGCGCTGCGTGCCGAAGAGATCATAGACCAGCGCGGCCGAATTTGTGGGGTCGGGCGCCACCTGCCCAAGGGGCTTCTCAATCTGGAAGGCGGCGAGGCTTGCACTGACCGGGCCGAGGGCCAGCTTTCCGCCCACCTCATACTGCACCGAGAGGTAGGGCTGGAAAATCTCGCCCGCGTTGCTCACCGGCAAAGTTCCCAAACCGGGGTAGAAGCCGGACAAGGGTGCCACCGGTCCCTGCGCCAGGCTTTCGATGCGGTTGGCGAACAGCGAGAGGCCGGCCACCGGCTTGATCACCAGACCGACGACCGGCGTGAGGGCGCTGTTCTTGTATGCCGAATCCAGCGCCCCATTGCCATAGGAGTAGCTGCTGGTCCTGATCTGCTGAATACGTCCACCCACCGTCAGCAGGACACGATCACCCAGCAGGCCAACGGTGTCGGATGCAAACACGCTCAACAGCTTGGTGCGACTGATCGGAAAGGGATTGTCCAGATCGCCGCCGACGAGGGCCGAGCTGGGAATAGTAACCGGCTGCGCGTCGTAGAGGTTCGTAGCAAAACCTGCGAAGCCGGGCCCGTAAAGAAAGTCATAGGCGTTGCGATTGACCTGCCAGGTCGCCGAGCCGCCAATGTTGAACTCGTGGGTAATCCCCCCAGCAGCCAGATTGATGCGGATGCCGGCCTGCACAGCCTCGTTGTTATCAGTGCGCGGCACATACAGGCCATTGCCGCTGGCGGCGCCCGTCACGGCGTCCGACACGGTGATGCCCCCATAAATGCCGTCTTCCATCCCGTCGCGCGCGCCACCCATGACGTATAGCATGGCGTTGTCCGCCAGGTCATACTCCAGACGAGCTAGGCCAAAGATGTCACGCATCGTGGTGTAGGTCCAAGGCTGCGCGTAATTGGCATCCGCCTCGGGCACTGCCGGAATGCTGGTGGATGCGATGGTCACCTTGGGGCGCAGGCCACGCACATGCACGCGGTTATACGCGAGATCGAGCGACATCCGCAGCGGTCCACCATCATAATCGAATGCGGCGCCGACAGCATAGGTGCTGCGATACTCGCCATCAATTGCGACATCCCCGCCGCGCGCGACGCCGTTGATCCGGACGCCCATGGTGCCCGCACCAGCAGGGAAACGGCGCGCCAGATCGAGCGAGCCGCCGAAATGCTCGCCTGAGGTATAATTGAGGGTCGCACGACTGAGGCGTCCCGTGGCCCGCTTGGGCACGAGATTGACGCTGCCGCCGATGCCGGACCCGCCCGGTGCTGCGCCGTTGAGGAAGGCACTCGCGCCATTCAGGACCTGAACGGATTCGTAAAGCTCCGGCGCAACGAGCTGGCGCGGGGTGATGCCGTAGAGGCCGTCCAGCCCGACGTCGTCGCCATACAGGGGGAAGCCCCGGATAACGAACTGCTCGGCGGCATTGCCGAAGCCGTAGGTGGTGCGGACCGAGGGATCGTTCTCCAGCACCTGTCCCAGCGTCTGCGGTTGCTGGTTGAGAATAAGCGCCGCGTTATAGCTCTTTACACTGAAGGGCACATTCTCGGCAGACTTCTCGCCAAGCACGCCCACATTGCCTCCAAGCGTCACCGCGCTGCGATTCTCGCGCTGTGCCGTGACGATGATCTCGCTGGCCTCCTGCGCCGCCGCAGGCGCGGCTACGGCAGCGGCCGAGGCGATCAGCGCAGCTTTCAACATTTGGCTGGAACGATGGAAATTCATGCGTCTTTTCCCTTTGAAACGCGCTTGCATGCGCGGCTTGTTCTCATGATCGGCGATATCGGAAAGCCCAGAGGGTGGCGGCGAACGGCGCGGCCAGCGCGATCCAGGACAAAGCGTCGGCCCAGCCATCACCGGTCAGCGCGCTGACCAGACCGACGATGCTGAGCAGAGCGAGGGCGAGCGGCATCGCGAAGATGCGGCCGAGCGGCGTGCGGCGGCTCATTCGGCAGGCGCCACAAGGCCGCCGCTCTCGACCTCCCGCACACGGGCCGCCAGCGGGGCGCGGCGCTTGCCGAGCCAGAGATACAGGCCCGAGCCCAGCACGACGATGGTGAACAGCGTCAACGCCGCCCACAGCAGCTTGAGCGGCAGCCCGCCATAATCGCCAAAGTGCAGCGGCTCCGAATAGAGCAAGGCCAGCGTGTACCAAGGCATTGGCCTCACATCGGTCAGTTCGCCGGTCTCGGCATCGATGAGCGCCGGGGTGAGCGCGCGCTGGGTGAGCGGTGTGTTGCCCTGGAAGAACACCGCATAATGGTGCTTGCTGCTGTACGATCCGCCGGGAAAGGCGATGAACTGCGGATTGTTGCCGGGCAACGCCTGCCGGGCGGCGGCCATGGCCTTGTCCAGCGAACCATAGCGCTCGGGCGGCAAGGCCGGGCGACCGGCATAAGCACCGGTCATCTCAGCCAGTTCGCTCATCTGCCACACTTTGATGATAGGCGTGGCCAGCGCGTTGATGACCCCGGTCAGGCCCACGACACTCATCCAGGCCAGCGCCACGATGCCGAGCAGATTATGATAATCCAGCCATTTGAGCCGGCGGCTGCGGCTGACCCGGATCGTCCCGAACTCCAGCTTGCGCATGAAGGGCGCATAGAGAACCACGCCGGAGACAATTGCGGCGAAGAACAGCACGCCCATCGCGCCGAGGAACAGCATGCCCGGCAAGCCCAGGAACATGTCGGTATGGAGTTGCAGGAGGAAGTGCATCACGCCCTCCTCGACCACTTGCCCCGCCGGCTCCCCGGTCACGCGGTTGAAGAGCTGGATGGTCATGGCACTGCCCGGCGAATCCGGTGCCGGGGCAGTGGTGACCGTGAGGATCGGCGTCTCATTGTCGAAGGCCATGAACACCGGCACCTCGCCCGGCCGCGCGGCCAATGCCTTGCCGAGCATGATGTCCAGCGGCTGCAAGCCCGGCCCGTCGCCGGATGAGCCCGCCCCCTGCATTGCCGGTGCCTCCCCGGTCATAAGCTCGATTTCGTCATGGAAAATCAGCGGCAAGCCGGTCAGGCAGAGCATCAGCAGGAACGCCGTGCAAATCAGGCTCGTCCATTTATGGACGAGATACCAGATGCGGAGACTGCGCGTTCTCAACGAGACACAAACCTTGATATTGCGAGCGATTTGCATGGGCGCTTAATAGGAAGCCCTCGCAATTGCAACATGAGCCGGCGGCAATTCGGCGCATAAACCCTGCGTCGATTGGCGCAGACGAGTTGTCCCGCGAACACCACGGCCAACCAGCCCTTGCCCCCACGCTGTCCATGGCTATGACGGCGCGGTGACCTCTTCAATCGTGATCGGGACGGATGCGCACGGCGCGCCGGTGCCCATGGACATGGAAGAACTGCTGGCCACCCGGCTGCTCGTTCAGGGCAATAGCGGGTCCGGAAAGTCGCATCTGCTGCGCCGGATGCTGGAAGAAAGCGCCGGGTTGCTGCAGCAGGTGGTGATCGATCCGGAAGGCGATTTCGTCACGCTGGCCGAGCCGTTCGGCCACATCGTCATCAACGGCGCGGCGCACAATCCCGGCGAGATCGAGACGCTGGCGGCCAAGGTCCGGGCGCGCCGCGCCTCCGTGGTGCTGGCGCTGGACGAGCTGGAGCTGGAAGCGCAGATGCGCTGCGCCGCCCAGTTCATCGCCGCCTTGTTCGATGCGCCCCGCGAGCATTGGTATCCCGCTTTGGTGGTGGTCGACGAGGCCCAGATGTTCGCCCCGGCCGCCGCTGGGGAAGTGGCTGACGACATCCGCCGCATGTCGCTCGCCGCGATGACCAACCTGATGTGCCGAGGCCGCAAGCGCGGCCTCGCCGGCGTGATCGCCACCCAGCGCCTTGCCAAGCTGGCGAAGAACGTAGCTGCAGAGGCGTCCAACTTCCTCATGGGCCGCACCTTCCTCGATATCGACATGGCGCGCGCGGCCGATCTGCTCGGCATGGAGCGACGGCAGGCCGAGCAGATCCGCGATCTGGAGCGCGGCCGCTTCCTCGCGCTCGGTCCGGCGATCAGCCGCCGCCCCGTTTCCGTGAGGATCGGCGCGGTGAAGACGAGCGCACGGACCTCTTCCCATTCCCTCATTCCCCTGCCCGGCGAGCCGACCAGCGACCTTGAGGATCTGCTCGCGCCGCAACCTGGCGAGGAGCAGCCCGAACTGTTCGCCGCGCTGATCGCGCCGCCCCCGGCCATCGACAACAGCGCCCGACTGGAGCGCGAAGACCCGCCCGAAGCCGCCAACATTGAATCATTCGATGAAAAGGCCGGCATCGAAACAGCCAGCCCTGCCGCCCCCGAGACGCCGGACCGCCCTGCCCGCGAGCCAGTGATCCGCGCGGTTTTGGCCGACATGGCTGCGGAAGAAGACTGCACCTATCGCTCGACCGCCGCGCTGTTCCAGGATTTCGCGGTGCGCTGCCGGATGCAGCGGATCGGCAATCCCGGCATCGATCTGCTCAGCTTTCGCCGGCGCTTCGCGGTCGCCGTGGCGGGTGGCGAGGAGGATGAAGACCCGCGCTGGCAGGCCGCGCTCGCGCTCTCCAGCCGCGTCCAGGACGATGTGCTCGCGCCGTTCCTGCTCATCGCCCGCGCCGCGATCAAGGGGCAGCCCTGCCCCGACGACGAGGCACTGGCCCGCGCTTATGGCACGCGCTCGGTGGGGCGAATCCGGCGGTTGCTGGATTATCTGGAAAAGGGTGACCTCATTGTCGTGCGAACCGACTTTGGCGGGCGGCGCTCGGTTGGCATTCCCGAACTCGGACTGGCCACCGCCCCGGCCGAAGGCTGACCGCCGCCAGGATGGCGCTAAGCAGTCGCCGGCGGAGACTTCTGCATCGCCTCATAGGCCCGGCGCAGCAGTTGCTGCAGCGTCTTCACCTCTTCCTCAGACAAGGCATCATGAATCGGCTGCTCGACATCCTGGGCGCGGGCAATCATCTGCGCGGCGAGGCGCTGGCCTTCCGAGGTGAGCGACAGCGTGTTGCGCCGCCGGTCCCGCGTCGAGCGCATCCGGCGGGCAAGACCGCGGGCTTCCAGATCGTCGATGATCGCCACCATCGCCGAGTCGTCCATCGCGACTTCCCGCGCGATTTCGGATTGGGAGCAATCGGGATTTGCCTCGATCAGCGCCATGGTGGAGAGGGCCCCATAGCGCAGGCCGAAGGACGAATAGACGTCCACAATCCGCACCGACAGCTCATTCCGTAACAGCCGAACGACTGTGCCCACTGCCTGATCGAGCGCACCCCAGTTCAGGCCGGTCTCCTCCGGCCGCTTCCCGTCTTTCATAACACTCCCCTTCGACCCGGTGCCTTATTTGGCTTGCCGCTTGTGTAACTTATAGCAATGATTGTGGTGCCCGACTATTTGGATCGTGGACCAAAGGGCTATTCAAAAAAGGCGATGCTCCGGCATTCGATGCTCTCGCGCGGCACCGCGTTGGGCAGACTGTCATCCCAAAATGCCGTATGCGGCACCCGCCAGGCACCGCTGCGGTCGCTATCGTGGAATTTGAACAGCAGGGCTTCATCCCGCACCATGTTGGAGAAATACCACCAGCGGTGAGCGGGATTGTGCCGGAAGATGTGCGCAGCCGGTTGGCGGTCATCGTCCATCGGCGCGAACATGGCGTCGCCTTCGGGGATCTTGTCGACGATCCACAGGATATTGGTGGTCCCTTCCTCATCCCCGACACTGCGCGCATCGCACAGGGCCAGCGGACAATCCTGTGGCGGCGGCGAATAGCCGCGCCAGAAGCTGGAGACGATGAACCGGCGGAACCCCGGCCCGTCCGGACGGGCCTTGCGATAGGCGATCTCGGCAGCGCGCTGCTGCCGGGCGGGGTCGGTATCGACATGCACCTCGCCAGCAGGCGGCTGCACGCCCTCGGCATGGCGATAGGGCGCATCCAGCTTCTTCTGCCGGCTGGCAAGATCGCCGGACGTGCGGATCATCCAGCCACCGACGACGACGAGATCGGCGCCGGTCGCCTGTTGGACATAGCGGGAGACCTCGTCGGAATAGACGCGATTGACCTCGTCCCGGTCGGTGAAATCGGCGACGTCACTCGGCGCATCGAGCAGCACGAAGCCCTGCCGATCGAGCGTAAAATGCGGACGGATGGCGCGCGCGTCGCGGATCGTGACGGGGAATGGCCCGTAGCGGCCGGTGTTCACCTCCACCCCGGCGGAGACGAACCGCCGATTGATTGCGGGGCCGGGCAGCAGATATTGAAGCTGCGCCTCGACGCTGCGCACCGTGGCTTCTGGATCCATGACCTCGTTACTCATTATCTGCTCTCCTAAGCGACGCCCGACTCTTTTGCCGCACCATGGCAGGCTATCCCGCTCCCCCGCAAGCGCCTGCATCGGCAACTATTCTTCGGCGCCTCTTGGCGAACGCGCGCCCGCCTGTCATGGCTGGCGCGGGATGAGTTTGACTAACAATCCATCGGAGGGGGAGGCCAGCATAGCGTCGGACGACGCCGCGGCCTTGCGTCGCTCGCAGCTGGCCGCCATCGTTCTGGCCGCGACGTCCTTCATGGTCGCCATCGATCTGATGGTGCTGCTCACTGCCCTGCCGCGCATGGCGCAGGACTTCGCCGTGCCGCTGACGTTGCTGAGCGCGACGATCACCATCTATATTCTCGTCACCGTGCTGGTGCTGCCGATCAGCGACTGGGTGGGCAAGCGCTTCGGCACGCGCCGCGTCTGCACGCTCGCGATTCTGGGGTTCGTGCTGGCCTCGCTGGGGGCTGGCCTGTCGCCCAATCTTCCGGTCTTTCTGGCGATGCGGATGTGTCAGGCGGCCTTTGGCACCTTAATCGTGCCGGTCGGCAGCATCGCCCTGCTCAGCATTACACCCAAGCGCTATCTTGTGACGGCGATGACGATCAGTTCTACCCCGGCCCTGATCGCGCCGGTGATCGGCCCGCCCATCGGCGGCCTCATCACCACCTTTCTGGACTGGCGCTGGGTGTTCTTCCTGAACGTGCCCACAGGCCTCCTCGCCTTTGTCCTCACCCTGCGCTTCATCCCCAATATCCATGCTGTCGAGCGAAGGCCCTTTGACGGGCGCGGCTTTGCGCTGGTCGGCGGGTTCCTCGCCTGCATCATTGCCGGGTTCGAGCGGCTGGGCGCCAAGGGCGGCGGCTGGCAGCAAGGGCTACCGCTGATCGCGCTCGGTATTTTCCTGGGCTGGCTGTGCTGGCGACACATCCGCCGCGTGCCCCACCCGGTCGTTCCGCTTGATGCGCTGCGCCACCGCAGTTTCTTCGTTTCCACGATCGGCGCGGGAATGCCGGCGCGCACGGCCTTCATGGCGACGGCGTTCATCATCCCGCTGATGATGCAGGTCGGCCTCGGCCTCACCGCCTTTCAAGCCGGGCTGCTGCTGCTCGCTCAGAATGCCGGTGACCTGGCGCTCAAGGCGATCGCCACGCCCTCGGTACGGTGGCTCGGCATCCGGATGGCGCTGACCAGCGGGGTGGTGACCATGGCGCTCTCCTTTGCCGTCTGTGCGCTCCTGACCCCGACCATGCCCTTCTGGCTGCTGGTGGCGATCATGGTCTTCGTCGGCATGGCCCGCTCGGTTCACATGACCGCGATCATGGCGCTGCGCTTTGCCGACGTGCCGCAAAGCGAAGTCGGCGGGGCGACTGTGCTCGGCAATATCGCCAACCAGATTTCGCAGGCGCTAGCGATTTCCGCCGCGGCCGCCCTGCTCAACCTGCTCTCGCTTGGCGCGGAACCGACCCTCGCCGATTTCCAGATCGCGATGCTGGTCTTTGCCGGCCTCGCGCTGGCCGCCGCGCCTTTCTACGCGCGCCTTGCGAAGGATACCGGCGCCGCCGTCACCGGCCACGAGACACGCGGCCTGCGCGCGATTCGCAGCGAGGAGGTTTAGATGAGTGCTACAGCCTCCGCGCGACCCCGCTGCTTTTCCGTCTGCGTCAAAGCGTGGCTCTATCTCAGTCAAAGCCTCGCTTCGGGCAAAAGGATAGTGAGCTTCCTAGCCAACGGACGGACGGGGCGCTCCATGAGAGCCTTGCGCCGCGTCGTCTGGCTGCCGGTCATTGCGTCTCAACGGCGAAAGCCGCCCGACCTTTCCGCCTGACAGAGGCGGGCAGGCGGCTCACGCGGGGACGAAGAAACGACCGGCAAAGCGAAGAGGAGGGGAGATTCACCAATGAACAAAGTTCGTCATAACCGCGCACGCACCGTGTCGCGCATGGCGCTGAGCGCCGGGACCATGTTATCCGGCGCGCTGATGCTCGCAATGCCGGCAACTGCCCAGACCGCCGCGCCCCAAGGCGCCGCTGAGGGCAATGTCGACGACATCATCGTCACTGCGCAGATGCGTGCGCAGAATGTGCAGGACATTCCGCTGGCAATCACCGCGATCAGCGGCGACCAGCTCGAAGCGCGCAGCCAGACGCGCCTGACCGACATCACCGCGCAGGCACCGAACGTCATCCTGCAGCAGAACCCCTCTGGCTCGGGCAATTCGATGCGCGCCTATATCCGTGGCGTGGGTCAGGGCGATGCCAGCCCCTCGGTCGAGCCAGGCGTGGGCATCTATGTCGACGATATCTATTTCGGCACGGTCACGGCCTCGGCTTTCGACCTGACCGACCTCGAGCGCGTCGAAGTGCTGCGCGGCCCCCAGGGCACGCTGGCCGGCATGAACTCGCTGGGCGGCGCGGTGAAGCTCTACTCGCGCAAGCCCGAAGGCCGAGGCGGCTATGTCGAACTGACCGCCGGCTCGCTCAACCGCCGCGACATCAAGGCGAGCGCCGACTTCACCGTGGTGCCCGATGCCGTGTTCGCCCGCATCACTGGCGTGTCACGCAACCGCGATGGCCATGTCACGCGCTACGATTATGCCTGCCTCAATCCCAATGATCCCTATGTGCAGCCGGGCACCAGCGTGGTGCAGCCGGGCGGCGCGGCGATCCCCAGCCTGGCATCGGGCGGCAATTGCAAGCTCGGCACGCTGGGCGGCCAGAGCATGTACGCCGTGCGCGGATCCTTGCGGATTGCGCCGGTCGGCAGCCCGCTGGAGATCAACCTGTCGGGCGATTACACCCACGACACCTCCACGACGCAGGCCTCCGTGCTCATCGCCAGCGCCGAGCTGACTGGGCGGCAAAATAACAGCATTCCCTATCAGGGCGCGCCGTTCGACAACCGCTTCGTGACCTACGGCCAGTATCGTCGCGCCGGCGCGGTGCTGAACGATCCCTATGCGACCTACGCCAACTTCTACGATCCGGGCGTGACCTATCGCGCGGCGACGACGGCGTCTGCGGGTGGCCCCGGCACGGCCGGCGCGCCCAATGGCCCAACCTATGCCGAACCCCTGAGCGGTGTGAAAGGCTGGGGCGTGTCCGCCGAGATCAACTACACGCTGGGCGACAATCTCGCGCTCAAGTCGATCACCGGCTACCGCAAATATGATTCGCGCAGCTCGGACGACAACGACAACTCGCCGATTGCCTTCATCGGCGGCGTCTACAGCGACTTCTCGCACAAGCAGTTCAGCCAGGAACTGCGCCTCTCGGGCAAGGTGCTGGACGATGCGATCTCCTTCACCATCGGCGGTTTCTATTATGATGCGGACACGCGCTATAACGCCCGCATCCACACGCCGTTCTCGGGCTTCGGCGAATATGCCGTTTCCCCCTGCGGTGGCGCGCTCCCGGCGTGCGTGATCGCCAAGCCGACCTTCTCGTTCATCAACGACGATACCGCCAGCCTGCGCACCTATGCCGGCTTCGGTAACGTTGCGTGGAACATCACGCCGGCCCTGACGCTGGAAGCCGGCATCCGCGTGAGCCACGAGAAGAAGGACTATCTCTACAACCGCCTCAACCCCAATGGGGTCGGCGACTATCTGCCGCTCAGCAACGCTACCAATCCGCTGACCGGCCAAGTGGGTACCTACAAGGAAACGCTGACCGACTATCGTGCGGCGCTCTCCTACAAGATCACGCCCGACATCATGGCCTATGCGCAGTTCGCGACCGGCTTCAAGGGCGGCGGCGTGGCACCCCGTCCGTACAGCTTCCAGCAGATCCGGCCGTTCGGCGCGGAAAAGCTGAAGTCCTATGAAATCGGTATCAAGGCGGACCTGTTCGACCGGCTGCTGCGGATCAACGCCAGCGGCTTCCGCATGGACTATACCGACTATCAGGGTATTCCGCAGGTCTGCCTCGACTCCAACAACAATCCGCTCCCGGTCAACCAGGGCGGCGTACCCGGCCTGTGCGGCCAGTATCTGAATATCGGCGATGCCCGCGTGAACGGCTTCGAGCTGGAAACCACGCTGCGCCCGGTCGAGGGTTTCACCATCGACGGTTCGCTCAGCCTCACCGACTTCAAGTTCACCTCCATCAACTATCCCACGACCTCCATCGTCGTCGGCGCGAGCCGGCCCGGCGTGGGCAAGTGGAAGTGGAGCCTGGGCGCGCAGTATCAGGCTGATCTGGGTGATGTTGGCACGCTGACGCCGCGCATCGACGTCTCCTATACGGACGGCTATTGCGGCGACTTCCTCTGCACACCGATCGCCATCGTGGACAGCTACACGCTGGCCAATGCCCGCTTGACCTATGAGACGGTGGACAAGGACTGGTCGGTCGCGCTGGAAGTGACAAACCTGTTCGACAAGCTGGTCTATCTCAACAAGTTCACGAACGCCTGGTACGCGACGGCTCAGCCCGGCCTGCCGCGCCAGTGGGCCGTGACCGTGCGCCGCAAGTTCTGATCAGGCGGTGCGCAACACAGATTGATCCGATAGAAAGAGGAGGAGAGGGGCAACCCTCTCCTCTTTGTCGCTGGGGCGACAGCAGAATGATAAATTGGGAGAGTGGCATGACATATTGGCGGACCGGTTCGAGCGCATTTCTTCTGTCCCTGCTGGCGATGACCGCCCCAGCGACCCTCCAGGCCCAGCCGAGTTCAGCGCCGCCCCCGGGAGTCGGCGCCGATCTCGCCGCACAGGCTGCCGTCCAGATGATGGAAGAAAGCCGGGCGCCAGACAGCACGGGCACCGGGCCATACAAGGCCATCAAGCGGCAATATGAGAATTTCCCCGGCTTCGTCGTCTATCAGCCCGCCGATCTGAGTGCACTCGGCGTTCGCAAGATGCCGGTCTATGTGTTCGGCAACGGCGCCTGCACCGAAGACGGCGCCTCATCCCGCCAGCATTTGCTGGAGGTCGCCTCCCATGGCTATCTCGTCATCGCGCCGGGCGGCATCTACAGCGGCCCGGGCGTGACCGTCACGCCGCAGAGCTGGGAGCAGCATCGCGACAAGACGCGCTACCAGCAGCTGGGGCAGGCCATCGACTGGGCTGCGGCCGAGAATGGCCGCGCGGGCAGCCCATTCAAGGGCAAGATCGACACTGCGCATGTCGCGGCCTCCGGCTATTCCTGTGGCGGCATTCAGGCGCTCAAATATGCCGGCGACAAGCGCGTCAGCACCTTCGTCATCATGAACAGCGGCATCATGAACGGGCCGGTCCCGGGCGGCTCGGGCGAGATGTCTGCGCAGAAGAGCCTGCTCCAGAAGATCGACAAGCCGACCCTCTATGTGCTCGGCGGCAAGACGGACATCGCCTACCCCAATGGCATGGACGATTATGCGCGGCTCACCCACATCCCCTCCGCCGTGATCAACACCGACGTGACGCACGCCGGCACCTATGCCGAGCCGAATGGCGGACGCGCGGCGCAGGCAGTGGTGGCGTGGCTCGACTGGCAATTGCGCGGCGACAAGTCGGCGCGAGCGTGGTTCGTCGGCGATGACTGCAAGCTGTGCAGCGATCCTGCGTGGACGATCGAGAGCCGCAAGCTGGACACGCTGCCATGAGCCGGTTGTTGCGGGCAGCGCTGGCGCTGGCGCTGATCGCGCCCGGGGCGGCGTCGGCGCAGCAGGGTGATGCTCCTGACAGAGCGCTCGCCCAGCGCGTGCAGGTGCTGGAAGACCGCGAGGCGATCCGCCGCGTGATCATCGCTTATGGCGAATATCTCGATGCGCGCGATTATGCCGGCTATGCCGGGCTTTTCGCCAGCGACGGGACTTGGTCCGGCGGGCTGGGCAGCGCCACCGGGCCGGCGGCGATCCAGAAGCTGCTTGAGGAGAAGCTGGGCAAGCCGGAAGCGGGCTTCGTCAACAAGCGCAGCTTCCACCTCGTCACCACCGAGGTGATCGATGTGACCGGCGACACCGCCATCGCTCGCTCCCGCTACATGTTCTACACTGCCGACGGCGAGGGCCGCCCCGCGACCACGCTGGCCGGGCGCTATGTCGATCATTTCGTGCGCGAGAATGGCGCCTGGAAGATCAAGACGCGGACCAGCCATGGCGTGATCCCATGGCGCGATGGCGACAATCCAGAGCGCCCACCGCTGCCGCCGCAATTGCAGGGCGCCGTGAAGAACTGAGGGGCAGGACGACGTCGCCGGCTCGCCCTCACCCTTCGTCATTCCCGCGAACGCGGGAATCCAGTTCGGCCTCGCGTTGACGAGCAGCGTTGCAGCTGGATTCCCGCGTTCGCGGGAATGACGGGAGTGGCGTGCCGGAGCGTCGTTTCCATACCTTCCTCCACGCCAATCAGGGGTGCAATACGACGCCCCCGGGACGCCTCATTCCTCGCGATGAGTGCGCAGCTCATCGCCGCGAATGGTCGCGACATGGAGCACATTGGTGGACCCTGGCGTGCCGAAGGGGACACCGGCGAGTACGATGATCTTGTCGCCCGCCCCCGCAAAGCCGTGGCGCATGGCCATGCGCTTGGCCTTGCCGATCATTTCCTCAAAGCTGCCGATATCCTTGGTGCGCACGGCATGGACGCCCCACATGAGGCCCATGCGCCGTGCGGTATCCATGCGCGGGGTGAGCGCCAGGATCGGTGCGCCCGGCCGCTCGCGCGCGATGCGCCGCACGGTGCTGCCCGAGGTGGTGAAGCACACGATGACCTTGGCCGAGACGGTGTTGGTGATGTGCTGGCTGGCGCCGGCCAGCGCGTCCGAGGTGGTCGGGTCCGGCATGGTCTTGGTGAAATGCAGCCGGTCGAGATAACCCGGATCATGCTCGACGCTGTGGGCGATGCTGTCCATCATCGCCACGGCTTCCTCCGGCCAGTCGCCCGCCGCCGTCTCCGCCGAGAGCATCACTGCATCCGCGCCGTCATAGACCGCCGTGGCGACGTCCGACACCTCGGCGCGGGTCGGCGTGGGCGCCTTGATCATCGATTCCAGCATCTGCGTGGCGACGACGACCGGCTTGCCCAAGCGCCGGGCGCTTTCCACGATCTGCTTCTGCAGCGGCGGCACGGCATAAGGCGGCAGTTCCACGCCGAGATCGCCCCGCGCGACCATCACCGCGTCGGACATCTCGACGATTTCCTCCAGCCGGCCAAGCGCGGCCGGCTTTTCGATCTTGGCGAGCAGATAGCCATAGCCACCCATCAGCTTGCGCGCCTCGGCCAGGTCATCGGGCCGCTGGACGAAGCTGAGCGCGATCCAGTCCACGCCGGCCTCGATGGCGAAGGAAAGATCGCGCCGGTCCTTCTCGGTCATCGCCGCCATCGGCAGCACGACGTCCGGCACGTTGACGCCCTTGCGCTCGGACAGCGAGCCGCCGACCTCGACCAGCGTATCGATGACATCGTCGCGCACCGCCCGCACGCGCAAGACAAGCTTGCCGTCATCGATGAGCAGGCGCATCCCTTCCTGCGCGGCGGCGAAAATCTCCGGGTGCGGCAAAGTGACGCGGCTGCTGTCGCCGGGCGCGGGGTCGCGATCCAGCCGAAAGGCGGCGCCCTTTTCCAGAAAGACCGCGCCCTGCGCGAAGGTGCCGATCCGCAGCTTCGGTCCCTGAAGGTCCGCGAGGATGGTGGTCGGGCGGCCGAATTCCTTTTCAAGTCCCCGGATGATCGCGACATTGGCGGCATGAACGTCGTGCGTGCCGTGGCTCATGTTCAGCCGGAAGGCATCGGCGCCGGCCAGGAACAGCTTGCGGATCATCAGCTCGCTGCTGCTCGAAGGGCCGAGGGTCGCCAGAATGCGAACCTTGCGGGTGCGGGGAGTGAGCTTCTTCATTTGGCCTCTTGCTTCGGTGCGTTCTCTGCCCACATGGCGAATGCCGTGGCGGCCACCGGCGTGGCCCGAGGTTGGAACCGGACATGAAGGTGCAAGCAATGACGATAGACACGCTCGATGACAAGACAGCGGCAGAAGCTTTTCGCCGGCTTGTCCACCATCTGCGTCACCGCACCGATGCGCAGAATGTCGATCTGATGGGTCTGGCGGGCTTCTGCCGCAACTGCCTGGCCGACTGGGTGGCCGAGGCCGACGGCACGCTGGACAAGGCCGCTGCACGCGAACTTATCTACGGCATGCCGCAGGATGAGTGGAAGACGCGCTACCAGACCGAGGCAACGCCGGAGCAGCTCGCGAGGATGAAGGACAGCGTGGCGAAGAACAATCACTGAGCGACGGCAAGCCTAAAAAGCCGTTTCTCATACGCCGCGCGATCCCGTAAAGCGCGGACATGCTCGCGCGCCTGACCCGCACTGATACCAGCACTGTTACCGGCACCGGGCAGGCCCGTGGCCTGATCGCCGCGTGGCTGGCGCTTGTGCTGCTCGCGAGGCTGCTGGTGCCGGCCGGTTTCATGCCCGCCGTGCAAAACGGTCCCGCGGTCGTGCTCTGCACCGGCGCCGGCATGGTCACCGGCTGGATCGATGCGGACGGGACCGTCCGCAAGCAAGAGGACAAGCAGAACACCGCCCCGGATGCGCCCTGCGCCTTTGCCGGGATCGGCGCCTCGCTGGACAGCATCCCGCCCGCGATCGCGCAGATCGCCGTGGCGATGGCGACGGTTTCCATCGTCAGCCCGAGCACGGCCGTGAGCATCGGACGCGGTCTGGCCGCGCCGCCGCCCCCGCAGACCGGCCCGCCGCATCAGCCCTGACGCTTCCATCCGTGTCGCCTCGCGTGACATCCTCATTTCGGCACGCGCCCGCGCGCTGCCCGTCAAGGCTGATCCTTTCATGACCCGATTGCTCTACTGCTGCGCAGCCATGCGCCGCCCTCCCCTCGCCCACGCGCCATTATCCGCCGGAGACCGCCGATGAGCGCGCGCTCCACGACCGGCGGCGGCTTCTATCAGGCTGTCTGGCGCTGGCATTTCTATGCCGGGCTGATCGTCCTCCCGATACTGCTCTGGATGGCGATGACCGGGGCGCTCTATCTCTACAAACCGGAGATCGAGCGGCGGGTCTATGCGGACTGGTCGCATGTGACGCCAAAGGATGCGCCCCAGCCGCTGAGCGAGATGATCGCCACCGTCGAGCGGGCATCCGGCCAGCAGGTGAGCCAGATCCAGCGGCCTGCCGAGCCGACAGAAAGCTGGCGCATGACCCTGCAGGGCGCGGACGGCGCGCGCCGGCTCGCCTTTGTCGATCCCTATCGCGGCAAGCTGCTCGGCACCGCGCAGGCCGGCGGCATCATGCAGACCGTGCGCGATCTGCACAGCCTCATCATCACCGGACCGGTGGGCAATGCGCTGGTGGAGATCGTCGCGGGCTGGGCGATCCTGCTGGTGCTGACCGGGCTCTACCTGTGGTGGCCCCGGCGCGGCAGCCCGGTCGTCGGCCTGCGCGGGCAGGCGCGCGGGCGACTGTTCTGGCGCGATCTGCATGCCTCGACCGGATTGCTCGCCGGCGGGGTGATCCTGTTTCTGGCGATCACCGGCCTGCCCTGGTCCGGCTTCTCGGGCAAGCAGTTGCAGGGCTGGGTCGCCCGTGCGGAGCTGGGCCGCCCCAAGGCGCCCGGTCCCAACCCCTGGGAGGCGCCGGCGCCACGCGCGCATCACGGCCACGGCCATGACGAGGGCGCAAAGCAGAGCCTGCCCTGGTCGATGCAGGAGGCAGCGCCGCCAGCCGCATCGGGCCGCGACGACATCGGCGTAGACCGGGCCGCGGAGATCGCCAGCAAGCGTGGCCTCGCCGCCCCTTGGACGCTCACCCTGCCGATGGCGGACGGTGCACCCTATCTCATGTCGCAGACCGTGCGCCGGGCGCAGGATGCGCGCGCCATCTACATCGATCCGGCGAGCGGCGCGGTCATGCAGGATGCCCGCTTTGCCCATTTCGGCATCGGCGCGCGGGCGATCGAATGGGGCATCGCCACTCATCAGGGCCAGCAATATGGCGAGATCAACCGCACGCTGATGCTGCTCGGCTGCCTCGCGCTGATACTGTTGTGCCTCACCGCGCCCGTACTCTGGTGGAAACGCCGCAAGAACGGCCGACTGGAGGCCCCTGCCCGGCCCGCCGATCCCCGCAAGGCGCGCGGCGTCGCGGCGATCATGCTCGCCATCGGCCTGTGCCTGCCCTTGACCGGCCTCACGCTGGCGGCCGCCCTGGCGCTCGACATGCTGATTGGACGCTGGCGACACGGA
Organism: Sphingobium sp. B11D3B; assembly: GCF_025961735.1. NCBI lineage: Bacteria > Pseudomonadati > Pseudomonadota > Alphaproteobacteria > Sphingomonadales > Sphingobiaceae > Sphingobium > Sphingobium sp. B11D3B. The sequence goes on along the minus strand of NZ_JAOQOF010000001.1, from coordinate 3,541,953 downwards.
GCCGCCCTGGCGGGCTGACCAAGCGATGAGTCGTGATACCGCCGGAACAAGGGCGGTTGTACGGCGTTATTCAGCACGAGCCGGCGCGATATGTGCCGGTCGCTTGTTTGAATATTACGAGGATGAGTCCGATGAAGAAGATCCTGCTCGCCACAGCGCTGATGGCGTTTGCGATGCCCATGGCGCCGGCCATGGCCGATCCGCCGCACTGGGCGCCCGCGCACGGGAAGCGCGCGAAAGACCGGGACAATGGCCGCGCCCTTTCCCATAACGACCGCATATGGCGCGGCGACGATGGCCGGTACCGCTGCAAGCGTAATGACGGCACGACCGGTCTGCTGATCGGTGCCGGCGTCGGCGCGCTCGCCGGCCGCGCGATAGACACGAAGGGCGACCGCACGGTTGGGACCTTGCTCGGCGCCGTTGGTGGTGGCCTGCTCGGTCGCTCGATCGACCGGGGCGAGGTACGCTGCCGCTGATCCACTCCGAAATCTGAACATCATGGATGCCTGCTTTCTCCCGAGAGCAGGCATCTTTGTCATTTACAGCCGGCGCCGCGCTCGCTAGAGGCGCGCGCCATGTCCATGATGATCGTTCAGCCGATTATTACCAAACCGACCCGCATCAGCGGGGCGGTTCGGATGCGCGCGGCCTAAGAGCCACGATCAGCCGGACAGGAAGCCCCGCGAAGTGCGCGGGGCCGACTTTCCAGACGAAAGCCTGACCGCCGCGTCCTTCAACCAACAGGAAGGAACGTACAGATGGTTGCCCGCTTTTCCCCCGATGCCCGCCTGAATGTCGGCGTGGTCGGCGCCACCGGCCTCGTCGGCTCGATGATGCGCCAGTTGCTCGCCGAGCGCGATTTCCCGGTCGGCACGCTGCGTCTGTTCGCCTCGGCTCGCTCGGCTCGCTCGCAGGTCGAGTTCAAGGGCCAGCAGGTGACGGTGGAAGACGCCGCGACCGCCGACTTCGCCGGCCTCGACATCGTGTTCTTCTCCGCCGGTGGCTCCACCAGCAAGGCGCTGGCGCCCAAGGTCGCCGCAGCGGGCGCCATCGTGGTCGACAACAGCTCGGCCTGGCGTTCCGATCCGGAGGTGCCGCTCGTCGTCTCCGAAGTGAACCCGCACGCGCTTGCAAACCTGCCCAAGGGCATCGTCGCCAACCCCAATTGCACGACCATGGCCGCCATGCCCGTGCTCAAGCCGCTGCATGAAGCCGCCGGCCTCAAGCGCCTGATCGTCGCCACCTATCAGGCCGTCTCCGGTGGCGGCATGGAAGGCATCGACGTGCTGGCGCGCCAGATCGCCGCCGTGGGCGACAAGGGCGCCGCGCTCGCCTTCAACGGCAAGGCCGACTTCGTGCCCCAGCCCGAGAAGTGGGCGGTGCCGATCACCAACAACATCGTGCCGCTGAACTATGTGCTGGGCGAGGACGGCTATACCGAAGAAGAGCTGAAGCTGCGCGACGAGAGCCGCAAGATTCTCGAAATCCCCGGCCTGCCCGTCTCCGGCACCTGCGTGCGCGTGCCCGTGTTCACCGGCCACGGCCTCTCCATCAATGCCGAGTTCGAGCGGCCGATCGACGCGGAAACGGCGCTGGCGCTGCTCGGCAAGGCGCCGGGCGTGGTGGTGAGCGATGTGCCGAACGCGCTCGATGCGACGGGCGCTGACCCGGTGTTCGTCGGTCGCGTGCGCCCGGACCGCACGGTTGAGCATGGCCTCGCCATGTTCGTCGTCGGCGACAACCTCCGTAAGGGCGCCGCGCTCAATGCCGTGCAGATCGGCGAAGTGCTCGCCGGACGCTAAAACCCACATCGTGCCTCCCCGGCCCTGGGTCGGGGAGGACACAGAGCGTGCTGCCCTCAGAGGCGCTTGCTCAGGAAGAAGCGCTGCTGGCCGATGGGATGATCGTCCAGCGTGCCGAACACGCTAAAGCCCAGCTTCTCGTAAAAGCCGCGCGCCTGAAAGGCATAGGTATCCAGCCAGATGCCGACACAGCCATGGGCACGCGCCACCCGCTCCGCCTCGGCCATCAGCGCCTTGCCATGGCCGGCGCCGCGATGCTCCGGCGCGATGGCGAGAAGCTCTACAAACATCCAGTCATAGGAGCATTTGCCCCAGATGCCGCCCACCCGCTCGCCCTGCTCGTCGGTCAGCAGGATGGCGATAGGGCGGATATTCGGATCCCCTGCCTGCGCGATGTTATAGGCCAGCAAAGGCGCGAACACAGCGTTGCGGTCGGCCTCGGAGGGCTGCTCGGGCACAATGATATGAAGCGGCATAGACTGATTAGTAGGCCGAATGCTGGGCATGGCAAGGCTGACGACCGGCTCGGCTGCGCGTCCGAAATCGCATGCCCACGCGAGCATACTTGCTTTTTCCGCAAACGCCCTCTATGTGCATCGCAGCATTCGGCGCCAGGACTAGTGATCCGGCGCAATCCCGCGCAGCGTGAGGCCCCGCATCTTGCACAAGGGCCGCCGGGACGGACGGATGCGAGAATCGCTCAAGCTTCCTTATTCACGCAGGGTCGCCCGTTTGGAGACCACTGCTGCGCCCGCTCGCGACAGACGCGAGGGCGACGCATGTCATATCGAAAGTCTATTCATGTCTTTTTTCAATGAGCTTGGCCTTGCCGAGCCTATCCTCCGCGCCCTTGAGACCAAGGGTTATGCGGACCCCACGCCGATCCAGCAGCAGGCCATTCCGGCGCTGATGCAGGGCCGCGACCTGCTCGGCATCGCGCAGACCGGCACCGGCAAGACCGCAGCCTTCTCGCTGCCCTCGCTGCACCGGCTGTTCAACAATCCCCAGCCCCGCAAACCGGCCTCCTGCCGGATGCTGGTGCTCTCGCCCACCCGCGAGCTGGCGGCGCAGATCGCCGAGAACATGCGCGGCTATGCCAAATATCTTAGCCTCAACGTGCAGGTCGTCTTTGGCGGCGTGCCGGTGGGCAAGCAGGCCCGCGCGCTGGTGCCGGGCACCGACATTCTCGTCGCGACGCCGGGCCGACTGCTCGACCTGATCGACCAGCGCGCGCTGACGCTGCGCAATGTCGAGATCTTCGTGCTCGACGAGGCCGACCAGATGATGGACCTGGGCTTCATCAAGCCGCTCACGCAGATCGCCAAGATGCTGCCGGCCGAGCGCCAGAGCCTGTTCTTCTCCGCGACCATGCCGCAGGCGATTGCGGAACTGGGCAAGCGCTTCATCAACGATCCGGTCAAGGTCGAGGTCGCGCCGCAATCCACCACCGCCGAGCGCGTGGAGCAATATGCGACCTTCATCGACCAGAAGGAGAAGCAGGCGCTGCTGACCCTGCGCCTGCGCGATGCCATCGCTTCCGGCGCGCTCGACCGGGCGCTCGTCTTCACCCGCACCAAGCATGGCGCGGACCGCGTGGCACGGCACCTCGTCGCCGCCAAGATCAGCGCGGCGGCCATTCACGGCAACAAGAGCCAGGGCCAGCGCACTGCCGCCCTGCAGGGCTTCCGCACCGGGAGCGTGCAGGTTCTGGTGGCGACCGACATCGCCGCGCGCGGCATCGACGTGTCGGGCGTGAGCCATGTCTTCAACTTCGAGCTGCCCAATGTCGCCGAGCAATATGTCCACCGCATCGGCCGCACGGCCCGTGCCGGCGCCGACGGTATTGCGATGAGCTTCGTCGCGCCGGACGAAAAGCCCTATCTGCGCGACATCGAGAAGCTCACCCGCGTCAAGCTGGCGGTGATGCCGCTGCCCGAGGACTTCGTGGTAGAAGCCCGCCGCCTGCCGCTGCCCTCCAAGGCTGCTGTTGCGGACGCCGTCGGCGATGCCGATGGGCGCCGTCAGGGACGCGGTCAGGGCCAGGGCCGTCGCCCCGACTCGCTGCAGCGCCGTGATCGCCCGGAACGCGGCCGGTCCGACGACCGTCGCGAAGCCGGCGCCGGCGCACCGCGCCATGATGGACGCGGCGAGGGACGCGGTGAGCGCCCGGCCCGCTTCGAGCGCGCGCCCGGTCAGGATGGCCAGCACCGCCGGAATGCCGGCGAACGCGGCGAACGCCCCTTCCGCGGCGAGCGGGACGGCCAGACCGCCCGCCCGGCGCGCGCCCCTCGCGATGGGCAGGACGCCCAGCGCAGCGGCCAGCGCAATCCCGGCGGTCGCTATCATGATGGCCACGCCCCGAACCGGCCCGGCTTCGACCCGCTGGCCCAACGTCCCGAGCCTGCCGCGACCATGGATGCCGAGCGCCTGCCCAAGCGCCTTCGCCCCGTCTATGCTGCCGCATCGGGCGAACAGCGCCAGACGGACACCCGCTCCGAGGGCGATCGCGCCCGCAAGCCGGGCGGTCAGCGTCCGCGCCACTTCGGCGGCGGACGTCCGCAAGGCAATCCCGGTGGCGGTCGTCGCAGCGGCGCCGGTCGCGCTGGCTGATCCGTCAGGCCGATATCCTTGAGATCCGATGAGGGGGGAGCGCTGCTTCCCCCTCACTGCATTCCGCCTAGTGCAAGTGCCGCAGTTTATCGGGATTGCGCACCACATAGATGCCAATGATGCGCCCCGCCTCGATCTCGAAGGCCGTGGTCTGCAGCTCGCCATCGGCCTCGCGCGTCACGAACCCCGGCAGGCCATTGATGAGCGCCGTGCGCACAAGCTGCGAGCCATGCTTGCGGAACAGCACCGCCAGCGCCTTGTGAAACAGCAGCACATTGCGTCGCCCGAGAACCTCGGCGACCGCTGCCGAACGCTTGCCCCCGCCATCTGCGTGCATGCTGACATCAGCAGCCAACATCGCGCCGAGCGCGGTCATGTCGCCGGTGCGCGACGCCGCAAAGAAGGCGCTCGCGATCTCCAGACCGCGCTGCTTCTCAACCTCGAAGCGGGGCCGCGCCTGCCGCACATGGTCCCGTGCCCGGGCGGCAAGCTGGCGACAGGCCGCCGGCTCCCGATCGATGGTGGCAGCGATTTCCTCGAACGAGACGCCGAACACATCATGTAGCAGGAACGCCGCGCGCTCGAGAGGTGAGAGCCGCTCCAGTGCGAGCATCAGCGGCAGGGTCACATCCTCCTGCTCCTCCTCATCCTCGATGACCGGTTCGGGCAGCCACGGCCCGACATAATGCTCCCGCTGGACCCGCGCCGACTTGGCATGATCCAGGCAAAGCCGCGTGACGGTACGGCGGAGGAACGCCTCCGGCTCGCGCACCTCCGCGCGTTCGACCCGCATCCAGCGAATGAATGCCTCCTGCACCACATCCTCGGCATCGGCGACCGAGCCGAGCATCCGGTAGGCGACCCGCACCAGCCGCGGACGCAGCGGATCGAAGCTGATCGCTGCATCCTCCTGCTGATGAGGGGACATGGGATGCCCTGCGCGCATCAGGCCGCCAGCTTGCGGGTCGCCGGGGTTTCGATCCACAGGTCGAAGCCGACCGCGAGGCGGTTCCAGCCATTGATGATGTTGATCAGCAGCGTCAGCTTCACCTGCTCTTCCTCGCTGAAGTGGGCCGCGAGCTGTGCATAGGCTTCGTCCTTTCCGCCATGCCCTTCGGACAGACGCGTAAGCGCCTCGGTCCACGCCAGCGCGGCCCGCTCCCGTGCGCTATAACATGGCGCCTCGCGCCAGACCGAGAGCAAGTAGAGGCGCTGCTCGCTCTCGCCCTTTTCACGGGCTTCGGCGGTGTGCATGTTGAGGCAGTTGGCGCACTGGTTGATCTGCGAGGCGCGGGCCTTCACCAGCTCCACGAGCGCAGGCTCCAGGCTGTCGTTGATGGCAAGCGAGGTCGCCATCCATTGCTTGATGAGCGCGGGCGCGGCGGTGAAGGGATCGAGGCGTGCGGTCATGATCGTGTCTCCTGTCCATCGGGTTTGCACTGGCATGACGAGTGGGCGGGCGGCGATTGTGACATGGCGGGAAATTTTTTCTGCCGCCGGCGCAATGGCTACGCCGTCCGGTGCGATCGATGCCTAGACAGGGAGGGCAGCGGCTGGCTAGGACCGCGCATTCGATTCTGACACATTCCATCCGGAGACCTTGCAGACATGAGCGACAACATCGCCGCCGACCAGTTGCGCCTTCTCATCGAGCGCATCGAGCGCCTCGAAGAAGAAAAGAAGGGCATCTCGGACGACATCAAGGATGTCTATGGCGAAGCCAAGGCAACAGGCTATGACGTCAAGATCATGCGCCAGATCGTCCGCCTGCGGAAGCTGCCGCCGCATGATCGCCAGGAGATGGAGGCAATCCTCCAGACCTATCTGGCGGCCCTGGGCATGGAATAAGCCGCATGCGCGGCGAGAGGAGCGGAGAGATGGCCGATAATCCCTGGGGCAATGCCCCGACCGAGATGATCGTCACGACCACCAACAATATCGATGGCCGCACGGTGCAGCGTTATTGCGGCGTGGTGACGGGCGAAGTGATCGTGGGTGCCAATCTCTTCCGCGATCTCTTTGCCAGCGTGCGCGATATTGTTGGCGGGCGAGCCGGCGCCTATGAGGAAGTGCTGAGCCGCGCCCGCGAGGAAGCCATGGCGGAAATGCGCCAGCGCGCCGCCGCAGCCGGTGGCAATGCGATCATCGGCGTGGACCTGGATTATGAAGTGCTCGGCTCGGGCGGATCGATGCTGATGGTCTCGGCCACCGGCACGGCAGTGCTGCTCGCGGACCCGGCCTGAATTGACGCCAGCCGAGGCGCCGCCGCTCAAGGCGCAGTGGGCGCCAGCGGCTTGAGCTTTCCGCGATTGAAATCCGGCACCGGGATCGGCGCATCGAGCATGGTCCATTGCGCGCCGACCAGCGCCAGCCAGCTCGTATAGGGATGCCAGTTGCCGTCCCGGCGCTGCTCCCACTGACAATCGAAGGCGCCGGGCGCCTCGCTGGTTTCCGCGCAGGTCACGGCGCGCAGATCACCGGCATCCACCTCCCCACTGCCATGATCCCGCAAGGCCTGCGAGAGTGCGTCCGGACTCGGTGCGGGCGACGCGACGGGCGCCTGTGCCGCCAGCGGGGCCGCGATCGGCAAGGCGAGCGCGACCAGCCCGGTCAGGACCGCCATGGCCGCGCCGCGCACGACGCCTGTTACTCCGCCGCCTTGGCCACGCCGACCAAAGCCGGGCGCAGCAGGCGATCCTTGATCATGTAGCCGGCCTGCATCTCCTGCACGATGGTGCCGGGCGCAGCCTCTGCCGAGGGCATCTCGATCATCGCCTGATGCTTGTTGGGATCGAGCGGCTCACCCACCGAGGTGAACTTCTCCACGCCGTGCTTGCGCAGCGCGCTCTCCATCTCTTTGCCGGTGGCATCGAGGCCCGCGATCAGGCCTTTCACCTTCTCGTCCGCGCGCAGCTCGGCCGGAATGGCCTCCAGCGCACGGCTGAGATTGTCTGCCACGGAGAGAATGTCGCGGGCGAAGGCGGTCGCGGCATAAGCGCGGGTATCGGCCAGTTCCTTCTCCAGCCGGCGACGGACATTCTGGGTATCCGCGACGGCGTAGAGCGTTTCCTGCTTGGCGTTGGCCAGCTCTTCCTCCAGCGCTGCGATACGCGCGGCGGCGATCTCCTCGCGGCTCAGCGTCTCGCCCGCGCCCTCGGCGATGTCAGCGGCCAGGGTCTCATTCTCATTGTTGGTCTGGTCAGTCATGTCTTCCGTCATTTCATCAATCTGCTGAGGGTCTGTGCGGTGAAGTCCACCATGGGGACGACGCGGGCATAGTTCAACCGGGTTGGGCCGATCACACCGACCACGCCGACCACCTGCCCGCCGGGTCCGCGATATGGCGCTGCTATGACCGAAGAGCCGCTCAGGGAAAAGAGCTTGTTCTCCGAGCCGATGAAGATCTTGGTCGCGGCGCCGGCGCGAGCGCTGTCCAGCAGGCGGGCGATCTCGCTCTTGCCCTCCAGCTCGTCCAGCAACTGGCGCACGCGCTCGAGATCAGCAGCGGATTGCTCGTCGAGCAGATTGGCTTGGCCGCGCACGATGAGCACGGGCCGGTCCTCGGTATCGCGACTCCACGCTGCCACGCCCCGCGCGACCAAATGGCGCGAAGCCTCATCAAGCGCCGTTTCCTCCGCTTCGATCTGTCCGCTGAGCCAGGCCTGCACCTCGCTCAGCGTGCGGCCGGTGGCGTGGGCGGAGAGATAATTGGCCGCTTCCACGAGCATCGATGGCGTCGTGCCCGGCGGCAGATCGACAATGCGGTTCTCGACGGTGCCATCCTGCCCGACCAGCACGGCCAGCGCCTGCCGGTCCGAAAGCCAGGCAAAACCGAACTGCTTGAGCAGCGTCTCGCGGCGCGGAACCATCACCAGCCCGGCGCAGGCAGACAGGCCCGAGAGCAGAGCCGAGGCGGCGTTGAGTGCTTCCTCGATCGGCCCTTCCCCGGTCAGCTGCCGCTCGATGGCGCGCTTCTCGTCCTCGGAGGGCTCGGCGACCTGCATCATGGCGTCCACGAACAGACGCAGGCCGGATTCGGTCGGCATCCGCCCCGCCGAGGTGTGCGGCGCAGCGAGCAACCCCGCTTCCTCGAGATCCTGCATCACATTGCGGATCGACGCCGGCGAGAGATTGAGCCCGCTCAACCGGCTGATCGTGCGCGAGCCGACCGGCGCCCCGGTGCCGATGTAGGATTCCACGACGACGCGAAAGATATCGCGCGCGCGATCGCTCAAAAGGTTGATGGGCGGGCCGGACATGCCCTGTATGTAGGACGGCGCGCGGCGCTGGCCAAGCGTCCTGTCTTCGGGCCTCTTTTCTTGATTTTAAGGTTGTTTCCGTCTCAGAGACATTCAACTCCGCACACAGGTTTTCCATGCAGCGCCGCCACATCCAATCGCATACTGCTCTTCGCGGGATCGCGGCTTTGCTCGTGGTCTTGTATCACCTGCAGTTCGGCGCCGACTTTCGGTTCAGCTGGGAGCAATCCACACCCTTTTTCACAAAGGGATATCTGTGGGTGGATCTCTTCTTCATCCTCTCGGGCTTCGTTATTGCCTATTCAACACAGGCTGAAACGCGTCACACATTCCCATGGCCGGAGGTAAAGCGTTTCTGGCGTGCGCGATTTGCGCGCATCTATCCGCTGCACCTCTTCTGCCTCCTTCTGATGGCCGGCATCCAAACGAGCATTCTGACTCTGAGTTCGATGGCCGGAAAGGACTATGGTGACCCCGACCTGTGGCGCGGGGACTCGTTGCTGAACTTCGTGGAGCAACTGTTCCTTCTGAATGCCTGGGGCCTCACCGGCCGGATCGGATGGAACATCCCGAGCTGGTCCATCAGCGCAGAAGCCTTTGCCTATCTGCTCTTCCCAGCCCTCGCCTTGTTTTTGGCGCGCGGCGGGAAATATTGTGTCGCGGCGCTCCTTGCCGGTTCCGCTGCATTCTATGCCTATGTCGCGCTGACGAGCGGGAACCTCGATATTGTCAAAGGCCTGGCCATCGCGCGCTGTCTGGCCGGCTTTTCCCTCGGCATGATCCTGTATTGGCAGAGATCAGCGTTCGATCATCTCTCTAGCGGCACCCTCGGACTGCTCCAGTTGATCGGCCTGGCGCTCATATCTGCGCCTCTGATCGCCGGGCTGAACGACGTGATCGCGATCCCCGGCTTCTTCCTTCTGGTCGCCGCAACATGGCCCGACCGTGGTGCGTTGCCGAGACTTCTGGCCCGACCGTTCTTTCAATGGCTGGGCGAAATCTCCTATTCCATTTACCTCACCCACGTCGTTCTGCTGGGGCCGTGGCGCCTGATTGTCCCACCCATCACGGAACGCCTGCACATAGGGGACGCAATGGCGCGCGTGATCCTGATTGGTGGCGGTGTCCCGATGATCCTGCTTGCCTCCACCCTCACCTTCGTCTTCATCGAGCAGCCCGCTCGCGCGGCGCTGAACCGGAAATCGGCGCATTCATCATGATCCGGTGCAGGCACGACCTTGCGCCTTGGTCCTGTGCTGATAAAGCCGGTCACCATCTTCCCAACCCGAAAGGCACTCAATCTATGCGCCCATCCGGCCGCGCCCCCGACGAAATGCGCACGATCGCCATGGAACCCGGCTTTACCGTCCATGCCGAAGGCAGCTGCCTCGTTTCCTTTGGCGATACGCGGGTGCTTTGCACGGCGAGCGTAGAAGAGCGGGTGCCGCCGTTTCTGCGTGGCAAGGGTGAAGGCTGGGTGACGGCGGAATATGGCATGCTCCCCCGCGCGACGCACACGCGTGGGTCGCGCGAGGCGGCCAAGGGCAAGCAGTCTGGCCGCACGCAGGAGATTCAGCGGCTGATCGGCCGCTCACTCCGGGCAGTGGTGGATTTGAAGGCACTCGGTGAGCGGCAGATCACGCTCGATTGCGACGTGATCCAGGCCGATGGCGGCACCCGCACCGCCAGCATCTCCGGCGCCTGGGTGGCGCTGCGGATCGCAATGGACAAGCTGCTCGCCAGCGGTGCGCTGACCACCGATCCGATCCAGGCGAAGGTGGCGGCGGTCTCCTGCGGCATCTATCTGGGCAATCCGGTGCTCGACCTCGATTATATCGAGGACAGCAATGCCCATGCCGACGCCAATTTCGTGCTGCTTTCCAACGGCAACATTGCCGAGGCGCAGGCGACGGCGGAAGGCGCGACCTATGACGAGGAAGCGCTGCTGCGCCTGCTGCGCCTTGCGCGCATCGGCTGCACCCAGATCTTCGCTGCGCAGGACCGCGCGACGGGGCGGTGAAGTCCTAACGCCCCCGTTCGTGTCGAGCGAAGTCGAGACACGGAAGGACTGTGCTTGACGTGTCTCGACTTCGCTCGACACGAACGGAAGGAGAGCGCTGAATGACCCGCAAACTGGAACCCGGCAAGCTCGTCATCGCGAGCCACAATGAAGGCAAGGTGCGTGAGATCAGCGCGCTGCTCGGGCCTTATGGCATGGCGCCGGTGTCTGCCGGATCGCTCGGCCTGCCCGAGCCGGAGGAGACCGGCACCACCTTCGCGCAAAACGCCGCACTCAAGGCGCTCGCCTCCGCCACCGCCTCCGGCCTGCCTGCGCTGGCCGATGACAGCGGCCTCGATGTGGCGGCGCTGGGTGGACGGCCCGGCGTCTACACCGCCGATTGGGCAGAGCGGCAATGGTTCGAGGGCGAGCCCGGGCGCGACTGGTATATGGCGATGGGCAAGGTGGAGGGGCTGCTCTGCGCGCAAGGCCCGCAGGTGGACCGCAGCGCGGCCTTCGTCTGCACGCTCTGCCTCGCCTGGCCGGATGGCGAGACCGTTTTATTCGAGGGTCGCGTCGCCGGCAGCCTTGTCTGGCCGCCGCGCGGCGCGCAGGGCTTTGGCTATGATCCGGTATTCCTGCCGATCGGGGCGACGCAGACCTTTGGCGAGATGTCCATCGAGGCCAAGCAAGCGGTCAGCCACCGCGCCCGCGCATTCGAGCAACTGGTCACTGCGCTGTTCTGAAAGGACGCCCCGCGCTCAGCGCCCCGCGTAATCGACCGACGCGCGGTGCCCGTAGACATTGCCCGCCGGATCGTAGCGGCACACCAGCACGTCCAGCGTCGCCGTGGGGTGGAGCGCGCAGCCGACGCGGCGCGTGCCGGCCCAGATGATCTGTGAATAATGGCCGACATCCGCCCAATTGCCGCTGCGCGAAATGTCCGGCACCGGCGCATCCAGGTAGAGCGCGCGCTCTTCCAGCCAGCTCTCCGCCATTTCCTCATAGGCATAGGCATCGCGGGTGCCGGCCCACAGATTCTCGCCATAGTTGCCCGCGCCGCCGGATTTGTGATGGGCCGCAATCGGGTCCGGCTCCTGCGCCAGCCGGGTAGCGCTCTGCGCCGCATCGGCCGCGAGTTCATCGCTCCACGCCAGCTTCGGCACGCCCCGCGCGGCGCGTTCGCCATTGTGAGCAGCCAACATGATATCGCGGAAGTGAGCCGCATCGCGCGGCATGGCAGCAGAAGGCGCATCGCCGGCCAGCACGGGCGCCGGCGTCAGGGTGCAGAGCGCGAGCAGGCCAATCGCCGCCCGCATACGCCGTCGCACCACTTCTCGCCCTTCGCCCGCGTCCATGTGCGTCCGCCGTTCCCCCTGCGGTTCCGGTGTGGAACCTAGCTCAGTATGAACGGTTGGGAAAACATTTTCTTCACCAACAAATTGCGTTAAATCATTGTTAATTAATATTTAACCACTGAACCGTGGCATATTCGCCATGGGCTGACTTTGGCGCGCAGTCCGCTATAGCGGCGGCCATGGCCTCTCCCGCGCCGCTTGCCCTCTATATCCACTGGCCGTTCTGCGTGGCCAAATGCCCCTATTGCGACTTCAACAGCCATGTCCGCGACACCGTGGATCAGGCCGCGTGGCGCGCCGCGCTGCTCGCCGATCTGGCCCATGAGGCCGCGCTGCTGCCGGGGCGGACGCTGGGCAGCATTTTCTTCGGCGGCGGCACGCCCTCGCTGATGCCGCCCGAGACGGTGGCCGCCCTGATCGATGCGGCGACCGGGCACTGGGCGGTCGCGGACGACATCGAGATTACCATGGAGGCCAATCCGAACAGCGCCGAGGCCGCGCGGTTCGCGCAGGTGGCCTCTGCCGGCGTCAACCGCCTCTCGCTGGGCCTGCAGGCACTGGACGATCATGCCTTGCGCTTTCTCGGGCGGGCGCACGGCGTGGACGAAGGCCTCAGAGCGCTGGCGGCAGCGCAGGCTTGCGTGCCGCGCGTCAGCCTCGACCTCATCTATGCGCGCCCCGGCCAGAGCGAGGCGGACTGGGAGCGCGAACTGGCCCGCGCGCTCAGCTTCGGCACCGATCATCTCTCGCTTTATCAACTGACCATCGAGCCCGGCACGCGGTTCGAAACCGACGTGCGCCGGGGCACGCTGGTGCCCGCCGATGCGGACCATGCCGCCACGCTGTTCGAGTTGACGCAGGCTATGACATTGGCGGCCCGCCGCCCGGCCTATGAAGTCTCCAACCATGCCGCGCCCGGGCAGGAGAGCCGGCACAATCTCGCCTACTGGCGCTACGCCGATTATGCCGGCGTCGGCCCCGGTGCGCATGGCCGGCGCGGCGGCATGGCCACCGTGCGTCATCGCAAGCCCGAGAACTGGATGGCGGCACTGGACCGCAATGGTCATGGCCTCGCCGAGGAGCGCGTGCTGCCCGCCGGCGAACAGGCGGCCGAAGCGCTGATGATGGGCCTACGCCTTGCCGAAGGCATCGATCTGGCCGCGCTCAGCCAGCGCACCGAGCTTGATCGTTCAGCATTGGTGGACAAGGACGCCATTGCGAGGTTGGCCGGCCATGGCTTGATCGAGCAAACCGGCGAGCGCCTACGCGTCACCCAGGCCGGAATGCTGCTGCTCGATGCCATTCTAGCGGAAATCGTGGTGGCAGGCTGAAGCGACCACGCCCCGCCTTCATTAACCATTCGACCATTTGGGTTAACTCGTGGATAATGGCCACAGTCCTTCCCACCCGATTCAGCTCATCTGAGGGAAGGCGTCAACTTCGTGGGGGAGTAGACATGGCCTTTCCAACCATTTCCAAAATCGCATCACGCCGGTCCGGCGTGATCATCGCTGCCTGTGCGCTGGCGCTGCAAGGGAGCGCTACACAGGCCCTGACAATCGCCAGTCTTAAGGGTCAGGGCCTCGATCACATCTATGGCAGCTACGCGCCGCGCGGCGATTGCAGCGGGGAGCCCCGCGTCACGATCGACGACAAGGGCATGACCTTCCGCGCCAATGGCCGCACCGTCACGCCGCCGCGCGTCGAATATGCAGTGAGCTTCATGGGCCCCAGCTATGAGGGGATCACGGCCGTGTTCATGCCGTTTCCGATCAGCGCCAGCGATTCCGGGCGCGTCTATATGTACGTCAACGATGACGAAAAGGCCGGGATCATCCGGTTCGAGGACAATCTGATGCGCGGGCAAAGACCTGACCCGTTTCATGCCGCCTTTACGGCAGGCGGATTGTTCATGCTCTGCAAGGGCAGCGCGGCCGTCGGCACGCCCGCCCCGACGCCGCCCCGACCAGCGGTAGCACCGGCCGCCGCCGTGCAGGGCATCCCGGCGGAATGGACGAACCTCGCCAGCCTCGTGGGCAAATATCCGGGCAGCTACGCCAAAGATAATATCGATCTGCTGGATCGCGGCGCCGTCGCGACGGCGCTCAAGTCCCGGCTAGGGCCGAAGATGGACGTGCTGCGGACCAATCTCTCGGTCGTCACCCCGCTCAAGCGCGTCGGGAATTATTATTATCTCTCCGGCAACGCCCAGCACAAGGGCGGCGAGGAGCAGGCCTATATCATGATCGACCCGGCCCGACGGGCGGTGCAGGTGGGCCTGTGGCAACGCGGCAAGCTGACCGTTTACGCCCCCGAGACCGGCGCGCGGCTGCCCGTCGCGCCCGAGATCAAGACCCTGCTCGATAACAGTCCGCCCGAGACGGCGGTGGCCCTGCCCGGCACGCCGTGGGAAGTCGTGCCCGTCGCCGGGCGCGCGCCCATGGCCTATGTCAGCGCTGCAGCATCCCCCAACATCGAAGCCCTCAGCCTCTACTGCGAGGGCGGGAAGCCCTATATGGCGATGCTGCTCAACAAGCCGACCGCCGGCAACGCCTTGACGATGACCTGGAATTTCGCCGGCCGTCTGGTCAACATTCCCGTCCAGCGTGGCAGCGCCGACGGCACCCACTGGATCGGCGGCATCACCGGCACACCTTTGGTGCCGCTGCTGACCCAGCAGAAAGGAACGGCGATGCTGCGGATCAACGGCAGGCTGGAGGGCGAGGCATCGCTCAGCAATGCGACGATGGCGCTGCGCACGGCCTTGCGAGGCTGCGTCAAGATCTGATCCGTCAGAGGCGGATGAGCTCGCAGGCCATCACTCCCGCCACTTCCCCCGCCCGGCTTTTACCGACGCGCGCTTGGTCTTGCCCTCGACACGGCGCAGCTGCGAGGCTTTGGTGGGCTTGGTCGGCTTGCGTTTCTTGGGCACGATGGTGGCCTGTGCGATCAGATCGCACAGCCGCTGGCGCACCTCGCGGCGGTTCTCGAACTGCGAGCGCGAGCCCTCGCTGCGCAGGATGAGCACGCCCTCCCCGGTCATCCGCGCGCCGGCCAGCACGGCAAGGCGCGTCTTGACCGCCTCCGGCAGGGAGGGCGAGCCGGCGACATCGAAGCGCAATATGACCGCGCTATCAGTGGTGTTCACATGCTGACCGCCGGCCCCGGACGCACGCGTGGCGCTCTCGAGAAGCTCGTCCTCATCGATGCTGATCGATCGCGTGATCTGGATGCGCGGCATGGCCCCTCATCGCCCGGCGCGGGGCACTGTCGCAAGAGCCAATCGCTGCCGGGCGTGACGATCAGTTTCCGGTGGCCGGCGCGCTGGGAGACAGCAGCGGCGCCTCACTCGGCACCGAAGGCGCGGACGCGGCGGGAGGCGGGGCCGGATTCGTGGACGCGGGCTGCGATGTGGTGCGTGCAGGCGCGGATCTGGCCGGCGGCGGTGAAGCCTGCCGCTCGCTCCGCGCTGCGGGCGCAGGTGCGGCTGTCGCGGCGCGTGGCTGCGCCTGTGTTTGGCTTGGGACCGGGCGCGTAGCAG
This sequence comes from Sphingobium sp. B11D3B, assembly GCF_025961735.1. Lineage (NCBI taxonomy): Bacteria > Pseudomonadati > Pseudomonadota > Alphaproteobacteria > Sphingomonadales > Sphingobiaceae > Sphingobium > Sphingobium sp. B11D3B. The sequence continues at coordinate 3,526,381 of NZ_JAOQOF010000001.1, read as the reverse complement.
GACTGGACGCCGGAGCAACCGCCGACGCCGGCGGCGCGGCGGCTTCAGGCAGAGGACTGGCAGGCGCAGTGCTGTTCGACGCGGCCTCGGGCACCACGCTCTCCACCGCAGCGGCGGGCTCGCTGGCGGGACCGAAGGCGCCCAGCCGCTCGCCGAGCATGAGCGCCCCCGCCGCAAACAACGCCAGCGCGATCAGCCCGACCAGGCCCATTGCGGCGATCCACACCGTCCCCATCCGGCGGACGTGGCGGGCGGAGGTCGTCGCCGCGTCGCTCAGCTCGCCGGACAGCGAAACCTCGGTCCAATCCGTCATTGCACGCCGCATCGCTCCGGCCAGCGGGACCGTGAGCGCGAGACCGACGAGCGCCGCCAGCAGCGCCATCATCATGCCGCCAAAGAAGGTCAGCGCCACCTGCGACAAGGCATCCGGCCCGAGACTGTCCCGTGCGAGCAGACTGAGGCAAAGGCCGCCGGCATTCAACAGAACCAGCATCGTCAGCGCCCAGCGATAGAGCGCGGAGGTCTCCTCCACCAAGCGCGTCATGCCGGTGCCCAGCCGCTCCACGCCACGGCGCCCGACGTCCCGGCCCAGCGCCCGCATCTCCTCCGCTTCGCTCACGCCTGTCTGCCCGATCGGCTCCATGGCTGCTTCCCCGTTTCGTTAACCGCCCGATAATCCAGCGCCTGAAGACCATGCGGCGGCCCGATCCGCAAGAGCCAAGAGGCTGGCGCGGGGGACAAGCGACACCTAAATGGCAGGCATGTACGATTTTTCTCCCGCGACGGGCAGCGACAAGCCCGCTCTTTATGCCGATCTCCTCGCTGCGGCGCGCGCGCTGACCGAGGGCGAGCCGGACGCCATCGCCAATATGGCGAATGTCGCGGCGCTGATCTGGCAATATGTCCCGGACCTCAACTGGGCTGGCTTCTACCGGCTGGTGGATGATGTGCTGGTGCTCGGCCCGTTTCAGGGCAAGCCTGCCTGCATCCGCATCGCGCCGGGCAGCGGCGTGTGCGGTACGGCTGCGGCGACCCGGCAGGTCCAGCGCGTCGAGGATGTCCACGCCTTCCCTGGCCACATCGCCTGCGATGCCGCCTCCGCATCGGAACTGGTCGTGCCGGTGATCCACGAAGGCGCGCTGATCGGCGTGCTCGATCTCGACAGTCCCCGCCCCGCCCGCTTCGACGAGGCCGACGCCGCCGGGCTGGACGCGCTCTGCGCAGCAATCGCCCCCGCTCTGGCAGGCTGACGCAGGGGCCTTTCGGCTGATCCACTTTGGGACGCGCGACGGGGCGAGCGGACTCGCCAAGCCGGTAAGGCATTGATAGCCTCCCCTTATCGCTCGCACCAAGGCGCATGGCCGCAAGGCGCAACATCGCGGCCACACGCCCCGAGCGAACTGGAACCGGGGGGCTTTCCAGCAGGGGTCCGGCAGCTTTCGAGCGGCCGGACCCTTAGCGTTTCGGGGTGGGGGGTGTGCACGAGGCGCTCTTGCACAAAGAGCGGCTTTTCGAGTTTTTAGCTCGAAAGCGGACGTTCCGGGCGCGACGACATTGCGGATCTCCCGTCCGTTCGTCCTGAGGAGCTGCTGAGCTTGTCGAAAGCGGCGTATCGAAGGACCAGCCTATGCGCTGCGATGCTTCGATACGGCTCTTCGATACGCGCCTGCGGCGCCACTCAGACCCTACTCAGCACGAACGGGGATGTTTGGCAAAGACCACTCCCCACGACTTTCCAGCCGCAGGCTCAGCCTTACCTGCTCTCAAGTGCGGAACTCATAGCGCACGACCGCCCGCGCGCACGACACCCCCCGTTCAGACCGACGCAGGCCGATTATTTGAGAACCCGCCCCTCATGGTCGCGAGTCAGGCTCTGTTCCGGGCGGGCGGCATTCGGGGTGTCGGACTGGCCTGCCGGCAGCACCAGCCGCTCCCAGCCGGCGCGACCGAGCTTTTCCATTGGCTGATAGCGGACCTTGTAATTCATCCGGTCCGAGCCTTCGACCCAGTAGCCGAGGTACACATAAGGCAGGCCGGCGCGTTGGGCGCGCAGGATGTGATCGACGATGATGTAGCTGCCGAGGCCATTGCGGCCTTCCAGCTCCGGCTCGAAGAAGCTGTAGATCATCGACAGCCCATCGCCCTGCTTGTCCGTCAGGCAGGCGCCGATCAGCCGACCGGGGCGGCCGTCTTCGCCCGGCTCGCGATATTCGATGAGATAGGTCTCGACCGGCGTCTGCTCGACCATGTCGGCGAAGTCGATCTCGTCCATCTCGGTCATGCCGCCAGTCGGGTGGCGGGCGGCGAGATAGCGCTGGAGCAGCGAGAACTGCTCGTCGGTGGACCAAGGCTTGCACGCCCGCACCACCAGATCGCTATTGCGGCGCACGAGGCGGCGTTGCGTGGCGTTGGGCTTGAATTCGTTCGCCACGATCCGCACCGAGACGCAGGCCGTGCAATCCGCGCAGCTCGGGCGATAGGCGACGTTCTGGCTGCGGCGGAAGCCGATGCGGCCCAGCGCGTCGTTGAGCTCGGACGCGTGCTCGCCGGTCAGTTCGGTAAACACCTTCCGCTCCGTGCGCCCAGGCAGATAGGGGCACGGTCCGGCATTGGTCATGAAGAACCGCGGAAAGCGGAAAGCAGCGCTCACATCAACTCCCAGCGGCCCGGCAAAGGCCCGTGATTCAATGGCTCAGGAGACTATGCCTCTATCCCCCCAGTGTGAAAAGAGCATTTACCACGGATTTTTCTGTGCCCGATGGGGCAGACTTCGCGCTGCGCGACAATCACGAGCCTTGCTTCTCGCGCCATCCTGATCGATAGTAAGGTAACGAATAATGGAGAGCCCGCCATGGTGATGCTGACCGATGCCGAACAAGCCATGCTGGACGGAGAGTCCGGCGCCGCGACGCAAAAGGCCATGGAACTGCTGATCCGCTATGCCGATGCGCTCGGCGCGGAGCGCTTCGTTGAGACCAACAACGTTGCCGGCGTGCCTGGCTCCGCCCCGCAATGGGTGAAGGATTATTATGCGGCAGACGGCGGCGATTACCGCGCCGTCTTCTCCCGCTTCGATCTCGACAGCGACGAAGTGGTGGACGTGCCGCGCATGAACGCCTTTTCGTGCCATCTGCAGGGCGGCATGGACCCCACCCTCTGGCAGGAACAGGGCATGACGACGGAGGCGCACGATAATTTCGTCTCTGACGAGGCGGAAGTCGCCGCCCACGGCATCCAGATCCTCAAGACCTGCACGCCCTATCTCGCCGGGAATGTGCCGGTGATGGGCGAGCATTGCGCGTGGATGGAATCGAGCGCGGTAGTGTTCGCCAACTCCGTCATTGGCGCGCGGACCAATTGCGAGGGACGCGAATCCACCAGCGCCGCGATGCTGGCCAAGCGCATTCCCGACTGGGGCTTCCATCGCGACGACTTCCGCAAGGGCCAGCACAGCGTGGACGTGCAAGTGCCGGTCGACAGCATCTTCGAATGGGGGATGCTCGGTTATTTCGTCGGCGATGCGGTGCAGGACACGATCCCCGTCATCACCGGGGACATCAGCGAGGCGAGCCTCATCCGCCACAAGCATTTCGGCGCGGCGGCGGCCTCGTCCGGCGGCGTCGAGATGTATCACATGGTCGGCATCACCCCCGAGGCGCCGAGCGTGGAGACGGCCTTCGGCGGAGCAGCCAAGGGCGAGCGCTTCGTCTATGACGCGGCGGCGCGGCGGCGCATCTATGAGACGCTGAACAGCGTCGGCTCCAGCGAGGATGTCGATTATGTCATGCTCGGCTGCCCGCATTATTCCATCGAGCAGATCGCCCAGGTCTGCGCGCTGATCGAAGGGCGCAAGGTGAGCGCCAACAGCGCCTTGTGGGTGTTCACCAGCCGCGCGGTGAAGGCGACGGCGGACGCCAACGGCTATACCAAGATCCTGCGCGATGCCGGCGCCTACCTCATGACCGACACCTGCTCGGCGATCAGCCAGGCGGTGCCCAAGGGCACGAAGGTCGCGGCGCTCGATAGCGCCAAGCAGGTACATTATCTGCCGGCAATGATGGGCATTGAGGGCTGGTATGGCACCACCGCCGACTGCGTGGACGCGGCCTGTACCGGCAAGTGGAAAGGAGCCCTGGCATGAGCGACGTTCTGGACAAGCCCCGCCTCATCATCCGCGGTCGCTCTGTCGTGCCCGGCGTCGCCGAGGGCGAGGCGCTGGTGACGCGCGAGACGATCTCCGGCTGGGGCGGCGTCAACCCGATGAGCGGCACGGTGATCGAGAGCCGCCATGAGCTGAAGGGCCAGAGCTTTGCAGGCAAGGTGCTGGTCTTCCCCGGCGCCAAGGGCTCCTCGGGCTGGTCGAGCATCTTCCACATGTCCAAGCTGCGCGGCGCCTCGCCGGTGGCGATGGTCTTCAACATCATGACCACCAAGGCCGCGCTCGGCGCCGTGGTGATGCGCACGCCGACGGTCACCGAGTGCGACCAGGACCCGCTCGACGCCATCCGCACCGGCGACTGGGTGCGGGTGGATGGCGATGCCGGGACGATTATGGTTTGGGATCGCAAGCCGGGGTAAACGGCGTGTGCGGATCGGCCTTCCCTTGATCCTCATCCTTCGTCATTCCCGCGAACGCGGGAATCCAGCTTCGACACTGCCTCATAGCGCAAGCGCTGACCTGGATTCCCGCGTTCGCGGGAATGACGAAGAGGAACCGGGCGTGAAGTTATCCGCGCAGGCTTCGGCTCGCTACCTCACCGCCGCGCCATGATGCTCTGCGCCACGGCCTCGGCGACCTTGATGCCGTCCATCGCCGCCGAGAGGATGCCGCCGGCATAGCCCGCCCCCTCGCCGGCGGGGAACAGGCGGGCGACGTTGAGGCTCTGATAATCCTTGCCGCGGGTGATGCGGATTGGCGAGGAGGTGCGCGTTTCCACGCCAGTCATCACCACATCGGGATGATCGTAGCGCGCGATCTGGCGGCCGAAGGCGGGGATCGCCTCATGGAAGGATTCCAGCACGAAATCCGGCAAACACGATGATAGGTCCGTCATCGTCACGCCCGGCTTGTAGGAGGGGGTGATGCTGCCCAGCTCTGTGGAGGCGCGTCCGGCCAGGAAATCCCCCACCGTCTGCCCCGGCGCGCAATAATTGGAGCCGCCCGCGACGAAGGCCAGCGACTCCCAGTGGCGCTGGAGCGCGATGCCCGCCAGCGGGCCATCGGGATAATCGCGCGCGGGATCGATGCCGACCACAAGGCCCGAATTGGCATTGAACTCGGCGCGGGAATATTGGCTCATGCCATTGGTGACGACGCGCCCTTCTTCGGAGGTCGCCGCGACCACTCGGCCGCCGGGGCACATGCAGAAGCTGTAGACAGTGCGCCCGTTGGCGCAGTGATGGCTGAGGCTATAGGCCGCCGCGCCGAGCACCGGATGCTTGGCGTAACGCCCGTAGCGCGCCTCATCCACCCAGGCCTGCGGATGCTCGATGCGCACGCCGATGGAGAAGGGCTTGGGCTCGATGAACACGCCGCGCTCGTGCAGCATCTCGAAGGTCGGCCGGGCGCTGTGGCCGACAGCGAGGACGACATGATCGGTCTCCAGAAAGCTGCCATCGTGCAGATGCAACCCGCGCAGGGCCATGTTGCCGTCCGGGCTGCGATCCAGCTCCAGCCCGTCCACCCGCGTCTGCCAGCGATATTCGCCGCCAAGCCCCTCGATGGTGCGGCGCATGCTCTCCACCATGGTGACGAGGCGGAAGGTGCCGATGTGCGGATGCGCCTCGGTGAGAATATCCTCCGGCGCGCCGGCGCGGACGAACTCCTCCAGCACCTTGCGGCCGAGGAAGCGCGGGTCTTTCACGCGGCAATAGAGCTTGCCATCCGAGAAGGTGCCCGCCCCGCCCTCGCCGAACTGGACATTGCTATCCGGGTTCAATTGCGAGCGGCGCCACAGGCCCCAGGTATCCTTGGTCCGCTCCCGCACCACCTTGCCGCGATCCACGATGATCGGGCGGAAGCCCATCTGCGCGAGGATCAGCCCCGCGAACAGACCGCACGGCCCGGCGCCGATGACGACCGGGCGCAGGCCGGACCAGCCCTCCGGCGCGCGGGCGACGAAGCGATAGTCCGTATCCGGCCGCGGGCGCACATCCTTGTCGCCCGCGAACCGCGCCAGGACGGCGGCTTCGTCGCGCAGGGCGACATCCACGGAATAGACGAGCAGGATCGCACTCTTGCGCCGCGCATCATTGCCGCGCCGCACGACCTCATGGCTGAGCAGATCGGTCTGCGGAATGCCCAGGCGCGCGGCAATGGCGGGCGCGAGCGCATCGTCCGGGTGATCGAGAGGCAGGGTGAGACCGGTCAGGCGGATCATCGCGCCGCCCTAGCGCGTGTGAGGCGGAAGGGGAATGGGGGTGATGGGTGCGAACCTGCTTGTTCCAAGCGCCGGAATTTTATTGAAAACAAGTTAGCTAGGCCGCCTAGGCAGGCCCCAAGGCTGACCGACCAGCTGCTTTCAGGCAACGTCTAAAGGATTCAATTGGCGAGTTTTGGGTGCTCAGCGAACCGGCGACGTTTAAGTTGTATCTGCACGCATCGGCAATTCACGCACGAACTATAATACAGCAGCGCAAGCCGCCACGACCGTTAAAACCACATAAAAGCACACAATAATTGTCCAATAGATGAGCGGCTGATCTCGCCGCGTTATAAACAAGACTGGTCCGTCTTCGTCAAAGGTTTTGATCGTGCCTGTCCGAAACATCTGAAATGCGCGCAAGCCAGCGAATAGCAACAATAGGAAAATGCCAGCTTGAAGGATCGAAATCACTCTACCAATCTTTCTAGAGGAATGCCGGTTATCAGCGATTTTATGGCCGCTACAAGAAGGACCACGGTCACGTCCAGGCAGGCAGCTACCGCGATGGCTTAAAGTGTTACGATATTCAAAATTTTTCTATCCCGTCTAGAACGGAATAGCACTATCCCTCGCTTCGTTTAGACGCTCCGTTGTCCTCGGATCGATCTCCAAAAGCTTGTCGATCTCCTCTGCGATCTGCTCTGCCGTCCGATTCTTACGCGGAAGCGCTTGATGCTTTCCGATAAAGCCGGTCGGGTCCTCGTCCATCTTGAATGAGATCACCTTGGTGCCGCGGCCGAGCGCAAAACCCACCTCCTGCTGGCACCACGTTGAGTCTTTAAATCCGCGAGTGTGAACTGCAATCAGCGCATCCATGGTTTGCAATCCGCGTTCGATTTCATCTTGCCATGCCAAGGTGGGATGAATGTCTTCGTGCGCAACGAAGCCGGCGATTTCATACGAAGCCAAGGCCTTTTTCAGCCGGGTCGCAATCAACTTGTCTTTTGAGATATGCGAAATGAACAGGCGAAATGCTTTTGTTCCCTGCCAGTTCATCGGCGGCTTGACCGCCTCAAACTTCCCCGCTGGAACAAGATCAAGCTCCTGCGCCACACGCAGCAAATCGTTCTCGGGAACATGCGATAAAACGGCCTTCGCATAGACGCGTTTGCTATTAACGCCGCCCCAAGTTTCCACACTTGCAGTCGAAATATTCAACGCTGCAAAAAAGGCGTCGATATCAGTGAAGGTATACCGGCGCTGCAGTTCAGTACCGACCTTCTCTAACAACTCCATCCGCTCAGCTGCCCGCATGGCTTGCTCTTATTCGACATTGAGACCAGCGAAAACACCAATAATGCACTAGACCGCATAGACAGAGCGGGCGTACAGCCGAGCGGCCCCTCACTCCCCCTTCAACACCCCCGCAACGATCGGCCCAACCCGTCCCACAATCCTCTCCACGCCTTGCGGGTTGGGGTGGATGCCGTCGGGAAGCATGAGGGTGCGGTTGCCGACCACGCCATCGAGGAAGAAGGGGTAGAGCGGGGCGTCGTATTTCTTCGCGAGATCGGTGAAGATCGGATCGAAGGCCTTGGCGTAGTCGGCGCCCATATTGGGGGCGGAGACCATGCCGGTGAGCATGATGGGGATGCCGCGCTTTTGCAGCTCGGCGAGGATCGCATCGAGATTGGCGCGGGTTTCCTTGGGCTCCAGGCCGCGCAGCATATCGTTGCCGCCGAGGCCGACGATCACGAGATCCGGCTTGCGCTCCAGCCCATCCAGCGTGAAGGCGAGGCGCTGGCGGCCGGCTGCGGTGGTATCGCCCGAGACGCCGGCATTGACCACCTGCGCGGGCACGCCCTGCCCCTCCAGCGCGCGCTCCAGCACCGGGGCAAAGCCCTCGCGTGGCCCAAGATTGTAACCAGCGTAGAGACTATCCCCGAAGACCACGACCAGCTTGCGGTCCGCGGCCGGGGCGCTGCTGGCGTTAGTGGCATTTGCCGTATTGGAGAGGGCTGCGGCGGCGTTATTGCCGGCACTGGCATCCCCCTGAGTGTCAGGAGTTTGTGGAGAACAGGCGAGCAGTGCTTGGACAAGCAGCAGTGAGACACCATAACGAGTAAACGTCTTTGCCACGCGAGGCCCTTTCCGCATGCATGCACCCATCGATGCCTCCCATATCGCGATCCGCGCCCGCAATGTCACCCTCTCGCTCGGCACGGGCGAGGCGAAGGTGGACATCCTCAAGGGCGTGGACCTGGACATAATGCGCGGGGAGAGCATTGCGATCCTCGGCGCATCGGGATCGGGCAAGTCCTCGCTGATGGCGGTGCTCTCTGGTCTGGAGCAGGCGAGCAGCGGCAGCGTGAGCGTGGCGGGCACGGATTTCAACACGCTGGATGAGGACGGGCTGGCGCGGGCGCGGCGCGGCCAGATCGGCATCGTGTTGCAGGCCTTCCACCTGCTGCCGACGATGACGGCAGTAGAGAATGTCGCGGTGCCGCTGGAGCTGGCGGGGCTTGAGGACGCCTTTGCGCGCGCGCGTGCGGAGCTGACGGCGGTGGGTCTCGGGCATCGCATCGACCATTATCCCGCGCAGCTTTCCGGCGGGGAGCAGCAGCGCGTGGCGATTGCACGCGCGGTGGCGCCGGGACCGCAGATCATTTTTGCCGATGAGCCGACGGGCAATCTGGACGGGCACACGGGCGCGGCGATTATCGACCTGCTCTTCACCCGCCAGCAGGCGAGCGGCGCGACGCTGATCATCATCACCCACGACCCCGATCTGGCCCAGCGCTGCGACCGCATCGTCGAGATGCGCGACGGGCTGATCGTGGAGGGCGCGCCCGCATGACGACGCGCATGAGGGCTTTGGGCCTGCGGGCAAGCTGGTCCATTGCCCGGCGCGACCTGAATGCGGGCCTGCGGGGGCTGCGGTTGCTGTTCGTCTGCCTGTTCCTGGGCGTGGCGACGCTGGCGGCAATCGGCAGCCTGACGACATCCATCACCAGCGAGATTTCCGCGCGGGGGCAGACGATCCTGGGCGGCGATATCGAGGCGCGGATGAGCCAGCGCGAGGCAAGCGAGGCTGAGAAGCAGACGCTGCGCGCGCTGGGGACGATGAGCGAGACAATCCGGTTGCGGGCCATGGCGAATGCTGTGGGGGCCGACGATACGGATGGCCCGGCGGCGGTGCTGACCGAACTCAAGGGCGTCGATGGCGCCTATCCGCTCTATGGCAAGCTGCTGCTGCGCGAAGGGACTTATGCCCCGCTTGCCGCCGACCGCATCATGATCGGCGAGGCGCTGGCGGAGCGCTTGCAGGTGCGGCCCGGCGGCGCGCTGCGCTATGGTACCGCGACCTTCACCATCGCCGGCATCATCGCCGACGAGCCGGACCGGGTGGGCGAAGGCTTTACGCTCGGGCCGGTCGCCATCGTCTCGTTAGAAGGTCTGCGGCGCACCGGGCTGATCCAGCCGGGCAGCCTCTATGAGAGCAAATATCGCGTGCGCGTGGCGCCGGGCACCGATGTCGAGGCGCTGCGCAAGCGGCTGGAGGACGAGCAGGCCGAGGCGGGCTGGTCGTTCCGCGACCGGGAGAATGCGGCGCCGGGCACCAGTCGCTTCATTGAGCGCATGGGGCAGTTCCTCTCGCTCATCGGCCTCACGGCGCTGGTGATCGCGGGCATCGGGGTGAGCAATGGCGTCTCCTCCTATCTCGCGATCAAGCGCGGGGGCATCGCGACCTTCAAGGTGCTGGGGGCAACCTCGGCGGATATCGAGCGCATCTACCTCATGCAGATCGGCACCGTGGCGGCGATTGCCATTGCCTGCGGGCTGATCGTGGGCGCGCTGCTGCCGCCGGCGCTGATTGCCGTGCTGGGCGATGTGCTGCCGGTGCAGCCGGGCTTCCGCATCCATCCGCTGCCGCTCATCACCAGCGCGGCTTATGGCCTGCTGATCGCCTATATCTTCACCCTCCCGCCGCTGGACCGCGCGCGGACGCTGCCGGTCGCCGCGATCCTGCGCGCGCATGTCGAGCCGCGCAGCCGGCTGGACCGGCGCAGCGTCGCGGGCGTGGTGCTGGGCGTGCTGGCGGTACTGGCGATTGCGCTCGGCACGGCGCGCGAGCCCTTGTTCTCGGCTGCAGTGCTGGGGGCGACGGCGGCGGTGCTCGGCCTGCTGCTGCTGCTTGGCTGGGGGATCAGCGCGATCGCCCGGCGGGTGCCTCGCCCGCGTCGGCCGCTCTGGCGCCTCGCCATCGCCAATCTCTATCGCCCCGGCGCGCAGACGTCCGCGCTGGTGATCGCGCTCGGCCTTGCCCTCACGCTGTTCGTCACGCTGGCCGGCGTGCAGACCAGCCTCACTGCCGAGATCGACCGGACGGTGCCCAAGAAGGCGCCCAACCAGTTCGTGCTCGATATCCCGTCCGATCAGGAAGCGCGCTTCCGGCAGATCGTAGCGAAAGAGGCGCCGGCGGCGGAGCTGAACGTCGTGCCGGCGCTGCGCGGGCGCATCGTGGCTTATGCCGGGCAGCGCGTCGCCGACATGGAGGAACTGCCCGAGGGCGCCTGGTTCCTGCGCGGCGAGCGCGGCGTGACCTATAGCGCGACCCTGCCGGAAGGGAGCGATCTGGTCGCAGGGCAATGGTGGGCGCCCGATTATGCCGGGGCGCCGCTCATCTCGCTGGACGAGGAAGCCGCGAAGACGCTCAACCTCAAGATCGGCGACAGCATGACGGTGAGCGTGCTCGGCCGCGAGATCGAGGCCAAAATCGCCTCGCTGCGCAAGGTGAACTGGGACAGCATGGGGTTCAACTACGTCATGGTCTTCTCGCCCAGCGCCTTGGCGAGTGCACCGCACAGCCTCACCGCCACCATTACCATGGACGAGGCGCAAGGCGCGGGCGTGACGCGCGCGCTGCTCGCTGCTTTCCCCGGCGTCTCGGTCATCGCGGTGGCCGAAGTGGTCGAGCAGATCAGCGGGCTGCTCGAGCAGATGTCCGGCGCCATCGTGGCGGCGGCCTCCATCGCTATCTTCGCGGGCGTCGCCGTGCTGATCGGCGCCATCGCTGCCTCGCGGCAAGCGCGCAGCTATGACAGCGTGATCCTCAAGACGCTGGGCGCGACGCGATGGCAGATCCTCGGCACGCAGGCGATGGAATATGCGCTGCTCGCTGCCACGCTGGCGCTGGTCTCGCTGGCGCTGGGCATGGGCGCGGCCTGGTACGTGATCGTGCAGGTCTTCGAGTTCGGCTGGGCGCCGGACTGGGGCGTGGTGCTGGCGACACTGGCGGGCGGCGCGATCATCACGCTAGGCATCGGGCTGGCGGGATCGATCCCACTGATGTCGCTGCGGCCCTCGCGGGCCCTGCGGGAATTGTAAGGGTAGAAATTTGTCCACAGCTTATGTGCACTTGTAGACATAAGTCCGCTTTACAGGCGCCTAGGGTCCCTCTTATGGTTAATGCATCTCAGAAGCATGACCATTTAACGGATCATCAAACGGCCGATGAAGCATTCCTTGAGCCATTTGACAGGTCTTTTTGCGCTCTACGGCCTGCCGCGGCCATGGGCGATAGCAAAGCAGCTTTCGAGGCAATTCGCCTCGCTGGCTGAGCTGGTCCACGCTCCACCGGACGTCCTCAAATTGCGGGGCGCTTCGGAGGCGCAGATACGCGCGATCAAGGACTTTCGGAGCCTTCATCTCAGCGTGCTGGCATCCGAAGCGTTGAAGACCACGCAGCCCCTCGATGTCGAAAAGTTGAAGCGTCACCTTGCTGCGGAAATCGGGCATTGCCGGATCGAGCACTTCCATGTGGTCTATCTGAGCCAGCTCAAACACGTCATCGAGAGCCGTACTCATTGGTCCGGGGGATATGACAGCACCCCGGTCTATGTCCGCGAAATCGTCATGACCGCGATCATCCTCGGGGCGGCGCACATCATTCTTGCCCACAACCACCCCTCCGGCATCGCCGAACCCAGCAAGGCCGACCGGATCATGACGGACCAAATCTGCAAAGCGGCGCGCCCCTTGGACATTCAAGTCGCAGACCACTGGGTTTTTGCCGGTCAGGCCGTCTTCAGCTTCGCCGAACACGGCCTGTTGTAGCGGGCGGGGTTGCGGCAATGGCTCGCAGGCCTGGCACGGCTGAAGGAAGCGACTTCAGGCCATGTCGGCTGGCAGAACCTGCTGGGGATGCAGTCAGTCCACTTTGATGCTCTGTGGCCCACAGCAATATCTCAGAAAAGGCATGGGCAGTGAACAAAGTGATCGCTATGATCGGCTTATGGAAAGCCCAGAAGACCGTGTGGACTATGACCGCCAGCCTCCAGAGGAGGGCATTCCGAAAGATCGAAGTCGTTGGCTGCTGTTAATCAAAGAAATGCGGGCCGCCCATAGTTGCGGCATTTATGAAGCCGAGTGCCGGGCTTTGCAGCAGCCTGCCTGGAAACGATGGGTCGCGCGCCAAATCAATCATGACGCCGAATGTGCAAAAATGGCGCGCAGCCATATTCGCTATAACGGCGACAAAGCTCTGATCGCGGAAGACAATGGAAAGCTGATCGTCCGCAATGGCGTGGGTTCCAAATAGGCCCCCTTTTGCTCTCACTCCGTTGAAGAGCAGCATTGATTTCCAGCCCAGTCCAACCCTCTCCTGTTCCAGGAGAGGGCTGACGGACCAGCTCAGAACAGCTGATCGAACGCCGTTTCCAGCCGCTTGAGGCTGGCGGGCACGTCCTTGAGCTTGTCGAGGCCGAAGAGGCCGATGCGGAAGCTGCGATAATCCGGGCCTTCATCCACCATCAGTGGCACGCCGCCGGCGACCTGCAGGCCGAGCGCGGCGAAGGGCTTGCCGGTCTGCATCGCGGCATCCTCCGTGAACACCACGACCACGCCCGGCGCGGCAAAGCCATCGGCGGCGACCGACCGCACGCCGCGCTCCGCCAGCATCGCCCGCACGGCATTGCCCTGCTCCCATTGCGCGGCGCGCAGCGTCTCGAAGCCGATTTGCTTGGTTTCCATCATCGCCTTGTGGAAGGTGCGCAGGGCATCGGTGGGCATGGTGGCATGATAGGCATGGCCGCCGTTCAGATAGGCTTCCATGATGCTGTTCCACTTGGCGAGATCGATCGCGAAGCTGGTCGACTGGCGGGCGCGGCAGCGCTCCAGCGCGGCGGCGTTCATCATCACCAGCCCGGCCGACGGCGGCGCGGACCAGCCCTTTTGCGGGGCGGAAATGAGGATGTCGACGCCGGTCGCGACCATGTCCACCCAGATGCAGCCCGATGCGATGCAATCGAGCACGAAGAGGCCGCCGACCTCATGCACCGCGTCCGCGACGGCGCGAATATAATCGTCCGGCAGGATCATGCCCGACGCGGTCTCGACATGCGGGGCGAAGACGACGGCGGGCCGCTCGGCACGGATGGTGGCGACGACCTCGTCGGCAGGCGCGGGCGCGAAAGGCTGGTCCGCGCCGCCATTGCCGATGCGGCGGGCCTTCATGACCGTTTCCGACGCGGGGATCGATCCCGCCTCGAAAATCTGCGTCCAGCGATAGGAGAAGAAGCCGTTACGGATGACCATCACCTTTTCGCCGGTGGCGAATTGGCGGGCGACCGCCTCCATCGCATAGGTGCCGCCGCCGGGGACGACCACCGCGCGCTCGGCGTTGTAGACTTCGCACAAGGTGGCGTGGATATCGCGCATCACGCCCTGGAAAGCCTGGCTCATATGATTGAGCGAGCGATCCGTGAAGACCACCGAATATTCGAGCAGGCCATCGGGATCGATATCGGGGCGCAGGGCGGGCATAGATGGTTCTCCTTGCTTCAGGCAGCGCATCCTGATGCTGCCCGTTCGTGCGACGGCGCTGACTCGATGCCGTGCAATCGCCGCTGGCCGCGCATAGCGGGGCATGGTGCGGGATGCCAGTTGATCCTTCGCATCACCGCTCGGTGCTTGGATGAAGCGAAAGATGCAGATCGCGCTTGACGACGTCCACAGGGATCGGCATGACGCTGTTAATGCGATTCATTGTCATTAGCAGATGATGCAACCGCAACGCCTTCACCCGCGCGAACCCCTCTTCGCGCGGCGCGGACGTTCCCGGCCTGCAGGTGCAGCGGGCCGGGAACGTCCTTCCACCGGCGATATGCGCGCTTGCCTTGCCGGCGCCAGCGCCGCCTGCCATCGCCCCTGACTGCCACGGGAGAGATTGCCTATGTATGCGTTTCTGGATTGCCCGCTTTCCTTGCTCGATCGTGGCGGCCGTCTGCTCGTCTGGGCCATGCGGCATTGGGCAAAGGCGGTCTCTTGCGGGCGCTGCCCGTGCGGCGATGTCGGCCCCGCCTTTCACAAGGCGGATCTCATGGCCGGCTTCCCGCATTTCCACATGATGATGGCGGTGCTGAACCGTCACGCGCGCGAGAAGCTGTCCTTTGCGGACGTCGATTGCCCCCGGCTCAGCGATGGCGAGGCGCTTCTGCTCAGCCTGATCCGCCTGGCGGGCGGGGCGCACGCAGATCGAACGCCCGCGACGGTCGCGCTTGTCGTGCAGCCCGAGGGCGCCCCGGCGCTACGTATGGCGCTGGATTCGCTCGGCGCGGCGCTACGGACGGTTGAACTCTGGCCCGCGCTGCCCATGTTCGATCCCGCCATTGTAAGGTTCCCCAATGAATGACATGACCCATCACGGCTTCGAGCTCGAGCCGACCGGCGCACTCAGCGTGGAATCCGTTCGCTGGGTGAAGCACTGGAACGACCATCTCTTCAGCTTCGCGATCACGCGGCCGGCGAGCTTCCGCTTCCGCTCCGGCGAGTTCGTGATGCTCGGCCTGCCGGGTGAGAATGGGCGGCCGCTGCTGCGCGCCTATTCCATCGCCAGCCCCGCTTATGCCGAGGAACTGGAATTTCTCTCGATCCGCGTCGAGGATGGCCCGCTCACCTCGCGCCTGTGCAAGATTCAGCCCGGCGACCGTCTCTATCTTGGCCGCAAGCCCACCGGCACGCTGGTGATGGACGCCCTGCGGCCCGGCAGCCGCCTGTTCCTGCTCTCCACCGGCACGGGCCTCGCGCCCTTCCTCAGCCTCGTGCGCGATCCGGATGTCTATGAGTATTTCGGCCAGGTCATGCTCGCGCACAGCGTGCGCACGGTCGCCGATCTGGCATGCCGCACCGATCTGGAAAGCCAGCTCGCCGGCGATCCGCTGGTGCAAGATCAGGCCCTGCTGCAATTCCATTATTGCCCCACGGTGACGCGCGAGCCTTTCCGCACCACGGGGCGGCTCGATGCCCTGATCGACGACGGCACGCTATTCCGCGGCCTGAGCGGCCCCGCGCGCCTGGACCCCGAAACCGACCGGGTGATGATGTGCGGATCGATGGCGATGATCCGCGACTTTTCCGCCCGCCTCGACGCGCTCGGCTTTGAGGAGGGCTCGAATGCCAAGCCGGGGGATTATGTGATCGAGCGGGCGTTCGTGGATTAGGTTTTAGGTGCAGAGGGTTAATCGCGAAGGCGCTTCACCTTCGTCATTCCCGCGAACGCGGGAATCCAGCTCGGACGTTACTTCCCGGCGCAGGCGTGGAACTGGATTTCCGCGAGCGCGGGAATAACGAAATCCTGGTCGCCCACGGCGATCAGGCGCTCCAACTGACTGCAAGCGCGCCCAGCGCCTTGAGCGCGGCTTCGTCTTGCGGCCGGACGTCTTCGGCGAAGGTCGGCGTCTCGACATAACCGATCACGATCAGCGGACTGCGTCCACCCGGCGGGACCAACACCGCCAGATCGTTTGTCTTGTTGCCAACGCCCTGGCGCATCCCGGTGCCCGTCTTGTCCATGCCCTGCCAATCGGTGGGAATGCCGGCCCTGATGCGATTGCGCCCGCTCTGGGTCTGCACCATCCACTCCCTCAGCCGGTCGCGACTGGCCGCGCTGAGCACATCGCCAAGCACGATCTTGCGCACGGTTTGCGCCATCGCCGCTGGCGTTGTGCTGTTCTGCTCGGTGCCGGGCGGGATCACATTGATCTCCGGCTCATAGCCATCCAGCCGGCTCGTGCTGTCGCCAATCTCCCGCCAGAAGCGGGTCAACGCTTCCGGGCCGCCGAGCCGGCGCATGAGGATGTTGGCGGCGGCATTGTCGCTGGTGATCTGAATCGCCTGGGCCAAGCTGAAGATCGGCAAGCGCCCTCTGGCGAGATTTTCCTCCACCACCGGCGCGTAGGCGACGAGGTCCGCCTGGCTGAAGCTCAGCTCTTCCGCCAGATCGAGGCGCCCGGCGTCGCTTTCGCGCAGGGCCATTGCCGCCAAGGACAATTTGAAGGTCGAGCAGTGACAGAAGCGCTCGTCGGTCCGCCAGCCGAAGCTGCGTCCGCTGCCGGTATCGAGCACGAGCGCGCCCAGCCTGCCGCCGATCGCGCGCTCCATCGCCTGCAGGCGGGCCACCGGGTCATTCATCCCCTCCCGCTTGTCGGCACAGCCGGCCAGCAGAACACTCGCACCCATAGCCAGGGCAAAATCGCGACGATCGATCATCCCACTTTGATAAGCGGGACGAACCGGTTTCGCCAACCCTTCCTGACTGCGCCGCGCGTTGCCTCTGCATTCTGAGCGAGAAAACGCCCCCGCGCGGCCATTGGGTGCTGCATCATCAGGCAAAACTGTGCATTAGGTTTGTCAGATGCTGACGATATTGCTGATTTCCTTCCTCGGCGCCTGCCTGATGCCGCTGCTGGCCTACGTCATTGGGCGTGGTGCGGGCATGGTGATCGCCCTCTTCCCCTTCGGCCTGCTCGCGGCGTTCGTAAACATGGCGCAGTTCGTGGAACGGGGCTGGGTCAAGGGGGAAGCGGCGGAATGGGCACCCTGGCTCGGCCTTGATTTCACGCTGCGGCTCGATGGCTTTTCCTTCCTGCTCTGCCTACTCATCACCGGGCTGGGCGGCTTGGTGACGATTTATGCCGGCGGCTATCTCACCAACAAGTCGCCGGCCGAACGCGCCCGTTTCTTCTGCTACATCCTGCTCTTCCTCAGCGCCATGCTGGGGGCGGTATTGGCGGAGAACCTGCTTGTCTTCCTCGTCTTCTGGGAAGCGACCAGCATTCTCTCCTTCCTCCTCATTGGCTTTGAGGGACGCAGTGCCCGCGCCCGCCGGGCGGCGCTGATGTCGCTGCAGGTGACGGCGTTCGGCGGCCTCGCCTTGCTGATGGCGGTCGCGATGATCGGCCATGTGCTCGGCACCTATTCCATGGCGCAGGCGGTGGCGCGGGCCGGCGAACTGCATGACAGCCCATGGGGCACGGCCATCGTCATTTGCATTCTGATTGCGGGCTTCACCAAGTCCGCGCAATTCCCATTCCACTTCTGGCTGCCCAACGCGATGCAGGCGCCGACGCCCGCCTCGGCTTATCTGCACTCGGCGACGATGGTGAAGCTCGGCATCTATCTGCTTGCACGGTTCGAGCCGGTGATCGGGGCGGAAAGCTGGGGCCGGGGCGTGCTGATCACCGTGGCCTGCGTCACCATGCTCGTCGCCGCGCTGCAGGCCCTGCGCGCGGAGAATTTCAAGTCCGCGCTGGCTTATTCCACCATCGCCTCGCTCGGCATTCTCGTGCTGCTCGTCGGGCTGGACGGGCCGGCGGCGTCGGTGGCGATGATCGGCTTCCTGTTCGCCCACGCGCTCTACAAGGCGGCGTTGTTTTTCTGCGCGGGATCGGTGCTGCACGCGACGGGCCTCTACAGCTTGCGCGCCATGGGCGGGCTTGCCCGGCATCTGCCGCTGACGGCGCTGGCCTGCCTTGGCGCCAGTCTCTCCATGGCCGGCATCCCGCCGTTCATCGGCTTCATCTCCAAGGAATTCCTGTTCCAGGCGCAGTTGGAGAGCAGTTGGGAAGTCATCCCGCTGGCCATCGCCGTGATGGTCAACGCCGTCATGGTCGGCGTGGCCGGGGTGGTGACGCTGCGTCCGTTCTTCATGGGCCGCGGCAAGGTGAACAAGGTGCAGCATGGCGAGACCTTCTCGCTCGTGATGCCCCCGCTGCTTCTCTCTGCCGCCGGCCTGTTCATGAGCCTCGCGCCGGACTGGATCACGCGCGTCGCCATCCGCCCGGCGGTCGCCTCGGTCTACGGCCGCGCCGTGGAGGTGGACCTGACCGTGTGGCACGGCCTCACGCCGATGCTGCTGCTGAGCTTTGTCGTGGTCTCCATCGGCGCGCTGATCGTGGCCTTCTGGCGCAAGATCCACATCTGGCTGCGGCAGACCAAGCAGTTCAACACCTATGAGATCGAGCCGCTGTGGGAAATCAGCCTGCGCAATCTGATCCTCTCCTCCCGCAAGCTGACGGACGCGCTCCAGCATGGCGACCTGCGCCGCTATCTGCTGGCGGTGGTCGGCGGCGCCGGCTTGCTGATCGCGTGGTCGGTGGCGAAGGCCGGTGTCGCGCCTGACATTCCGTTCCCCGGCGATATTCGTCCCGGCGAGGCGCTGGTCGCGCTCATCGGGCTCGGCGGGGCCATCGCCGCCGCCCGCGCCAATACACTGCTGAGCGGCATGATCGCCACCGGCCTTGCCGGCTTTGCCGCCGCGATCACCTTCCTGATGAACGGCGCGCCCGATCTGGCGCTCACCCAGTTCACCGTGGAAGCGCTGCTCGTCGTGCTGCTCTCCGCGCTCCTGCTGGCGGTACCGCTCGCCAGCCCGGCGACGCGCACCCGCGCGATGCGCAAGCGCGACGCCCTGCTTGCGATCAGCATCAGCGCGCTGCTGTTCCTGGCAGTGATGGACATGGCCGCGCGCGAGCATGTGTCCGCCGCCAGCCGCTTCTTCGGCCAGATGAGCCTCGTGGCGGCGCATGGCCATAATGTGGTCAACGTCATCCTGGTGGATTTCCGCGCCATCGATACGCTGGGTGAAACCATCGTGATTGCCATTGCCGCCGTCATGGCACGCTCGCTGCTGCGCAGCCGGGGCAGCGAAGGGCCGGTGCCCGGTCCCGAGCCGGTCCACTTCTCCCTGCAGGTCGCCGGGCGCTGGATCAGCCTGCTGCTGCTGCTCGCCTCGCTGGTCATTCTGTTCCGCGGTCACAACCAGCCGGGCGGCGGGTTCGTCGGCGGGCTGGTCGCAGCTCTCAGCTTTGCGCTGCTGGCACTGGCTTATGGCGTCAATCACGCCCAGCGCGTGCTGCGCCTGCGCACCCTGACGCTGGTGGGCCTTGGCATGCTATGCGTGCTGCTCGCTGGCCTGCCCGGCCTGATAACCGGCGAGCCGTTCCTCACCCATCTCTGGTGGGAGCCGGGTGGCCTCATTCCGGCCCTCTCGACCACGTTGATCTTCGATCTGGGCGTGTACCTGGTAGTGCTCGGCGCCGTGCTGGCCTTCCACTTCGGCCTCCAGCGGGAGGCGACGCGATGACCCTGCTCTATGGCGCCGTCGGCGCGGGCATCATCGCCTGCGCGCTCTACATGATCCTCTCGCGCAATCTGGTGAAGATGCTGCTCGGCTTTTCGATGCTGGCGACGGGGGTCAACATCCTGATCTTCCTGGCCGGGCGCATCCAGAGTCGGCAGCCGCCGATTGTGGGCGAAGGCCAGCGCGCGCTGGGCGAGTCTGCCGATCCGATCACGCAGGCGTTGATCCTCACCGCGATCGTCATCGGCTTCGCGCTCACGGTGATGCTCGCCGTGCTGGTGCTGCGCGCCTGGCGTCACAGCCACAGCATCGATGCGCGCAACGTCGATTCCGCCGAAGCGCTGGGCACGCCGCAGGAGCGGGAGCTGACCGATGACTGATGCGCTGCTGCTGCCCGCGCCCGTCATCCTGCCCTTCATCGGCGCGGCACTGGTGCTCATCCTGCGCGCGCGCATCGCGCTCACCCGCGCCATCGGCCTGATCACGAACGGCCTTCTGCTGGTCGTCTCGCTGCTGCTCTTCGTGCAGGCCAATGGCGGCAATCTCGTGCCGCTCACCGTGTTCGGCGGCTGGCCGCACGGCATCTCGATCAGTTTCTCGGCGACGATGCCGGGGCTGGTGCTGGTGGTCGTCACGGCACTCATCGCCTTTGCCGCAGCGATCTACGCGCTGGTCGACGTCGGCCCGCGCCGCCGCCGCGCCGGCTATGATGCGCTGATGCTGGCGATGACCGGCGCGGTGAACGGCGCGTTCCTGACCCGCGATCTGTTCAACCTCTACGTCTGGTTCGAACTGGCGCTGATCGCCGCGCTGGGCCTGCTGACGCTGGATCGCCGCCCGGCGCAGATCGATGGCGCCATCCGTTATGCCAGCTTCTCCATGCTGGCGGCGACCTTCATCCTGCTCGGCGTCGGCATGATCTACGGGATCACCGGCACGCTGGATGTTGGCGCAGCAGCCACTGCGCTCGCCAGCCGCCCGCCCAGCTTCGCCTCCGCGACCGCGACCGCGCTGTTGATGGCCGGTTTCGCGCTCAAGGCCGGGTTGTTTCCCTTCCACCTCTGGCTGCCGGCCTCCTATCATACCGGGCCGATCACCGCCGTCGCCGTGTTCGCCGGCCTGCTGACCAAGATGGGCTTCTATGCGCTGCTGCTGGTGTTCGCGGGTGTGTTTGGCGTGGGCGCGGGCGGCATCGGCGCCGCGCAGATGGTGCCGGTGTTCGGCTGGATCGCGGCTGCGACCATCCTCATCTGCTGCGCGGGCGCGCTGGCACACACAGACATGCGCCGCATCCTCGCCTACCATATCGTCGCGCAGGTGGGCTACATGACCATCGGATTGGCGATCGCCACGCGCGAGGGGATTGCCGGCGCGGTGTTCTACATGGTCCACTCGATCATCGTGCAGGCCAATCTGTTCCTTGGTGCCGGCCTGATCCGCCGGGCCAGCGGAAGCTGGGATCTCACGCGGGCAGGCGGCATGGCGCGGACGAACCCGCTCTTTTCGCTGGTGCTCGCCGTGCCGGTGCTGTCGCTGGCGGGCATCCCGCCCCTCTCCGGCTTCTGGGCCAAGTTCATCGTCATTCGCGAAAGCTTTGATGCAGGCATGGCCTGGCTGGGCATTATCGCGCTGATCGGCGGGCTGATGACCATCGTCTCCATGTCCATCTTCTGGTCCGATGCCTGCTGGAAGGAACCGCGCGGCAAGCCGGTGCGCAAGGTGCCGCTGGCGGGGTTGATCGCCATGGCGATCCTCTCCGGCGCGACCATCGCCATCGGCCTACTGCCACAAAGCCTGTGGACGCTCTCACTCCTCTCCAGCCGCGCGCTGGCCGCTGTCAGCGGAGGCGGCTTATGAGGCCCGCCCGCCGCCTGCGCGCCGGTCTGACGCTGGTCGCGATGTTCCTGTGGGATCTCCTCGTCGCCTCGCTCGCGGTCGCGAGGATTGTCCTGTCCCCGCGCATCCGCACCGCCCCAGCGATCATCCGTGTGGAGACGGACTTGCAGCGGCCTTGGGCCGTTGCCCTCTTCGCCTATTTCATGTCGCTCACGCCCGGATCGACCTGCCTGCATGTCTCCGAGGACCAGCACAGCCTCTACGTCCATGTGCTCAACACCGCCGATGCCGCGACGACCATCGCGCGATTCAAGCGGATCTACGAGCGCTGGATCATGGAGTTGGAGCGATGATCGATATGGCGACGCTCACCACTGTTCTCGCCGTGCCGCTGGCGCTGGCCTTCCTGCTCGCCGGCTGGCGCATGGTATCCGGACCGAGCTTTGCCGACCGGTTCGTCGCGCTCGACATGCTGACCGCCATCGCCGTCGGGTTCGCGGCACTGACCACGCTGGCGACCGGGCGCGGCGCCTTTCTGGACATTGCGCTCGGCATCTCCCTGATCAACTTCGTCGCCACGGCAGCCTTCGCCGTGTTCCTGGAACGCAAGCGGAGGCGGCAATGATGATCCTCGCCATGGCCCTGCTGATTGCAGGTACCGCCTTTCTGCTCATCGCCGCCATTGGCATCGTGCGACTGCGCGATCCCCTGCAGAGGATGCACAGCGCCACCAAGGCTGGCACACTGGGGGCAACGCTGATGCTGCTCGGCGTCGTGCTGGCGGCCGACATCGCGGAGCTGAACTGGACCAGCGGGCTGACGATCCTGTTCCTGCTCATTACCCTCCCGATCGGCGCGCAGTTGCTCGGCCGCGCTGCCTATGTTTCCGGTACGCGGCTGGAAGGGCTGGCGCATGATCCGCTCAGCGACGAGCTGAAGCGCCATCCCGGCAAGCGTGATGAGCTGACGCGGGACAGCTAGGCCTCAGCGTCCCCGAGGACGGACGAAAACCCCAAGTTCGCTCGTCCGGATATGTTGCCTATTTGCAACAATCCGGCCTCACTAGTGATGCATTGCAACCACGAGATGGTTGACCCCGTTAACCGGGCTCCATAAGCGGCCCGTCCGCCTCGTGCAGAAGGCGAGATTAAAACAAGGAAAATACAATGAAACTTGCTGTTCTGGCTTCCGCAGCCGCCGTGATCGTTGCCACCCCTGCCGCTGCGCAGGAAGGCCCCACCTTCTCCGGCCTGAGCCTCGCGGTCCTCGGCGGCTATGACTCGGTGCGGCTGAGCGACGGCGTCGACAATGGAAGCAGCGATGATTTCGCTTATGGCGTGAGCCTCAGCTACAATGCCGATCTCGGTTCCGCCGTGGTTGGCGTCGAAGCGGAAGTCGCTGACTCCGAGGTCAAGGAATCGGTCACGGACCAGTTCGTGACGGGCGATGAGCTGTCGCTGTCGGCCGCGCGCGATCTGTACGTCGGCGTCCGCGCTGGCGCCAAGCTCGCCCCCAACGCGCTGATCTACGCGAAGGCCGGCTACACCAACGCCCGCCTCAAGGTGAGCTACACCGACGGCGTCGACTCCATCAGCGACGGCGACAACCTCGACGGCTATCGTCTCGGTGCCGGCGTTGAGTACAGCTTCGGCCGCTTCGGCATCCGTGGCGAGTACCGCTTCTCCGACTATGGCAAGCTGAAGTTCGACGATGTCGACACCGGCATCAGCATGCAGCGTCATCAGGTCATGGTCGGCCTCGTCGGCAAGTTCTGATCCAGCGTTTTCGCTAAACGGGAAGGGCTGGCCTTGCGCCGGCCCTTCTTTTCTGTGCGCGACATAGCCAAGCCAGGCGCGCCGGTTCCGAACTAGGCGGCGACGGCGCTCACCAATAAAGCCTTGCCGGCGAGCATGACGCCCTGTCCGGGCACATGATGCGGCACAAAGGCGGCCGCAAGGCGGGCCTGCGCCTCCGGCATCCGGTCAGGCGCGACCTGATTGCCGATGTGCATGGCCGACAGCACGAAGGTCGCGGCATCCTGCGCGCTCGCGCCGGGTCCGCCGACCGGCAGATCGCGCAGGCACGGCGCCACGTCCATGTTTGCGAACCCTGCGTGCGCCAGCACCTCTTCCAGCCATGCCGTATCGGCAAAGGCGAACGGGCCGGGCGCTCTGGGGTCCGGCCGTCCATCCGGCGCCGGCAGCAGATCCTTCAGCGCCTGCTGCATCAGCTGCATCCAGGGATTTTCCGGTGGCGCCGCCCAGACCGCGAGATCGATACGGCTGCCGTCGCGGACCTGCCTGCGCAGATTGCGAAACGCCGCCTTGGGCTCGGCAAAGAACATCGACCCGAAGCGCGAAAACAGCCGGTCGAATGGCGCGCCGTTGATCGGCGCGGCACCGGCGTCGGCACAGACGAAGCTGACATTCTGCAGGCCACTGAGCGTTGCACGCGCGCCGCAGGACAGGATGAGGTCGGACGAGATGTCGACGCCGGTGACATGCCCCTCCGGCGCCACTGCCCGGGCAATCGCAAGGCTGGTGCCACCACCGCCGCAGCCGACATCGATCACGCGCTCGCCCGGCTGGAAGTCCGCCCGAGCCAGCGCCACCACGCCGATCGGGTCAATCATCCCCTCGAGCCGATCCAGATTGGCGAGCCAGTTGCGCCCCATGTCGCCTGCCCAGCCTTCAGCAGTTTTGCTGATCCCCACCCCGCTGTTATCGGCACCCATGCCTTTGTCTCCCGACCCATGATGCGGCCCCTGCCGTCATGACTGTCCGGCAGGCCGCTTGCTCAATAGATGACAATGTCCCGTCCCTCTGTCGAGCGGTGATGCGCGCGACATCAAATGCTTTGCGCTTGCATGTTTCCACGCAGCGCAAGCTCCAGCATCCGCGCCGCCAGTTCGCGCTCGCCCATCACGACGTCACCGATCCCCAGCTTGATCAGATGATCCACCTCGCCGTCCGAATGGGCCCGCGCGACAATGCCGATCCCGGGGCGCAGCGCGCGCGCCTTCTGGGCGATGGCCCCGGCGTCGAACCCCTCGGGAATCGCAATGAGCAGGCTGGTCGCGCGGTCGATGCCGGCCGCCTCCAGCACCCGCCGGTCCAGCGCGTTGCCGGTCACGGCCTCATGACCGTCGCGCCGCGCGGCATCGGTCAGTTCGGCATTGCTCTCAATGACCACCAGCGGCTTGTTCCGCTCGCGCAGGGCCTTGGCGATCAGCCGGCCGACGCGGCCATAACCGACCAGCACGACATGCACGAGCGTGGCGGACGGAGCTGCCACCGGCGGCGCATCGACCTTGGCCGCCTCTCTCGCGCGATGGGCGATGTAGGAAAACAGGAAGGGGTGCAGGAAGATCGAGATGATCGCGCCAGCGAGGATCAGGTCGCGCGCTTCGGACGGAAGGACGCCGAGACCAAAGCCCAGCGTGACGAGAATGAACGAGAATTCGCCGATCTGCGCGAGGCTGGCTGCAACCGTCATCGCCGTCTCGCGCGGATAGCCGGATACCCGGACGATGGCATAGGCAGCGAGCGATTTTCCGACCGTGATGATCGTCACTGTCGCGAGCAGCGGCAAGGGCTGGCGAAGGATCACCATCGGATCGAACAGCATGCCGACCGAGACGAAGAACAGCACCGCGAATGCATCGCGCAACGGCAGCGTCTCCTCCGCCGCGCGCCGGCTGAGCGGGGTTTCGCCCAGGATCATGCCCGCAAAGAAGGCGCCGAGCGCGAACGACACATCGAAGATGAAGGCCGATCCAGCGGCCACGCCCAGCGCAATGGCCAGCACCGCAAGGCGGAACAGCTCGCGCGAGCCGGTGTGCACCACCCAGTGCAGCGCCCATGGAATGATCCGCCGCCCGACCAGCAGCATCAGCGCGACAAAGCCGCTCACCTTGAGGATCGTGACGAGAACTGGCCAACCGATCGCCGAGAGACCCTCGCTCTGCGGATCGAGCGCGATGCCGGCCAGCACCGGCAGCAGCACCAGCGCCAGGACCATAACCAGATCCTCAACGATCAGCCAGCCCACGGCGATGCGTCCGCGCTCCGTCTCCACCAGATCGCGCACCTGCAAGGCCCGCAGCAGCACAACGGTACTGGCGACCGACAGAGCAAGGCCGAAGATGAAGCCGGAGAGCAGGCCCCAACCCATCAGCCAGGCCAGCGCCATGCCGAGCACGGTGGCCGTGGCGATCTGCACCACCGCCCCTGGCACGGCGATGCGCCGCACCGCCATCAGATCCTTCACCGAAAAATGAAGCCCGACGCCGAACATCAGGAGGATGACGCCGATTTCCGCAAGTTCATTGGCGAGGTTGGGATCGGCGACGAAGCCCGGCGTGAACGGTCCCACCATCACACCGGCGACGAGATAGCCGGCAATGGGCGAGACCCGCAGCCGCATCGCCAGCGCGCCCATGAAAAAGGCAGCGACGAGGCCGGCGACGACCGTGGCGATGAGCGGCGTGTAATGCGGCATCCTGTATGGCAGCTCCTGTTGATGCGAGATCGTATCGCGCGGGCTGCGAGACCTGCGGCCGCCCCCGACCGGGGGTTTTGCGCGGCACCGCAACCATCGCTTTGTCGCGTGGAGTGTAATGGCTTGACGACCATGCGCAACGATGGTCATTGCCTTCAAGTACTTAGGCTGGCCGTCCTGGCTGTAACGAGACCGCGGACCATCCGCGTTGCTGGCCGTTGCGCCGAGCGCCGCTTTCCGCTAAGGGCCGCGAGAAATTCCGGCCGGATGACCCGTGTCGGCCGTCCACAAGCCCAGAGAGATTATCATGAGCCCCCGTCCCAACGCTCTGCGGAACGTTGCCATCATCGCGCACGTCGATCATGGCAAGACCACCCTCGTCGACCAGCTTTTCCGCCAGTCCGGCACTTTTCGAGACAATCAGCGCGTCGATGAGCGGGCGATGGACTCCAACGATCTGGAGAAGGAGCGCGGGATCACGATTCTCGCCAAGCCCACCTCCATCGAGTGGGAAGGCACGCGCATCAACATCGTCGACACGCCCGGCCACGCCGACTTCGGCGGCGAGGTGGAGCGCATCCTCTCGATGGTCGATGGCGTGGTGCTGCTGGTGGACAGCTCCGAAGGCGCGATGCCGCAGACCAAGTTCGTGACCGGCAAGGCGCTGGCCCTCGGCCTGCGTCCGATCGTCGTCGTCAACAAGGTCGACCGGCCCGATCAGCGCATCCAGGAAGTGCTGGACGAGGTGTTCGACCTGTTCGTGAGCCTCGACGCGACCGACGAGCAGCTCGACTTCCCCGTGCTCTATGCCTCCGGCCGCAACGGCTATGCCAGCACCGACCCGACCAAGCGCGAAGGCACGCTGACGCCGCTGTTCGAGACGATCGTGAACCATGTGCCGCCGCCGGCGCTGGACATCGACGCGCCGTTCACCTTCCTGGTAACGCTGCTGGACCGCGACAACTTCCTCGGCCGTATCCTCACGGGCCGCGTGACCTCCGGCACCGTGAAGATCAATCAGCCCATCCATGCGCTGGACATGGACGGCAAGGTCATCGAGACCGGCCGCGCCTCCAAGATCATGACGTTCCAGGGCCTCGACCGCGTGCCGGTCGATGAAGCGCGCGCCGGCGACATCATCAGCCTTGCCGGCCTGACCGTCGCCACCGTGGCCAACACCATTGCCGACACCTCGGTCTCCGAGCCGATCAAGGCACAGCCCATCGATCCGCCGACGCTTTCCATGCGCTTTGCGGTGAACGATTCGCCGATGGCGGGCCGTGAAGGCGACAAGGTGACCAGCCGCATGATCCGCGACCGCCTGTTCCGCGAAGCCGAGAGCAATGTCGCGATCAAGGTCACCGAGAGCGCGGACAAGGACAGCTTCGAGGTCGCCGGTCGCGGCGAGCTTCAGCTCGGCGTGCTCATCGAGACGATGCGCCGTGAAGGCTTCGAGCTCGGCATTTCGCGCCCGCGCGTGCTGTTCGGCGAGGATGAAAACGGCAACCGCACCGAACCTTATGAGACGGTCGTCATCGACGTGGACGATGAATTCTCGGGCACGGTGGTCGACAAGATGAACCAGCGCAAGGCTGAGATGACCGACATGCGGCCTTCGGGTGGCGGCAAGACCCGCATCACCTTCTCGGCACCCTCGCGCGGCCTCATCGGCTATCATGGCGAGTTCCTCTCCGATACGCGCGGAACCGGCATCATGAACCGGCTGTTCGAGAAATACGGTCCCCACAAGGGCAAGATCGAAGGGCGCAAGAACGGCGTGCTGATCTCCAACGGCGCCGGCGAGGCCAATGCCTATGCGCTCGGGCCCCTTGAGGAGCGCGGTGTGTTGATGGTCGGCGTGGGCGAAGCGCTCTACGAAGGCATGATCATCGGCGAGAACGCCAAGCCGGAAGACCTTGAGGTCAACCCGATGAAGTCTAAGGCGCTCACCAACTTCCGCGCCAGCGGCAAGGACGACGCCGTCCGCCTGACGCCGCCGTGGAAGCTGACGCTGGAGCAGGCCATCGCCTATATCGACGATGACGAACTGGTCGAGGTGACGCCCAAGACCATCCGCCTGCGCAAGCGCTACCTCGACCCCAACGAGCGCAAACGCGCCTCGCGGTCCAAGGCAGCTTGAGCCAAGGGGCGCTTGTCCAACCGGACGAGCGCCCTTTTTTTTGGGGGAAGAGGCGGCGTGCGCCGAACGACCTCATTCCAGTCACGCTCAAAGGCGTTGTGCGCGCGAGGGACAAGCTCCAAACCCTCTCCCCTTGAGGGAGAGGGATGCGCAGACTTGGCAGCCTGCTGCCTTAGTCGAAGCTGGGAGAGAGGTAAGCGACCCAAAGGATCGCGCCGATCAGAGATCCGCCACCCCTCATCCAACTCCGCCTAACCGCCAGATGGCGACAAGGCTCCTTATCCTTCTTCCTCAAGGGGAGAAGGTTGAATTTGACCCCCGCCACTTCGTCCCCGCAACCTAGCGCGCAGGCGTGGGCGTTGCTGTCCCAGCCGTCCGCATCGCGGCGACCACCCGGTCCGCCCCGGCATGGGCCTCCGCCTCGACACCCTGATATTCCCGCGTGTAGCGCTGGGCGAAACCTTGGACGCCCCATTGGCGATACTGGTGCACATGGTGCAGCTCGTGCGCCCACAGGCCGACATCCGAGGCGGCATCCTCGGCGGAGCGGAACAGCACCACATCGTCCAGCGTGATCGCCGCGGCATTGCTGCGGTTGAAGGTATTGGTCTGCAGGCTGAACTCGTGACCCTGGCCGACGCGATAGCGCACGCGGTCGAGCAGGGCGTCCGGCATATGGCCGCGCAGCCGCGCGCGAATGGCGGGCGGGATCGGCTCGACGCCGGCGGCCACCGCATCGTTGCGCGAGGCGGTGATCCAGCTCGCCAGCGCCTGCGCCGCGAACAATTGCCCCGCGCCCTGCAGATCGGTCAGCAAGCGCCGGCCGGCCTCGTCAAATGCCGGGACGACCTGGCGGGCGGCGTCCTGAGCCCGCGCGGGAACGGTGAAACCGGAAGCGGGAATCAGAAGCCCCACCGCAGCAAGCGGCACGACCAGCAAGGAGGGAAAGGAGAAACGGGGCATAGAGCAGACCTCTAGGTCGTCGCGGCTGAACCCGCTTTTAACGCCTTACGCGTCCCACGCCCTTCGCGACCATCCTTCCACATATCACCGCATCCAGGGCACGCCCCATGGGCAGATGAACGGCCTGTTTCGCGAGCGTTCAGGCCGGTGTGACACAAGGGAGGCATCGGACGAGCGAAGGCCGCGCGCAACGCCGAAATTGGACATAGGAGAATGACATGCCTCTTACCCCCCGCCTCGCTTCGGTAGCCTTCGCCGTTGCGGCCACATTTGGCCTCATGCCGCTCGCTGCGGCACCGGCTCAGGCCCAGAGCAGCCTGTCGATCAGCTATCGGGATTATGATCGTGGCGCCTATCGTGATGGCTACCGCGACGTCCGCCGCGACCGCCATTATCGCGAACGGTCTTATCACAGCGACCGCCGGGACTGGCGCCGTCACGACCGTGGCTATCGCTATAACGACCGTCGCCGCTGCTGGACCGAAACCCGCTGGGACCGCTGGCGCGGCGAGCGGTATCGCGTGCGCATCTGCCGCTGATCATGCCACCCGCACGACCGGGCCGGACAATCTCCGGCCCGGCCGCTCTCGCGGACTGCCCCATGCGCGCTCCTGAGAAGCGTTGACTGGCCGAAAGCTCTTCGGCAAGGACGAGCCATGGTTGATACTCCCGCATCCGACACGCCCGCCGCACCGCAGAGCGAGACGCCGCCCGACCGCCTTTCCACCAATCCGCGCAGCCCGCATTTCGACGTGGATACGCTGCAGCGGGGCATCGGCATCCGCTTCAAGGACCGGGTACGCACCGATGTGGAAGAATATTGCATCTCCGAAGGCTGGATCCGCGTCGCCGCCGGCAAGACCCGCGACCGCCATGGCCAGCCGCTGACCATCAAGCTCTCCGGCCCGGTCGAGGCCTGGTTCGAAGACGCCAAGCAGGACTGAGCCCTGATGGCCCGCGACAGGCGCGCGGGCCAAACCATCTGCGTTGATGGCCTCGCCGATAGTGGCGGATGATCGCCATCCGATCGAAAGAATTGCCTTCCCGCCCGCCTCGTTTATGGTAGCGTTATCAAAACGCGAAGTTGAACGCGACTGGGGAGGATTAGATGGCGGCTATGTCCTGTCATATGCATGCAAGGGGCGTGTCGGCGTCTCGCCGTGAGTTGTTGGCTTCGGTCGCCTCGGCCACTCTGGTGACGCTGGGGAGCGGAGTTACCGCGCGTGCGACCTTGCCGTCAGCTCAGCCCAGGGGCGCGCTCAGCGTGGCGCCGCGTCTCCAGCCCTTCGACATGGCAGATGTGACGCTGCTGGAAAGTCCGTTTCTCGCCGCGCAACGGGGCACGGAAGCCTATCTGCTTTCGCTCGAGCCGGACCGGATGCTGGCCAATTTCCGCACAAATGCCGGGCTCGCTCCCAAGGCACCGGTCTATGGCGGTTGGGAATTCGAGGCGACCTGGGCTGACATCCACTGCCACGGCCACACGCTCGGCCATTATCTCTCCGCCTGCGCACTGATGTTCCGGTCCACCGGCGATGGGCGATTCAAGCAGCGCATCGATTATATCGCCGACGAGTTGGATGCCTGCCAGCGCGCATCCGGCGTGGGGCTGGTCTGCGCCTTTCCTGAAGGCGCCGCGCTCGTCGCCGCGCATATCCGGGGCGAGCCGATCACCGGCGTCCCCTGGTACACGCTGCACAAGATTTTCGCCGGACTGCGCGATGCCTGGCAGCTTGCCGGCAGTGTCACCGCCCGCCTTGTGCTGCTGCGCATGGCTGATTGGGCGGTGGTTGCCACCCGGCCGCTCGACACCGCCGCCTTCGAGGCGATGCTTGCCACCGAGCATGGTGGCATGAACGAAGTGCTCGCCGATCTCTATGTGCTGACTGGCAAGGCCGATTATCGCACGCTCGCCGAGCGCTTCTCCCAGAAGGCGGTGATGGAGCCGGCCGCCAAGGGGCGGGACCTGCTGAATGGCATGCACGCCAACTCACAGGTGCCCAAGTTCGTCGGCTTCCAGCGCGTCTATGAGGTGAATGGCGAGAAGGCCTATGGCGATGCCGCGGCCTTCTTCTGGCGCACGGTCGCCCGCACCCGCTCCTATGCGACGGGCGGCCATGGCGATGCCGAGTTCTTCTATCCGCCCGCAGACTTCGCCGCGCATGTCTTCTCGGCCAAGGGCTCTGAAACCTGCGGCCAACATAATATGCTCAAGCTCACCCGCGCGCTGTTCCTGCACGATCCGCAGGTGGAGCTGGCCGACTTTTACGAGCGCGCGCTCTATAATGGCATTCTGGCGTCGCAGGACCCGGAGACCGGCCTCGTCACCTATTTTCAGGGCGCGCGGCCGGGCTACATGAAGCTCTATTGCACCCAGATCGATTCCTTCTGGTGCTGCACCGGATCCGGCATGGAGAACCATGCGAAGTATCGGGATTCGATCTATTTTCATGATGCCGAGGCGCTGGTCGTCAACCTGTTCATCCCCTCATCGGTGCGCTGGCGGGAGAAGGGCGCGGTACTGACCCAGACCACGCGCTTCCCCGAGGAGCCCTCCACCACCCTGCGCTGGTCGCTGGCCCGCCCCACCGGCGCGATCCTGCGCCTGCGCCACCCGCGCTGGAGCCGGACAGCGCGCGTCAGCCTGAATGGCGCGCCGCTGGCGCAATCGACGAAGCCGGGCAGCTATCTGGAGCTGGACCGCAACTGGCGGGATGGCGACATACTGACGCTCCAACTGGACATGCAGGTCCGCGCCGAGGAATCGCTCGCGGCGCCGGGGATCGTCGCGTTCACTTATGGACCGGTGGTGCTCGCTGGCGCACTCGGGACGGAGGGGCTGGCACCGGGATCGGATGTGGTCGTCAACGAGCGCCTTTATGGCCAGTATAACGATACGCCCTTCTCCCCGCCGCAACTGGTGGGCGATGCCGAGACGATTGCGGGGCAGCTCCGCCCCGGTACCGCCCCGCTGGAATTCAGCATCGCCGACCGGGAGGGCCGCCCCGTGCGGCTGATCCCTTATTATCAGATCCGCCACGAGCGCTACGCAACCTATTGGCCGCTGCAGCCTGCCAGCGGTTGAGGGTTAGGCCCCTCACTGGTCCGCCCGCTCTTTCGATACGGCTTAGCGGTCCCATACCGCCATCTCGTCTTGCGAATGCTTCTCAATATATGCAATGGAGGCGCTCGAACATGATTCGCGCAGGCTGATCGCTGCGCGTCGCCAATCATCGTCGGGGGGCATGTGGACGGACAGCGGGTGGACAGGCAGCGGGCGGATGAGCCGGTAGCGTCGGCAGGCGGCGCGGCAGCCATCGCGCGCGGGGCGTCCGTGTCGGCATCTCCCTCCAGCGCCGCTCGGCCCACGCAAAAGGCCCCGGGCAAGCGCAAGGCGCGCGCCTTCTGGCTCAAGCAATTGCACAGCTGGCACTGGATCAGCGCGGCGATCTCGCTGATCGGCATGATGTTGTTCGCGATCACCGGCATCACGCTCAACCACGCCGATTCCATCGGTGCCGCGCCGAAGGTCGAGGAGCGAACCGCGACCCTGCCGTCCGCCCTGCTCGCCCAGATCGAGGCGGCGCCTGCTTCAGCCGATGCGCCGCTGCCCGCCCCGGTCGCCGCGCATCTGCGTCAGGCAGTCTCGCTCGACGCAACCGGGCGCGCGGCGGAATGGTCGGACGAGGAGGTCTATGTCGCCCTGCCCGGCCCAGGCAGCGATGCGTGGATCACCATCGATCGCGCGACCGGCGCCGTGACGGCCGAGCGCACCGATCGCGGCTGGATTTCCTACTTCAACGATCTGCACAAGGGCCGCAACACCGGCGGCACGTGGAGCTGGTTCATCGACATCTTCGCTGTCGCCTGCATCGTCTTCACCCTCACCGGCCTGCTGCTGCTCCAGCTTCACGCCCGGCATCGCCCCTCCACCTGGCCGCTGGTCGGGCTGGGGCTGCTCATCCCGCTCGTCATCGCCCTGCTGTTCATTCACTGAGGACCCGCTCTCCCATGAAGAAGACTTCCCTCGTCCTTGCCGGTCTCGTCGCCACGCCTGCCACGGCCGGCACGATCAGCGTGACCATTCCCCGCCTCAATGTCGCCGAATATCACCGCCCCTATGTCGCGGCATGGGTCGAGCCGACCGGCGGCGGCGCGGCGCAGACCATCTTCGTCTGGTATGACGTCAAGCTGCAGGGCCGCGAGCCTGGCACGAAGTGGCTCTCCGATCTGCGCACATGGTGGCGCAAGGGCGGCCGCAGCCTCAAGCTGCCCGCCGATGGCGTGAGCAGCGCCACCCGCGCACCGGGCACCCACAAGATCACCCTGCCCGCCACGCTCAAGCCGGGCCAGTACACGCTCTATGTGGAAGCCGCGCGCGAGACCGGCGGGCGCGAGATCGTCTCCATTCCGCTGCAGGTGCCCGCCAAGGGCGGCTCCGCCACCGGCAAGTCCGAACTGGGCGCCATCACCATTTCCGCTCGCTGAGCTTTCCAAGACCCGAAAGGCCACGACCCCATGCGCATCAAGACCGCTCTGCTTGCCGCCGCCGCGCTGATCGCCGCCACGGCGATGCCCGCCAATGCTCACCGCCAGTGGCTGCTCCCCTCCGGCACCATCTTCTCGGGCGAAGACCCGTGGGTGACGGTGGACGCGGCCAGCTCCAATGACCTCTTCTACGCCGATCACAACGCCATGCGGCTCGAAGCCGTCAAGGCCTGGCGGCCGGACGGCAGCGAAGCGCAGATCAAGAACGCCGCGACCGGTCGCTATCGCTCCGTCTTCGATGTGCAGCTCGATCAGCCGGGCACCTGGCGGATCGGCAGCACGCAATCGGGCGTGATGGGCACGTTCAAGGTCGATGGCGTGGAGTGGCGGCTGGGTGGACGGCGCGGACCGCCGCCGGCACCGGGCGCAGCATCCGGTGCAGCCCAGGCGCCCGGCAATCAGGTGAGCAGCGTCGCGGACATTCCGGCCAATGCGACCGACCTCAAGCTGACCGAAACCAGCGGCCGCAACGAGTTCTTCGCCACCAAGGGCGAGCCGAGCGCCATCAAGCCGCTGGGCAAGGGGCTGGAAATGATGCCGATCACCCATCCCGCCGAGCTGGTGCAGGATGAGCCGGCCAAGCTGCGCTTCCTGGTCGATGGTCAACCGGCGGCCGGCCTCAAGGTCACGCTGGTGCCGGGCGGCAAGCGCTATCGGGACAATGAGGGCGTGTTCGAGGTGACCACTGATGCCGACGGCGTGGCAACGGTGAACTGGCCGATGGCAGGCATGATCTGGCTGAATGCCGCGCTGAGCGACGACAAGCCGGCCACCCCGCGCGCGACGGCGCGGCGGATGAGCTACACCGCGACGCTGGAAGTGATGGCCCCCTGACCATGCTCGGCGCCGTCCCGCGCATCGTCGTGCCCCCGATCCAGTCCGGCGCCCTCGCCGGGATCGATCCGGGCGCGCCGGTGCGGGAGATTGGCGGTGAAACCATGGGCACCATCTGGCGGGTCCGCTTCTGCGCCCCGCCGGACGGTGATGCCGAAGGGCTCAAGCAGGATGTGCAGGCACGGCTCGATGCCATCGTGGCGGATATGAGCCATTGGGCGCCGGATTCCGCCCTCAGCCGCTTCGGCGCGGCGCCGGGTGGGCAGTGGACCACCTTGTCCGCCGACTTTGCCGCCGTGATGGAGACCGGCCTCGCTCTTGCCGAGCGCACCGACGGCGCGTTCGATCCGGCCATCGGGCGATTGACGGACCTCTACGGGCTTGGTCCCAACCCCGCGCAAAGCGACCCGACCGACGAGGCGATTGCGCAGGCGCTGACGCAATCGGGCTGGCGACACCTCGCTTTCGAGGCGGGGACGCGGCGGCTGCGCCAGCCGGGCAGCCTGTGGCTGGACCTCTCCGGAATCGCCAAGGGCTATGCCGTCGATGCGGTGGCCGACCTGCTGGCCGGTCATGGCGTGGTGCATTGCCTCGTTGAAGTGGGCGGCGAACTGGTGGGTCGCGGGATGCGTCCGGATGGCGACCCGTGGTGGGTCGACCTTGAAATTCCGCCGTCCATGCGCGCCCGCCCGATCCGCATCGCCCTGCATCAACTGGCCGTGGCGACATCCGGCAATTATGTGCGCGGCGCCCACACGCTCGATCCGCGCACCGGGCGGCAGGTGGAGAACGGCCTTGCCTCGGTCAGCGTCCTCCACGCCCGCGCCATGGATGCCGACGCCTGGGCCAGCGCGCTCACCGTGCTCGGACTGCACGCCGGCGCCGCACTGGCGATCCGCGAGGGGCTGGCCGTCCACATGCTCGCCCAGGACGGCGCGACGACCCGCGAGTGGATCAGCCCTGCGCTGGCGGAGATGCTGGGCGATTGAGCCCCGCCAGTTACTTCGCCTTCATTTCCCCATTTCATTCGGGTCAAATTTCAGCATCGCCGCACTTTTGAGAGCCGGGTCCCAATGTTCGGCGATCAGGCCGTTTTCGATCCGGTACACATCGAACCAGCTGGTGGCATAGGGCTTGCCCGCCTCGTCCTTCATCGGGCGCTCGCTCATCACCAGCACATAATCGCCCTCCGCCACGATCCTGATGATCGGCAGCGTGATGATCGGCGAAATCGGGCGGGCGGGGCGCGAGCCGCGCAGGAAGACCGCCAGCGCATCCCGGCCCGAGGCGACATTGGGATTATGCTGGATATATTCCGGCGTGAAGAAGCGCTCGACCAGATCGGCATGGCCGCCCTGCACGATATGGCGATACATGTCGTAAACGAGCTTCTTGTTGGCGGCGAGCTTTGGGTCCGGGCTGGCGAGCATCGCCTGCTGCGCCTCGGCCGAGGCCGCGACCTGCGCATGCCCCAAGCTGGTGACCATGGTCATGGCAATTAACAGCGCCGCGATGGCCGGAATACGCGCAAAAATCCTCATGCTCTCTCCCCTCTCGGTTCCGCCCGTCCATCAGTGCCAGCGGCTCTGGCCTTTGTGCCGCAAAAGTCTCATGCTGGCGAGCCTGAGGGAGAGACCGCATGGACGACCGCAACAATCGCCGGGCCGTAGACCTGCTCAACAGCTTCCCGTTGCTGCTCATTCCGGTGCTGATCTACAATCTGGTCGCGCTGTTCGCCGGCGCGCCGCAGCCGGATCAGACCGAGCCGGCGCTGGCCGCCGTGATGCGGGGCGAGGCTTTCACGCTGCCCATGCTCTCGGGCGTGATGCTGATGCTGAACTGGGGTGACATGCTGTTGCTGCTCACCATCGTCTTCCTGCTGGTCGAGGTGGTGCGATCGACGCGGCGCGGGGCATCCTCCATCGCCAATCTGCTGCTCACCATGGCGGTGTTCCTTTTATGCGCGATCGAGTTCTTGCTCCTCCCGCGCTTTGTCAGCGCCACCTTCTTCCTGCTCACGATGATCGTTCTGTTGCACGGCCTGACCGGCCTGTCGCTCTGGCTGGCGGACCGGCGCCACGGCGCAGCCGCCCCGCCCGCTTAGCGCAAGGCCAGTTCCGCAGGCTTCGGCGCCGGTCCAGCCGCCGCCGCGTCGGCCGTCGCTCCGCCGCGCAGCAGCGTCCCGCAAGCCGGCGCCTGCGCTTCGTCCGGGTCGACAAAGCCGAAGATAGCCCGCACATCCGGCAGCATCATGGACAAGCCGAACAGGCGCTGGGGCCGGAACAGATCGACCGGCTCGCGCAGCACGGTCGGCGCGGCCAGCGTGCCGCCGATCAGGATCGGCGAGGGACGACCGAACCATTCGCGGCTCTTGCCCTGCGCCTGCAAGCGCAGATCGAGCCGCTCGCCGCGCAGATCGAACTCGCCGCGCCCGGTGACGACATGACCATCGGTATCGATCAGGATCGGGTCGGCCGTCGCCAGCCCGTCGCGCACCGAAAAGGCGATCAGCCCGCAATTGAGGTGGGTCGCGTTATTCGCAGCCTCGCCATCGCCGCCGATCCCAAGGCGCTGGCCGAGGCGCCAGAATATCCCTCCCGTCGAATCCACGCCGTTGCCGCTGCGCGTGCCGAACATCGCAGCACGCAGATTGGTCATATCCAGCTCCGATTCGCTCGCCCGTGCCATGCCCACGCGCCCGGCGGGCAGCACCAGGGCGATGCGGCCATCGGCATGACCGAGCGTCTCGCGCAGGGTCTCGCCGCGCCCGGTCAACTGGATGCGCCCGCGAGCCAGCGCCGTCGTCTCGCGCGGGGCGAGGCCCCAGCCGGCCAGCAGCGGCCCCATCGGCGTCGGCGAGAGGCGGATATCGTAGCGGGCAAGCGCCGGGCCTTGCCGCGCATCGATGTAGATATCCGATGAGACGAAGCCGCCCGCCAGATCGACACTGGCCGGCGACAGCATGAACCGCCCATCGATCAGCGCGAGCCGCATGGCGAGATGCGCGGGCTTGAGCACGGAGCCCGCGTCCCCGACGCCCTCGATCTGCTCGGCCTTATAGTCAACCACAGCATCAAAACTGCGCAACGCTTCGGGAGACAGGGTGGCATCCGGCAGCAATGAAGCGACGGGTTGAGGGCCTTCGCCATCGGATGGGGACGTCGCACTGCGCAGCCCCAGCACAGCCATGCCGTCCGCCAGATGCAGGGCCTCGGACGCCAGAGACGCGACGACGCGCGGACGGGCGCCGCGTTGATCGAGCGTCAGGCTGCCGCTGAGATCGGTCTCGCCAAGCTGCCCGGCAATGCGGCTGAAATGCCAGCCGCCACGCCGTTGCGCGAGCCGAGCCGTCAGCGAAAAGGAGGGCGCGGCTGGGAGATCGATGCGGGCCAGTGCCGCCAGTGCCGCAAGGTCGGGGCCGCGCGCTGCTACGCGCAGGTCCGCCCCGGCCAGCCGGAACGGGCTGTCGCTTTCCCCTTCCAGCCGCAGGTCCAGTGTCTCCGCGCCCGCACGCACAGCAAATCGAAATGGTTGCCCTTCGGCCGAGTTGCTGGAGCCACTCATGCGGAAGGCATCACCGGCAAGACTGGCCCGCCCGGTGAAACGCACCGCGCCCGGACCGCTTCCGACCAGCTTGAGCCAGCTTTCGATTCCGTCGCGCTCGTCCCGGTAACGCAGCACGACATCGTCCGCATCCACCCGCTGCACGCCAGCGACGGCAAACAGACCGTCCTTGCCGGCGAGTTTCCAGTTGGCCGCGCCGGTGCTCGCCTGCCGCTCCAGATCGAGCGTGCCGCCGCGCAAGCCGAGCGCACGCGGGCCAGAGCGCCCGATCAGCAGATCGAATGTGGAGAAGCGCGCCGTCAGAGCGCGGACATTGAGCAGATCGGGCGCCTGCGCCCAGGCGGCATTGGCGATGCGCACATCGTCCGCAGCCAGTTGCAGGGAGAAAGGCGTCACCAGCAGGCGGACATCGCCCTCAATCGCGACGGCACGGCCCAGTGCGGCGCTCGC
Source organism: Sphingobium sp. B11D3B (assembly GCF_025961735.1). NCBI lineage: Bacteria > Pseudomonadati > Pseudomonadota > Alphaproteobacteria > Sphingomonadales > Sphingobiaceae > Sphingobium > Sphingobium sp. B11D3B. The sequence goes on along the minus strand of NZ_JAOQOF010000001.1, from coordinate 3,487,761 downwards.
CCGGCGCTCGATCGGTTCGCGCAGCAGCGAGGTGCCAAGACCGGCGGCCAGCCCCGCCCAGCCGAGCAGCGGCACAGCCAGCGCCGTCCAGAGCAGCGGACGGCGACGGCGGGCGGCCCGAGGCGTGGCAGGGTGAGGATCGCCAGAGGGCGGCAGGTGCGGGGGTACGGTCACGGCGCGCCTGTACTGGCACGCCGGATCGTCAGCGCTGCCGCCGCCCCACGCTCATCCCCGGAGTTCATGCCGCCGCACTAGCGCCGGCAAGCTGAACCGCCGCTGAGCGCTGGCGCGACTTACTTCTCGAAGGCCGCGCTGATCGTCAGCTTGACTTCGTCGGAGACGATGGGGATCGCATAGGTCATGCCGAAGTCCGACCGCTTGATCGCCGCCGTCGCCTCGAAGCCGAGCGTCGCCTTGCCGTTATAGGGATGCTTGCCGGCCCCGGTGAACTCCGCTTCAAGCACCACCGGCTTGGTCAAGCCGTTGAGCGTCAAGTCGCCGGTGATCTTCGCGGCCGTGGCGCTCGTCGCGACAACGCTGGTGGAGACGAAGCGGGCCGGCGCCGGATCGGGGCCGAAAAAGTCGGGCTTGCCGCCATCCTTGCCGGCGCGCAGCAAATGGCCGTTGAGGCCGGCACTGGCCGTCACCACGCGCGCGACCGGAATGGACACATCCACCTTCGCGGCTGAGAGCTTGGCCGGATCGATCTCCAGCGTGCCGGTGATGTCCCCGAAAATGCCGAAATAGTCGTTGAAGCCGAAACGGTTGGCGCGCCAGCCGACGAGCGTATGGCCCGCATCGGCCTTGTAGGTGCCGGCCGCGACCCGGCTGACATCCTTCTGCCCGGGCAGTTGCGCCTCATTCTGCGCGGCCAGCGGCGCCACCACGAGAATGGCCGGCAGGGCCACCAATGCGGTCGCCAGAGCGATCTTCGTTCTTTTCATCATTCCACGGTCCTCCAACCAGTCAAGAAAAGGCGTGCGGATATCGGGCGCTCAGAGCGGCGAATCCGGATTGAACAAGGTCCGCCACATATGGGCGCTCGGGCTGCTATCGAATCCGAGGCCCTCCGCGGGCTGACGGAAATGGCGGCCGATCACATCCTCGAACGGGTCCAGAGAGACCTGCGCATTGGGATCGAAGGCGTAGAGATCGTTCACGGTCACGAGGCGGGCCGCCATGTACCAGCGGTGCTTGCGGACCATCGCGAACTCCCGCTGCACATGCGGCGGCGGGACATAATCCTCGCCGAACATCTCACGGTAGATGTCGGGATAGGTGTAGCCCGTCTCCGCGTCCGGGAAGAAGCGCAGCGCGGCATGGTGCCGGATGGCGAAGGCGACTTTCTCCGAGACATAGGGCTCGAAGAGCTGGGCGCTCCAGAAGCCATGATTCGCGCGCATCATCGCCATCGACAGATCATGGACGAGGCAGGCGAAGACGATATCCTCATCCATGTTGCGCTTGCGCGCCTGCGTGGAGCTCTGCAGGCAGTGGTTAGACGTGCTCTGAAAGCGCAGGCGGATGAAATCGGCGAGTTTGGGCTTTTCCGGCATAGGCGCCAGCACGTCGACCGTCCCCTGCTCGGCGATGAAGACATTGCCGACACCCCGCCGGTAGTGGCGCGTGGGGATCTGCGCATCGACCTGCGCGACGGTGGGGAAGGAGCGATCGGCAGGGCCAAGATTATCCGCCAGCGCATGTTCCAGCGCATCGGCCTTGGCCTCCGCGCTCATCGCCGCGACAGCGGCCGCGCCGCCGAGTGAGGCGATGAACGCGCGCCGCCCGATTCCGCCGACAATATCCTCCGCTGCTCCCGATTGCATGTGATCCCTCCCCGTCTGCCCCGAGACTTTTCAATTGACTTTGTGAACTCCATTGACGGATTTGCGAACAGATTTGTATCTGGATCATGACGTTGCACTGCGTTTTTCCGTCAATCGGAAAACTGACAGATGCTGATTGACAGTGCTATCCGAATAGCACGCGCAATGGAGGGGAATGATGGGCGGCACGCAAAGCCGGGGACGGATCGGCGCGGCATTTTCATGTCCATGGGGGACGCGATACGGGGCGCACGCGCCAACCGAGCGCGCCGCCTGGATGCACGCGGAATGACCAGCCCGCGCGGCTCGGCAGAGCGAGTCATCTATCTCCTCAGGCTGGTGATCGAGGGCAGCGAGCAGTTCACGCTCGGCGAGCTTGCGGAGCGGTCGGGCCTGCCGCTCAGTTCCGTCCACCGCCTGCTGCGCCCCCTGCTCACCGAAGGCATCGTCGAGCGCGGCGATGGCCAGACCTACCGCACCGGCCGCGAACTCACGCGGCTGGCCTCTCAGCTGATGGCACAATTCGATCCGGTGCGCAGCGCGCGGCCGCTGCTTGCCGGGCTGGTGCGCAAATGGTCGGAGACGGCCGTGCTATGCCTCTATGCCCCGGTTCGGCGCCGCGCCGTGGTCGCCGCTGTGGCCAATGCCGCCTGCGACCATTGCCCGGCGCTGGAAGAGGGCATCGAGATCGAATTACCTTGGGGATCGCTCGGCCAAGCCATTCTCGCCAGCCTGCCGCCGGGCGAGAGCGAGGCCATCTTCCGGTCCATCACCCGCAGCCCCATCGCGGGCAGACCGCCGGCAAAGCGCGCCCAATTCCTCGAGCAGATGCGGTGCATCCGCGACGAGGGCGTCGCACGCAATCTGGATGAGGAACTTGGCCTCGCCGGGGTCGCGGCGCCGGTTTTCGATGGCGCGGGACGGCTGATCGGCTCGCTCGGCGTCGTGATGCCCCTACCCCGCTTCCACGCGGCGCGCGATGCCGATCTCGTCCGCGACGTAATGAGGGCTGCAAACAGCTTCGCAGGCCGCACCGCCGACAGCACGGGGCGCGCCCATTCCTTCCATATTCCGGAATTGCGACCCGATGTCCATTGAGAGGATTGACGCTGTGGCGCCCCCACCCCTGTCTAGCAGGCAAAGCTGCACACAACGCGCAAGGGGGAGAGGCGGGGTGACACATATTGGCGGATTACGGGGCAAGCGCCATGCGGCCGATTACTGAGCCGCTGCCCCTGGGCCGGGAGAGCGCGGCCGCTCCATCCTCTCTGCCCAAGGAACAGCGGGCGCCCTGGCCCTGGCAATCAACCTGGCCATTCGCAATGCTGATGGTCGTCTCCATCTTCAACTATCTGGACCGGTCCCTGCTCGGCCTCGCCTTGCCGGCGATCAAGGCGGAGATGGGCGTTTCCGACACCGCGCTCGGGCTGGTTTCGGGCGTTGCTTTCATCGTGATCTATTCGCTGATGGGCCTGCCCATCGCGTGGGCGGCCGACCGATTCAATCGCCGTACGATCATCTCCATCGGACTCGCCTTCTGGAGCGCCGTCACGCTCGCAACCGGCTGGGTTACCAACATTTGGCAGCTCGCTTTCGCGCGCTTCTGCCTCGGCGCAGGCGAGGCCAGCAGCACGGCGCCGGCCAATTCGATGATCGCCGACCTGTTTCACCCCACCAGACGCCCGCTGGCCTTGGCGATCTACGGGATCGCCGCGACCATCTCGCACATCGTGCTGTTCCCGGTCGCCGGCTGGATTGCGGAAACCTATGGCTGGCGTGCCATGTTCATCGCGGCCGGCGTGCCCGGCGTCGTGGCAGCGTTAGTCTTTCGTCTGACAGTCCGCGAGCCGGCCCGCACTGCTGCTCGGCCGGCGCACAACCGCTCGCCGATTGCCGCAATCAGAACCGACGTGCGCGCTCTGCTGGCCAACCGCTGCTATGCTTGGATGCTGCTCGGCATGACGTTCATGGGGTCCAACATCTGGGCGACCGGCTCCTGGACGCCGACCTTCTTCCAGCGCGTCCACGGCCTGACCATGGCGGAAGCGGCGACGATCATCGGCCCCTCACGCGGTTTTCTCGGCGCGGCGGGCATTCTCCTGGGCGGCCTGCTGGTCGATAGGCTGCGTAAGAGCCAGTTGCGCTGGCGGGTCGGCATTCCGGCGCTCGCCTGCCTGGCGATCGGCCCCGCGGAACTGCTGTTTCTGCTCGGCGAGGAGACCGCGATCTGGGTGCTGGGCTTTGCCGGCGCCAGCTTCTTCACCCTGCTGCATCAGGGGCCGATCTACGCCGCCGTCGTCAATGTGGTAGCGCCCGACCAGCGCGCGCTGGCCATCGCGATGCTGCTGCTGGGCGGCGGCCTCGTCGGCAACATCATTGGCCCGACGGCGGTCGGCATTCTCAACGATGTGCTGGCGGCGGACTTCGGCCAGTCCGCCATCCGCTATTCCCTGCTGCTCATCGCGATCACGCCGCTCTGTGCCGGCGCCTGCTTCTGGCAAGCCTCGCGCCTCTACGTGCGCACCGCGAATGAGGAGGGTTGAGCAGCACCGCGCGACGAGTTGATTTCGGAAATCGTGTTCGCTGCTCAACGCCGCCATGCCCTCCTTCCATATATTAGAAATCCTGCCTTCATCGCGTGACAAAAGAAAATTGATTTTGTATACCGAGACTCATGAAGGGGATTTCTGAAACGGCGCGCAAGAGAATGAGCGCGATGGCAGGAGAGGCAGCCCGGTTCGGCGGATCACGCCAGGGCGCTGCTATGATTCTTGCGGCGGGCGCAGTCTATCTGGCCGCGCTCGGCGCTGCCTTTCCTGTGCAGGGCGACGAGCCGACTGCCGTGGCGGAGAATGCGCCGCACCCGATGATCGGCAAATACTGCATGTCCTGCCATGATTCGGAGGAGCGGGTCGCCGGCCTCTCCTTCGAGGGGATGGACTTCGACCATAACGGCAAGAATGCGGCCATTTGGGAGAAGGTGGTGCGCAAGGTGAGCGCGGGCGCCATGCCGCCGCTCAACAGCCCTCGGCCTGAGGCGGGCGAACTGGCCTCCTTTCTGGGCGAATTGACCGATCGGCTCGATTCCACGCCCGCGCCACTCCCCTCGGCGAACCTGCGGCGCCTGAACAGAACCGAATATGCCAATGCCGTGCGCGATCTCATCGGGCTGGAGATAAATCCGGCGGACTTCCTGCCGCCCGATGCCGCGACCGGCGGGTTCGACAATATCTCCAGCGTGCTGACCACCTCCCCGGCGCTCATTCAGGGCTATCTCAATGCCGGGCTCAAGATCAGCAGCATCGCAACGGGCGCTTCGACGCTCGAACTGACGCGGACTGTTTACAATGCGCCCGGCAAACTCGTGCAGACCAAGCATCTGGAAGGACTGCCGCTCGGCACGCGGGGCGGGATGCGGGTCAACCATTTCTTCCCTGTGGACGGCACCTACGAGATCAGCGTGCGCACCAGCACCGGCGGGTTCATCGCCGGACGCCGGGCGCCGGCCCCCATGCCGGCCGTCAACCTCACCATCGATGGCCGCCGGGTCGCGCTGGGCAAGGGCGACAAGGTCCGCGTGAAGCTGGGCGCCGGGCGGCGCACGATCACGGCGGCGCTGCTCGACGAGGTCGCCGGCGCGGGTGTGAACGACATCTATGCCAATTATCTGACCAAGGGCCTCGTCCTCAACGTCGCGGTCAACGGGCCATTCACGACACAGGGGCCGGGCCGCAGCGCCCCGCGCGCCACGGTCTTCTCCTGCCGTCCCAAGAGCTGGATGGAGGAAAAGCCCTGCGCCCGCGCGATCCTGACGCGCCTCGGCAGCCTTGCCTTCCGCCGCCCGCTCAAGCCGATGGGCGGCGAGGTGGACGCGATCATGAAGATGTATGATGCGGGCCGGGCGCAAGGCACGTTCGAGGACGGCGTGCGCGCGGGCCTCTCCTACATTCTCGTCGATCCCCGCTTCATTTACCGGTTCGAGCAGCCGGCCGCGCAGGACAGGTTCGCGATCAGCGATCTCGACCTTGCCTCGCGCCTCTCCTTCTTCCTGTGGAGCAGCATCCCCGACCAGCAATTGCTCGATCTGGCGGCGCAGAACAAGCTCAGCGACCCCGCCGTGCTGGACCAGCAGGTCAACCGCATGCTTGCCGACCCAAGGGCGGAAGCGCTGGTCGACAATTTCGCGACCCAGTGGCTGCATCTGCGCGAATTGCGCTCAGTCCAGCGCGAGAGCCCGGCGTTTGACGACAATCTGCGCGTCGCCTTCGAGAATGAGACCAAGGGCCTCGTTCGCTATGTGATGCTGCAGAACCGCCCGATCCGCGATCTGCTCGATGCCGACTACACGTTCGTCAACGAGCGGCTGGCCCAGCATTATGGCATCAGCGGCGTGCGCGGCGACTATTTCCGCAAGGTTAGTCTGCCCAAGGACAGCGTGCGCCGTGGCCTGCTCGGGCAGGGCGCGATCCTCACCGTCACCTCCGTCGCCAACAGAACCTCGCCGGTCATTCGCGGTGCGTGGGTGCTGGAGAACATCCTCGGCGTGAAGCCGCCGCCGCCGCCGCCGGGCGTGGAGACCAATCTCGACGCGAATGCCGAGGCCACGAGCCTGCGCCAGCGCCTTGCCGTGCATCGCGAGAACAAGGTGTGCGCCTCCTGCCATAATATGATGGACCCCATCGGCCTGGCGTTGGAGAATTACGATCTGGTCGGCCAGTGGCGGACGCGGGACGGCGCCTTCCCGGTCGATGCCTCCGGCGTGATGTCCGACGGCACCAAGATCAATGGCCCGCGCGATCTGCGCAACGCCATCCTCGCCCGCTCGGACGCCTTCACCCACACCTTCATCGAGAAACTGATGACCTTCGCCATCGGCCGCGAACTTACCTTTGCCGACATGCCGGAAGTACGCCGGATCGCTCGGACCAGCGCCGGCAATGGCGATCGCTTCCAGACGATCCTGCGCGGCGTCGTCACCAGCCGGCAGTTCCGGATGCCGGCGGGCAGCCAGAAAGATCGGCTGCGCGTGTCGCCCAGCCAGTTGACCTGGAACACCAGCCGGCAGCCGCCCGCCATGATTGGGAGAAAGAAGTGATGAACGGCGATGACTTTTCGGGCGATGGCGCGGGCATATTCGACCGGCGCAGCGTGATCGCCGCCGGCTCGCTGCTTTCGCTGGCGCTCTCGTCGGGTGTGGCGATGGCCGCGGAAGCCCTGCGCGGTGACGAACTACCGCTGCGCACCACGGGTCTGGAACATATCGGCATGCTGGTGCCGGACGTGACGAAGGCCGCGCAATTCTATGGCCGCTTGTTCAATCCGGCGGTCCACAAGGAGGCCGATCCGCCGCTGCGTTATTATGTCGTGCTGGGCAAGGGCTATATCGCTCTGGGATCGCGCGCCACCGCGCCCGATCCGGCGATCGACCATTATTGCGTGTTGCTCGAGAAATACGACCGCAAGGCGATGGATGCGCGCCTCGAGCGTGAAGGGCTGGCCCCGGCGATGCGCGGCATCGTCTACGATCCCGATCACATTGGCCTGCAATTGCTGGAAGAACCGGCCGGCCTCGCCAGCACGACGGTGCCGGCCGGAAACATCGTGGAGGGCGCGCCCCTCGTCACCCCGCTCAAGATGGAAAGCATCCTGCTGCGCGTCAGCGATCTGGCTGCGACGAGCAAGTTCATGTCGCTCTTCTTCAAGGAGATGCGCGCGCCGGTGCCGGGCCAGCGCTGGTTCGCCGCCGCGAACACCCCCATCGCCATCCGCCAGACGGTGGGCCGGGAAAAGCCGGCCGTGGATGACTGGACGGTGAGTTGCCGCCGCTTCGACAGTGGCAAGGTCGCCGCCGCGCTCGCGCAGATGGGGGCAGTCATCCTCCCTTCCGCGCCCGGCACGCTGCGCCTGCTCGATCCCAATGGTTTGCCGCTCACGATGAAGATGGCCGGCTGATGCGCCGGCCCGCCCCGCCCTTTCCGCTTGGCTCTGAGGTCTGGAGACGTCGATGACCTACCTTACCCGCAAATCGCTTTCGCGCCGGACCGTGCTTCGCGGGGCCGGCGCCTGTCTTGCGCTCCCCTTCCTGGAATCGATGATACCCGCCGCATCGTCCGGGCTGCCACCGGCGCGGACGCGGCTCGGCTTCTTCTATGTGCCCCATGGCGCGGTGATGGACAGGTTCCGCCCGGCGACGCTGGGCGCCGGCTTCGAGCTGTCGCCCACGCTGCGCCCGCTTGCGGCCTTTCACGACAAGATCAACGTCATCAGCGATCTGACGCTGCCGCTCGCCTACACGCAGGATGCCTCGGCTGCGGCCAATCACAGCAGTTCCTCCGCCGTCTACCTCTCCGGCACGGCGATGACCAAGAATGTGAACAAGCTCGGCATGACGGCGGATCAGGTCGCCGCCAAGCATCTCGGCCAGGATACGCCCCTACCCTCTCTCGAACTCGGCATCGAGGAGCCCTCGGCGATCTGCGGCGAAGGGTGGAGCTGCGCCTATCGCGATACGATCAGCTGGCAGGACGCCAACACACCGCTGCCGATCCAGCGCAATCCGCAACTGCTGTTCGAGCGCCTGTTCGGCGCCGGTGGCACGCCGGAGGAACGCGCCGCGATCTGGAGTGAATCGCGCAGCATGCTGGACACGGTGACCGACCAGACGCGCAAGCTCTCGGCCGATCTGCCGGCCGAGGATCGTCGCCGGCTCGACCAGTATTTGACCGACGTGCGCGAGGTCGAACGGCGGCTGGAACTGACTCAGGCACAGACCAGCCACGATATCGTGGTGCCGGAAAAGCCCATCGGCATTCCCGAGGATTTCGAGACGCACATCAAGATGATGTTCGATCTGCAGGTGCTGGCATGGCAGACCGAGCTGACCCGCATTTCCACATTGATGCTGGCCGTCGAGAACAGCAACCGCATCTACCCGGGCAGCGGCGTGATGGAGAGCTTCCATCCGCTCTCGCACCACAGCAACGTGCCGGCCAACAAGGACAGGCTGGCGCAACTCAATGCCTATCACGTCTCCATGTTCGGCTATCTGCTCGACAAAATGGCCAGCACGCCCGATGGCAATGGCTCGCTGCTCGACAACAGCATCCTGATGTGGGGCAGCGGAATGAGCGATTCCAACGTTCATAATCACGGCCCCCTGCCGATCGTCCTCGCGGGCGGCGGCTCGGGCAAGGTCGCCGGCAAGCGCCACATCAGCGGCGGCGTCGGCAAGGATCGTCCGCTCTCCAACCTGCTGCTCTCCATCCTGCAAAAGGCGGGCGCACCGGTGGAAAGCTTCGGCGACAGCGACGGCACGATCGACATCTGATGCCGGCCACAAGCAAACGCATCGCGCTGGCAGGCCTGGCGCTCCTGGCGCTCGCCCTTATCGCCTTCCTGCTGCTGCGTCCGCAGCGCCCGGTGCTGCCGCCGGCCAAGGCGCAGGAGCTAGGCGTGCAGATGGCCTCGGCGGCGCGCGACAATCAGCTCAAGCGCATGTACGAGCTGGTCGACAGCGGCGCCAATCTCGATGCCCGCTCGCCCGACGGCACGCCCGCGCTGCACTGGCTGGCACGGCGCAATCTGGCGGACGATGTCGACCGCTTGCTCGATCTTGGCGCCAACGCGGGGCTCGCCAACGAATATGGCCTCACGCCCTTGCATGTGGCCGCCGAATTTGGCGCGTCCGCTGTGCTGCGCCGCCTGCTCAAGGCCGGCGCGCCTGTGGATACCCTCTCCCACACCGGCCAGACCGCGCTCATGATCGCCGCGGGCGAAGGGGACGGCGCCAACGTCAAGGCGCTGCTTGCGGCCGGCGCCAACCCCAATTTCACCGACAAGGCCTATGGCCAGACCCCGCTGATGCTCGCGGTGCGCGGCGACAGCGTGGAGGCGGTGCAGGCGCTCATCGAGGCCGGCGCCAACGTCAACGCCGCCACGAAGCTGGGCAGGAAGCCCGAGTTCCGCGCGCCCGGCGAAGGCGGCGGCTCGCATGGCGATGGCATCGTGCGCGGCGGCGTGCCGCCCGAGGGTTCGCGCGCCGAGTGGCCCGGCAAGATCACCCCGCTCCACCTCGCCGCGCGCGAGGGCACGGTCGAGATGGCCAAGGCGCTGGTCGAGGCCGGCGCGAAGATCGAGCAGCCCGAGGCCAATGATGCGCGCCCGCTGCTCGTGGCGGTGCTCAATGACAATGTGCCGGTCGCCCAATATCTGCTGGACAAGGGCGCCAATCCCAACGCCGCCGATTGGTACGGCCGCACGCCGCTCTGGGCCGCCGTCGACGTGCGCAACATGGAGCTGGATACCGACACCGCCAAACAGAAGGGCGTGGATCGTCCCCGTGCGCTCAAGTTCATCGGCGCGCTGCTCAACAAGGGCGCCAACCCCAATGCGCGGGTGATGCGCTATCCGCCGACCCGCTTCTGGCTGCTGACGGCTGGCTCTCTGTCCTGGGTCGATTTCACGGGGCAGACGGCGTTTCTGCGCGCCGCCCTCTCCGGCGATGTGGACGCCATGAAGCTGCTCGCCAGCAAGGGCGCCGACCCCAATATCACGACGAACAACGGCACGACGCCGCTCATGGCCGCTGCCGGCATCAACTGGGTGTTCTTCCAGACCTTCGATGAGGGCGAGGACAAGCTGCTCGAAGCCGTGCGGCTCTGCCACGAGCGGTTCGGGCAGGATCTGAACGCGACGAATGCCATGGGGCTGGCCGCCGTTCATGGGGCTGCCAATCGCGGATCGAACAAGATCCTGGCCTATCTGGCGAGCAAGGGCGCGCGCTTCGACATTCGGGATGCCGAGGGCCGCACGCCCTACACCTGGGCGAAGGGCGTATTCCTGGCGACGACCGCCGCAGAACCGAAGCCGGAGTCCATGAAGCTGATCGAGCAGGTCTGCGCGCGTACCGGGCAATCCTGCGGCATCAACTGACATCGTCCGGACACAGCGGACCGCATCATTCGGGGGATTTTCGTGCAGGACTTCATCTTCTTCCTCGGTCGCTTCCACGTTCTCGTGCTGCACCTGCCGATCGGCATTCTGATGCTGGCGATCGGACTGGAGATCGCGACGCGCTGGCCGCGCTTCGCCGCCCTGCGTCCTGCCGTCCCGGCGACATGGCTGATCGGCGCGCTCTGCGCCTTTCTGACCGTGACATTGGGCTATATGCACGCGAGCGAGCCCGGCTTCACCGGCGAGGCGGTCAACTGGCACCGCTGGAGCGGCGTGCTACTGGCAGCCAGCGCGCTGCTGGTCTGGGCCTGGCAGCGCGAATTCCCGAAAATCTATGACCGAGGCTGGCCGCTCGCCTGCCTGATCACCGGAGGGTTGCTCGTGGCCACCGGCCATTTCGGCGGCAATCTGACGCACGGCCCGACCTACCTCACCGAATTCGCGCCCGGCCCGCTACGCTCCGGCCCCGGTGGCCGGCCTCCGGTGACCAATGTTGCCGATGCGGACATCTTCCTCGATGTGGTCCAGCCCACCCTGCTGACGCGCTGCGCCTCCTGCCACAATGACGATAAGCGCCGCGGCGCCCTCTCCATGGCAACCTACAAGAGCCTGATGGAAGGCGGCGAGAGCGGCGCGGTGATCGATCCGGGCGAGAAGCAGCGCAGCGACCTGTATCGCCGCATCACCCTGCCTGCCGACCATAAGGACTTCATGCCCAAAAACGGCCGCACGCCGCTCACCCCGGATGAAGTTGCGGTCATCGGCTGGTGGATCGAGGCCGGCGCCTTGCCGGAAGGCACGGTGGGCAAGCTGAATGCGCCCGAGGACATCCGCGCCAAGATCGCCAAGGTGCTCGGCCTTTAACAGCAAGCGGCCAGACGAGACCCGCCGGGCTTGTCTTCAAAATCTCACAACGATCCCGCTGGCCGATGACGGACCCTGCCGATCCACGCCCCCGCCGCCCAGCCGTTCCAAGCCCAGCTCTCATAAAAAACGGGCGGATCGATTACCCGATCCGCCCGCCGCAATGTTGTTAGCGGGTGCCGGGGCACCCGCCCCCGTCAGAAGTCGTAACGGATCGACGCGCCGATCATGCGTGGCTTTCCGCGCACCACCGAGAGCATGTTACGGGGCGGGAGTGCCGGGTCGTTGGGATCGCCCGCTCTGACTGAAAAGCTATCGAAATAGGCGCCACCAAAACGGGTGGCACCGGTCGCATAGGTCTTGTCGAACAGATTGTTTGCGAAGACCGAAATCACCACCGGCACATTCTTGGGCATGAAGCGAATGCGGGCGTTGACGAGACTGTAGGCCGGGAGCTGGTATGCGGAATCCGGATTTGCGAGGTTCAGCGTGGCCTGGTCGTCGGTGTAGCTCCAGTTCATGTTGACCGTGAACTCGCCAAATTGGGCCGGCACATTGAGCGTCCCGCCCAGGCTCAATTGCTTGCGGGGGATATCCGGGAAGAGGAAGGGCCCGCCATTGCGCACCGGATCGAGCTTGACGCCGGTCAGCGAACCGCTGGCATCGAGCGAGAAGTTGCGCGAGACGCGCAGGCGGCTATCCAGTTCAAGCCCGTAAACGTCGATGTCACCGGCATCGACGACCTGAAGATTGAACCCCAGCGGGCAGGCCGGCCCCGTTACGCAGACGACACGGCGCGCCGACTGCCGGTTGCCCCACTGCATGTAGAACACGGTGGGATTGACGATGAACGCCCTGTCGAAGAGCGCCATACGCAGGCCGATCTCGTAGTTGCGTACCGTTTCGGGCGGCACGGTTGGAATGGCGTCGCCGCTTTGCTTGGCCCCCTCAACATTATCTATGATCGAAAAGCTGTAGAGGCCCGCTTTGTACGCCTTGGAAATCGTCGCATATGCGAGAATATCCGGCGTGATCTTGTAGTCGAGGGTCGCGCGATAATCGACCTGCTGCCAGGATCGCGAACTGTCGACGGAGGTCGATGTGGTACCCGCGACCGGCTTGAAATCCGACGAGGCATATTCGGTTGACTCGATATGTTTGCGGTCATGCGCATAGCGCAGGCCGCCTGTAAAATTGAGGCGGTCGGTGACGTGCCATGTCGCGCTCACGAATGCGCCAAAAGAGTTGGCGACCTGAGTAGTGCTTGTATCTTCTCGACGGAACAGTCCGCCATCGGCGTTGCCTTCAGGCCTGTTTGGATAGACGCTGGTACCCTTGCGCGTGATTATCAGACCTTGTTCATCCGACTTCTCATGGAAATAATTCAGACCGCCGACGAAATCGAGCGCGCCGCCGAACGGCGCTGCGTTGAGCTGCAGTTCCTGGTAGAAGACCTTCGACCCGGTATCGAGCTTGCGGTTTTCCGTGCCCAGTTGCTGGTAATCGATCACCCCGTTGAAATCGAGCTTCGAAAAGCCGGAGGTCGAGGACAAGGTGACATCATCGGAGAACTCGTAGGACATGCGCAGATCGGCTTGCCAGTAGACCGAGGTGTTCCTCTGCTCACATTCCTTGCCGAAGTCGGGATTGAAATCGTCCAGCAGGCAGATGTCGTGCTGGCGATATTTGTCGCCGGTGACCACGCGCGGATCATTATATGCGGCAATCGGCGCCTGGCCGACGGCCTTGAACTCATCGTTGAGCCAATCACCGTAATTGCCTTGGATATAACCCTCGATACCCGGTCGCAGATCGAGTTCTTCGGTGACGATCGGCGACCCGTTCGAGCGGGCATCGGTGTAAAGGAAGCCCAATGTGGCCTCAAAGCGGTCGTTCGGCTCGAAGCGCGCCTGCACGCGCCCGACATAGTCCGTGGACGCGCCGTTCTTCTCGGTACCGCGCTGCACCCATCCGCCCTGATGCAGATAGGCGCCCTGCGCGCGCACTGCCAGCGTATCGCCGATGGGGATATTGATCGCGCCGACGATATCCGCCCGGTCATAGTTGCCGGCCGTCACCTGCGCATAGCCTTCCGTCTCGCCGAGGCGCGGCTGCTTGGTGAAGTAGCGCACCGCACCGCCCGTGGAGTTGCGGCCGAACAGCGTGCCCTGCGGGCCGCGCAGCACCTCGATCCGGTCGATATCGATCACTTTGAGAACCGAGCCGGCGGTGCGCGGCATGTAGATACCGTCGATATACAGGCCCACACCGCGCTCGCCGAGTGCGCCACCGCCGCCGCCGATGCCGCGGATCGTGAAGGAGGGGGTGGATGTGCTGCCGCCGCGCTGCGGCGCGATGCTGAGATTGGGTGTCTGGTTGGCCAGATCCTCCAGATCCTCAATGCCGCGGGCTTCCACCATTTCTTCGTTTACGGCGACGATCGAGAGCGGGGTATCCTGCAGGTTCATCGCGCGCCGCTCGGCCGTGACAACGATGTCATGGATGACGGAGGTCTTGTCCTCATCGTCATTATCAACGTCTTGCGCGGAAACCGGAGAGACGCCGCCCGCCCCCATCAACGCGGCGCCAGCCAATAGCAATCCATTGCGCCGCAAGGGCGCCCGTCGAACGATCTGCATGTAACCTCCCCTAGATGGAAACCTCTGGCTTCCGGCCCCGCACCTTGCCGGTGACCGAAGCAGGGAGGGGTATTGCAGGCCAATTATCGATGCACAAGAGTTTTGTTGATTTTGATAACGAAATGGATCATCCGTTCAGGCAGATAGCTTGACGAGGTCCCGAACAGCCAGAACAGTTCCCCGGAAATCAGCGGCATTCCAGCGAGAATCAGCACGTCGCGCACATCTGCGCGACGCGTTTCTGCCTAAATGCTGTTGTTGATTTGAATACCGCCGAACGATCGCCGGGGACCGGTTGATCGATCGATCAGCCGCGCGCCATCGCGCGGGCATTTTCCATCAGCAAGGTGAGAACGGCGCGATAACGGGCCTCTTCTCCCGGCTCCAGAACCCCCAGCAACCGCGCATCGCGATCGGCCTCCGCAGTGGTCAGCAGGCGCCACAAGCCGCGCCCCTCTGCCGAAAGATCGAGCAGGATATCGCGGCGGCCCGACACTTTCGTGCGGTTGACCAGCCCAATGCTTTCGATGCGCGTCAACGCGCGCACGATCTGGCTCTTGCTGGCGCCGGTCGTGCGCGTCAGGCTGAGCTGGGTCATCGGCTCGTTTTTGCCGATCAGCACCAGCATATCCGCCTCGAAAGACGAAATCGCCCCGACCCGCTTGGCCAGCAGGGTGGCGGTGCGGTTGAGATAGGAGGCCAGCGTCGTCAACGGCGGCAGAACCATCACATGGACGCGCGCATCGGCAATCCCCGGCTCGTTCCGCTCATTGGGGCGCCGCTCCGCCTTGCGCTCGGCCCCCGGCTCCTGCGTCCCGCCAGACAGCTGGATCTCAGCGTCGAGCATCGCCGCCGCCTCGTCGATCATGAAGCGGGTCGCACGGATGAAAAAGTCCCGGGTCGGCGCGTCGAGCCCGCCGCAGACCTCCACATTGCGAGCAATGGCGACCGCGAGGATCTCCTCGTAGACCGCCCGGCCCTTTTCGGTGAACTCAGCCTTGGAGCGCACGTCGGGACGGTGCACGAGGCCCTTGGCGGTCAGGTGCGCCAGCGACCGACTGATCTGCGCACGCTGAATGCCCGAGAGCCGCGCGATCTGCGTGAAGGTCACCTTGCCCCGCCGGCCGATCAACGACAGCAGCCGCCGATCGAGATTGGCCAGATCCAGCTCGGCATCGATCTGCCGCGCGCTGGACATCTGCGCGGTCGCCAGAAGACTGTTGATCAGCCTGCCAAAAGGCGTGCGCTCGGGCGCCTTGCCAGCGGATAATTCCGGTTCTCGCGACATGATGCGCGTTATGCAATGAAACGCGCCAAAGCCAACCGGAAATCGCGAGCGCGGGGAGATCAGGGCGGGACACTGCGGTAGCGAACTGGTCACCAGCTTGCTGCGAAACGTGCTGCTTGGACCTGGCTCATTGCCCCGATCCTGTCCTTCATCCGAAGGACAGACGGCGCGGCGGCGCTTCCATATTGCTCCAGACATCATCTGGAGAAGAGCGGAATGCTGGCTGACAACAAGGTCATAATTACAGTCGCGATCAACGGCGGAATGCAGCAGGACCGCGATGGAGCGGTGGTGCCCAAGCAGCCGGTCGAGATCGGCGAAGCGGCCGCGCGTTGCTATGAGGCGGGCGCGGCGATGGTCCATTTCCACGCACGCGGCCCCGATGGCATGAACAGCGGTGATCCCGCGATCTATGCCGAGGCAATCCGCGAAATTCGCGCCCGCTCGCCGATCCTTGTGCAGACCACTAACGGCATTGGCGTTCGCCGAGACAAGCTAACCGGGCAGTTGCACTGGCCATCGGACAAGGAGCGGCTCGGCATCCTCGCCATTGAGCCGTCGCAGGACTTGTTCGGCATCGCCGCGGGCTCGGCGGATTTCTACAATCCGGGCGGCAATTATCCGGGCGAAACGCCCTATGTGAATTCGCCCGAACTGCTCAAGAGCACGATCAAGGCGGTCTATGAACGCGGCTCGGCACTTGAATATGAAGTGGTGGAAGCCAGCGCCCTCCATCGCCTGCTGCGCTATGCCAATGAGGGCATTTTCGATCGTGATCGGGACAATATGTGGCTGCTCCATGGCGGTGGCTTCGGGGCAACGCCGGCCATCGCCCGCAATGTGATCTTCTCGATCGATGAGGGCCTGCGGCTTTTCCCCAAGGCCATCGTCGGCGTCACCGCCACCGGGCAGGACATGTTCCGCTTCGTCACCCTGGGCATCGCCATGGGGTGCGATCTCGTGCGCGTCGGCCTGGAAGACAGCCTGTACATGCCGGACGGCTCGATCGCGCGGGACAATACCGACATGGTGCGCGCCGCGACGCAGATCGCGGCGCTCTATGGCGCTAAGCCCGCGACGGTTGAGGAAGCCCGGGCAAGGTTCGGCCTCAAAACCTGAGGCGGCCTGTCCCTGAGATGCCTGTCCCCGAGATGAAGGACATATTTCGGCCCGCAGAGCCGCTACGTCACAAGAATAAACAGAAACAAAGGGAGATTGTATGTCGAGCCGGCTAATCGCGCTGTTATCGGGCACAGCCCTGAGCATCATGCCCGCACTCGCGCACGCGCAAACCGTCACTGCCGATCGGGTGGTTGCGTCGTCCGCGCGGCAGGACGCTGCGGCAGGGCTTGAGGATATCGTCGTCACGGCGCAGCGGCGGGAAGAGAATTTGCAGCGCGCCGCCGTCTCGGTCACCGTCCTTTCCGGCGATAATCTGACGACGCGAGGCGTAACCACGGCAGCGGCGCTGACCCAGGTGGCTCCTGCGCTGCAGGTCACGGCAGGAACCGGACCCTATACCGTCCTGACGGTCCGGGGCGTCAGCAACTTTGGGGGCAATGCCTTCTCCGACCCGGCCATCGCCGTCAATTTCTCAGGCGTGTATCTTGCCAGTCCCACGGCGGTGCAGGGCCTGTTCTATGATCTTGAGCGCGTCGAGGTGCTGAAAGGCCCGCAGGGCACATTATATGGCCGCAACGCGACGGGCGGCGCCATCAACATCCTGCCGCAGCACGCCCGCATCGGTGAGCGTGGCGCGCAACTCAATTTTGAAGTCGGCAATTATGCGCGGGTTGCCGCGTCCGGCGCTGTCAACCTCCCGGTCGGCGAGAACAGCGCCTTCCGCGCCGCATTCCAGATCCTGCAACGCGATGGCTTCTTCTCGGACGGGCTCGACGATGAGCGCGGTCAGGCCGTCCGGCTCTCCTACCGCCTCCAACCGAGCAGCGCCGTCACCATCGACATCGTCGGGGATTATACCCATCAGGGCGGCCGCGGCGGCGGCTCGACCGTGCGCAAGCGCTGCGGGCCCGACATCTGCTACTTCGGCGACCCACGCACCAGCCTTTCCCAGCAGGATGCGGCATTTGCCCCCCTCGCGCGGCAGACCGACAATTCGTTCATCGACAGCGACTATTATGGGCTGCTCGCCAATGTGAATGTCGAGACCGATGCCGGCACGCTGACGCTGATCCCCGCTTATCGGACATCCAGGCTGAGCTACAACAGCGCCCAGACCGGCTTCCAGATCATCGAGCAGCAGCAGCCCGAGCAGATTTCGATGGAAGCGCGGTTCGCCTCGCCATCGGGCAATCGCTTTGGCTGGCTGATCGGGGCCTACTATCTCGACACGCATGTCACCGCCCGCTCGAACACGGAAAGCGCGGCCGCCCTCACCTACAGCGATCAGATCATCGACACATCGGGCAAGACCGCCGCCGGCTTCGGCCAATTGACCTTTGCGATCGTGCCCGCATTCCGCGTGACCGGGGGCCTGCGCTACACCTGGGAACGCAAGACCAGCGACAGCGAGCGGTACACCATCCGCAATGCCCCCGGGCCGGACCCCGTCATCCCGCTCGTTCCGGTCGGCGCGCCGGCATTTGTCGTCGACCGATCGCTGACGTTCGAAGCCGTCACCTGGCGCGCCGGCCTCGAGTTTGACGCGGGACCGCGCTCGCTGGTCTACGCCAATGTCGGCACCGGTTTCAAAGCGGGCGGCTTCTTCCTCGGCCCACCGGGCGCCAACAGCTTCGAGCCGGAAAAGGTTACCGCCTATACCATCGGCACGAAGAACCGCTTCCTCGACAACCGCCTGCAATTCAATGTGGAGGCATTCCTGCTGGATTATAAGGATCAGCAGCTCGGCTATGTGAAGCTCATTCCCCCGGCCGTAGTTCTGGTGACGGAGAATATCGGCCAGGTTCGCACCAAGGGCGTGGAGGCCGAAGCAGAACTGCTGGTCTCCCCGACCACCCGGATTGGGCTGCAGGCCCAATGGCTGGATGCCCGGGTGAAAAAGCTCGTCTACAACTCGGTTTCGACCCCCGGCCCGACCTCACAATGCCGCACCGCCGGCACCACGGTCGATTGCAGCGGGCTTCGCGCGCTCAAGTCGCCGGAGTGGGTGGTCGCTGCCTCGCTGGAACAAAGCTTCACGCTCGGATCGGGCGACCGCATCATCGCGAACATCTTCAGCCGCTATGAAGGGCCGCGCGAGCTGGATCTGGCCTACACGCCGGAAACGCGCGTTGGCGGATCGACCCGGACGGATGCAGTTCTGACCTATGCGTTCGAGGGCAAGGGCCTGAGCATCAGCGCATTCGTCAACAACATCGAGGATGACGTCGTCGTCAACAATGTGGCGCCAAACCCGGCCTATTCGACCATTGGTGTGGTCGCGACGTCGCTGCGCCCGCCACGGACCTATGGCGTGCGACTGTCGGGAACCTTCTGATTTCACCCGCATCGCTCCAACAGCCCGGCGCAAAAGCCTCGACGCTTCTGATCGTGTCGATCTGCGCGATGGTCTATTTTCTGGACGGGCTGGTCCACACGATCATGGGCCCGCTCGCTCCCGAATTCGCGCCCATGCTTGGCCTTGGTGATGCCGATCTCGGTCCGATCTTCTCGGCCAACCTGATCGGCCAGTGCATCGGCCTGATTGCGTTTCCTCCGCTGGCCACGAAGTTCGGCGATCGGTGGACGGTGGGGCTCACCCTCGCCGGCTTTGGCGCCGCTCAAGCCTTGACGGGCCTCGCGAACAGCGCCGAACAATTGTTCTGGATGCGGCTGATAACCGGCGTCCTGTTGGGTGGCTGTCTGCCGAGTTGCCTGGCGATCGTCACCGCAGCCGCCCCCGTTCAACGCCGCGGCTTGGCGATTACCTCCCTGTTCACCGGCTACGGCCTCGGCGCCACCATCGCGGGCATTGTCGCCATCGCCTTTACCGGACTAGGCGGCTGGCGCGTGGCGATGGGCGCGGTGGGACTGCTCTGCCTCGCGACATCCGTCATCACCATCCTGGTTCTGCGGGACGCCGAGGATGTGGCACCGCAAAGCCACGCGCCCCAACCCAGGGCCAACCCCTTGAACCTTCTGGCGCCCGACTATCGGCTGGGCACACTGATGCTGTGGCTCGTCTTCATTGCCATGCTGACCGTCAGCTACTGCCTCAGCTCCTGGCTGCCGGTTCTGCTCGTCCGCCTCGGCTATGCGCCGGCCTTCGCAGCCTTGGCGCTGTCCATCTTTTCCTTTGGAGGCATTGCTGCAGCACTGTGTATGGGCCTTTTAATCGACCGCTACGGCGCGTTTCGCGTTCTCGTCTCGTCCTTGCTCATCGCAGCAGCGCTCTTCTTCGTGGCCGGCCAGATTGTGGGCGCGTCCTCGGCCTTGGTCCTTCAACTCGTTCTGGCAGCCTGCGGCTTCTTCGCTTTGGGCGCTTATGGCGGCGTGAATGTCATCCTCGCCAGCTTCTACCCACCCCGCTTGCGATCAACCGGCATCGGATGGGCCAAGAGTGTCGGCCGCATCGGGACGGTCGCGGCGCCGGTCCTGATTGGCGCGCAGCTCGAGGCGGGCATTGCGGAGAGCACAATTCTGGCCTCCTTCGCCGTGCCGGCCATCGCGGCAGCGATTGCGTTGACCGCCATGAAGGTGTTCAAGAGGCGTGGAGTCGCGACTGAGGGGGTATAATCCCAGAGGCGGCAGGAGAGCTGAATGTCCTACATCCGCAAGATCGAGGAATGGCGCGCCCCCGTCTCCATGGGTGCCATCTATGAACGCTTGCTGGAAACCGCCGGGACCGACCAGTTCGGCACCGCCGTCCATGATTCGGTGATGACGGTCACCGGTGGGGCGCGCAGAATTTACTTGTTCGAGGCGACGGGCAGAGAAACCAGCGAACTGCAATATTTCTTCGGCGAGCCACGCGTGGAAGCGATGCTGCCAGCCTACAGCCAGCATTATCACAATATCGACCCGGTGTGCGACGCCTATAGCGCAGCGCCATGCGTGAGCGACCTTGCCATCCAGCGCATCCGGCCGCCGGACATCAGCTCCGATGAGTTCCGCAGGCGCTTCTTCGATCAGGCCGGTATCGTTGAGCGCGTCTCGATCATCCAGCGCGGACCACAGGCTTGGCGCGTCATCAATGTCGCGCGCCATCGCTCCACCGGCCTGTTTACGGATAGCGAGCTGGACGCATTGGTGGGTCTGGCCCGCCTGGCGCTGCCGATGCTGCCCCTCAACCGCAGGCGCGCCCTTTCCTGCTTCTCCTCCGCCCAGCACATCGAAAGCCGACTGCGGCACCTCTTCCCAAATCTGACACGGCGCGAGCGGCAAGTCTGCGCCCGCGCAACCGCCGGCATGTCGGTCGAGGCAACAGCGCTGGATCTGGGTATCGCGAAAACGAGCGTCATGACCTATCGAAAGCGCGCCTATCAGCGACTGGGGATCAGCAGCGTGCCGGAATTGTGTGCGCTGGCCGCGCATTGATCTGGGTGATGAAAGCCTCAACGATGAATGGCGGAGCGGGAGGGATTCGAACCCTCGATACGCTTTTGACGTATACTCACTTTCCAGGCGAGCGCCTTCGACCACTCGGCCACCGCTCCGCATGCACTGGAGCCGTGCGCCCTAGCCGGGTCGCGCGGCTTTCGCAAGGTGCCTTTGCGCATCAACATTGACGACGCCGCGCCACTCGTGCGCAGGCACGCCGGCTGGGCGGGTTCGGCCGATTTGCGCCTGGAGAGCGCGCGCGCCCCATCCTCCCCCGCCCAGCCGGGAACCGCCGCCCGGCGCGAGACGTTAAAACCCTGTCAGCAACAGGAGCCCGTCATGATCCGTCTTGCCATCCTCAGCCTGCTCATTGCCGGTGCGGCCGCCCTGATGGGCTTTGGCGGCGTGGCGGGGGCGTTTGTCGGGATTGCGAAGGTGCTGTTCTTCATCGCCCTTGCGCTGTTCGGGATCTTCCTGGTGCTCGGCATCCTTGCCGGGCGCCGCATGTCCCGCGTGCTCGACTAAACGGCGCTGTTATCGCCCGCCCAGGGCTTTCTGGCGGCGCCGCTGCACGGACGATCCCAGCCCGATGGCCTCGCGATATTTCGCGACCGTGCGTCGGGCGATGTCGAACCCGCGCTCACGCAGCAAATCGACCAAGGAGTCATCGGAGAGGATCGCATTTGGCGGCTCGTCGGCGATCAACTGCTTAATGTGGCTCTTCACCGCCTCGGCAGACGCGGCCTCGCCGCCATCTGCTGCGGCGATCGCGCTGGTGAAGAAGAATTTGAGTTCATAGGTCCCGCGCGGGCAGGACAGATATTTGTTGCTCGTCACCCGGCTGATCGTGGACTCGTGCAGCCCCACCGCTTCGGCCACCACACGCAGGGTGAGCGGCCGCAGATGGGCAACGCCGTGGCGGAAGAAGCCCTCCTGCCGCCGCAGGATTTCCTCGGTCACCCGTAGGATAGTGCGCTGGCGCTGATCGAGCGCCTTGATGAGCCAGTTGGCACTGGCAAGGCAATCCGACACCCAAGCCTTGGACGTCTTGTCCCGCGCGCCGCTCGCCAATTGGTGATGATAGCGGCGATTGACGAGGATGCGCGGCAGCGTCGCACCGTTGATCTCCACGGACCAGCCATTACCCGCAGGCGCGATGAGCACATCCGGCACCACGGCGGCAGGCCGATCATTGGCGTAGCGCAGGCCGGGCTTGGGATCATAGCCGCGCAGCTCGCGGATCATGTCCGCCATATCCTCCTCGTCCACCCCGCAAATCCGGCGCAGATGCGCGATCTGGCCCTTGGCGAGAATATCGAGATTGGCGATCAGCGTCGCCATGGCGGGGTCGTAGCGATCCGCCTCTTTGGCTTGCAGCGCGATGCATTCGCTGAGGCTCCGCGCCGCGATGCCGGCGGGATCGAACCCCTGGATGACGGCCAGCACCACCTCCACTTCTGCCAGCGGAACGCCCAGCCGGTAGGCGGTCTCCAGCAGGTCCGCTTCCAGATAGCCGGCATCGTCGATCTGGCCGATCAGCTGCTCGGCGATCATCAGTGCCCGGCCGGAGAGCGCTGCGCCGGCCTGATGCATCAGATGCTCGTAAAGCCCTTGCTCGGGCGCGGCGAAACTGTCGAAGTCCGGGCCTTCACTACCGAAGTCGCCGGATGTCCGGCCAGTGTCCGCGCCGCCCGGCAGCGCGCGGTCGCTTGGGCCATCATCGATGAAGGTCTCGGCGCCGTGATCGACATCCAGCGGCCCGTCCGCCTCGCCGCTGCCCTTGCCGATCAGCACGTCGGCCGGAGCGTCGGGCCCCGATTGCGGCTCGACGCCGTCCGGAAGCTCGGCCTGCTCCCGCGCGGGCAGCGCGATGTCCGTGCCGGCTTCCAGCAGCGGATTGCGCTCCAGCTCGCCGCCGATGAATGCCTCAAGCTCCAGATTGGACAGCGCCAGCAGCTTGATCGCCTGCTGGAGCTGCGGCGTCATCACCAGCGACTGGCTTTGCCGAAGATCGAGGCGAGGCGCCATCGCCATGGGTGGTGCTGCCCCTCAGCCTGTCCGCGACCGGCCCGCCATCACAGCGAGAAACTCTCGCCCAGATAGAGGCGGCGGACATCGGCATTGGCGACCAGTTCCGCGGGGCTGCCGGCAAACAGCACCTTGCCATCGTAAATGATGCAGGCGCGATCGACGATCTCCAGCGTCTCACGCACATTGTGATCGGTGATGAGCACGCCGATGCCGCGCGTCTTGAGATCCTTCACCAGATCGCGAATGTCCGCGATCGAGAGCGGGTCGATGCCGGCGAAGGGCTCATCGAGCAGCACGATGGACGGATTGGCCGCCAGCGCGCGCGCGATTTCGCAGCGCCGCCGCTCACCGCCGGAGAGTGCCATGGCAGAGCTGGCGCGCAGGCGGGCGAGGCCAAATTCCTCCAGCAGCGTCTCCAGCTTCTGTGCCCGCGCCGTCTTGTCCGGCTCGGCCAGTTCCAGCACCGAGAGAATGTTCTGCTCCACGGTCATGCCGCGGAAGATGGAGGTTTCCTGCGGGAGGTAGCCCAGACCCAGGATCGCGCGGCGATACATGGGCAGGCCGGTGATATCGGTGCCTTCCAGCAGGATGCGGCCCGAATCGGGCTTCACCAGCCCCATGATGGAATAGAAGCAGGTCGTCTTGCCGGCGCCGTTCGGCCCGAGCAGCCCGACGACTTCGCCATGGCCGACCTCCAGGCTGACGTCGGCGAGGACGGTGCGCTTGTCGTAGCTCTTGGCGATGGAAATGACCTGCAGGCGATGATCCTCTGCCGCGCCGGCGGTGTCGTCCGCGACTGCGGGATCGCGCATCGTGTCTGCCTCACTCATCGCCTTGTCCTCATTTCCAGATCATCCTGATCGCCGGCCCTGTCGAACCGACGTTCCTCCGCAGCTTCCACGATCTGGCAGGAAAATTGCATGGAGACCGAATCGTTCAAGGCAGCGAAAAAGGCAAGCTTTTTGGCGCCGCGTCCGGCCTTTTCCTACTGATCGCCGCTCTGGCGAACCTGGAACGTGCCGGAGACGCGACCACCCGACTGGGTGGTGCCCGGCGCGCCGCCAGCGGCAGAGCCATCCACCGTCGAGCGGCCACTGGCCAGATCGATGACGAGGCGCGAGCCGGTGAGGCGGTTGCCGCCCTGATTGAGCTGCACATTGCCGATCATGGTGATCAGCCGGCGATTGAGATCGTAAATGGCGACCGAGCCGCTGGCCCGCTCATTGCCGCGCGTCACCACGACACCGCCCGAGGCGTCGAGTCGATCGATCTCGATGCCGCCGGTGTTGTGATAGGCCACGGTGAGGCGCTGCGCCGTCATGGTCATGCCGGCCTGCGTCACCTGCACATTGCCGGAGACGACGACGCGATCGGCGCGATCCTGCACCTCGATACGGTCCGCCGAGAAATCCACCGGCGCGCGCGTGTTGTGCCCCCGCAGAACCTGCGCATCGGCAACGCCGGCAATCGCGACCAGAGTGGACCCGGCCAGGGCGCCGGCAGCGACAAGAAGGAAGGGTCTGCGCATCGACATTGCCCTTAGCGCCCGACCTGCTCCATGCGCAAGCGGGCGTTGCCCTCCAGCGTGACGGTGCGCCCCTCCAGATCGGCCTTGAGATGATCGGCGCGGAACGTGCCGGTCGGCATCCGCCCCTCGACATCGCCCCGGCTGCGCAAGTCCCGCTCCTGCAGGCGAATGTCCACATCGCGCGTGGTCAGCCGATAGCCATTGGCGCTCTGGAACTGGATCGGCCCGTTGACCGCGACCGTCTCGTTCTCGATGTTGTAATTGCCTTGCCGCGCGGTGACCACGGCCCCGCCGCCTTCCATCTGCAGGCGCGCCTCAAGCTCGTTGAGCTGCACGATCGGATCGCGCGAGGTCTTCTGCAACGCAGAGCCGGCACGCAGCGAGAAGGGCCGGCCCTCGCCATCTTCGCCGCGATACAGCGCCTCGGTCACCTTCATTCGCTCGCTCGCCACGTCCACCTTGTTCTTGTCGAGCACGAAGCTGACTTCGGTCTGGTGGGTGAATGGCGCTGCCAGCAGGAAGGCACCGAGCACGCCGGCCGAGAGCGGCAGCACCCGCTTGAGGAAGGTCACCAGCCGATCATGGCTCCCACCCGGCGCGGCCCAGCGCTGCAGCCGGCTGTGCTCGGCCCGCGCCAGCGCCGATGGCGCCAGCTCGTCCTCGGACCCGGACGTCCCGCGCAGGGCGCGCCCTTTACGCATGGGCGAAAATATCTGTCTCCGGCCAGCCGGCGAGATCCAGCAGCGCCCGGTGCGGCAGGAAGTCGAAACAGGCCTGGGCGAGCGCCGTGCGGCCTTCCCGCTCCAGCCTTATGTCCAGTTCCGCCTTCAACTGGTGGAGAAAGCGCACGTCAGACGCGGCATAGTCACGCTGCGCCTCGCTCAGCACCGGGCCGCCCCAGTCGGAACTCTGCTGCTGCTTGCTGATGTCCATGCCCAGAAGCTCGCGGACCAGCTCCTTGAGGCCGTGGCGATCGGTATAGGTACGCACCATGCGCGAGGCGATCTTGGTGCAGTAGACCGGTGCCGCCAGCACGCCCAGATAATGCTGAAGCGCCGCGATATCGAAGCGGCCGAAGTGGAAGAGCTTGAGTCGCGTGGGATCGGCGATCACCGCCCGCAGATTCGGCGCGGCATAGCTGCTCCCCGGCGAGAAGCGGACGAGATGCTCATCGCCCTGCCCATCGCTGATCTGCACGACGCACAGGCGGTCGCGCGGGGTGATCAGGCCCATCGTCTCGGTATCGATGGCAACGGCGCCCGGCGCGAGCACATCGGCAGGCAGGTCTTCTTCATGAAAATAAACGGTCATGCCGCTCCTCTTAGCTGCATGACCGGGCCAGGGAAACCTCCGAAAAAGGCAAGACGGCAGAGCGCCTCCCCAACGCTGCGGATCGGGCCGATGTCGCCCGCGAGCGGGATCGACGTTCAGCGCGGCAATTGCGCCAAAATCATTCGCGCTTTGCGAAAAAGGCCGCTATAGCGATGCTTGGCCGAGTGTGGCCTTGGTCGAGTCCCTGTGCATGTCGTCCGGCATGGGTGCGGATCGAGAGTGGACGAGCGAAAGTGATTAACAGGGCATGAGTTTTGATAGAGGGCGCCGCGGTCGCGGCAGGGACAAGCGGGACAGCTTCGGAGAACCCCAGTTCGACGCCTTTCCGGAATATGGTGGCAGCAGTTACGGTGGACCTCGCGGCGGCGGTGATCGCGGCGGCTTCGGCGGCGGCGGCGGTTTTGGCGATCGCGGCGGCTTCGGCGGCGGCGGTGGCGGCGGCTTCGGTGACCGCGGCGGTGGCGGCGGCGGCGGTTTCCGCAGCGGCGGCGGCGGTGGCGGCGGCTTCCGTGGCGGTGGTGGCGGCGGCGGCGGTCGTGGCGGCATGCCCGCGCAGGTCGTTGGCGAAGGCTCCGGCACGGTCAAGTTCTTCAATGCCCAGAAGGGCTTCGGCTTCATCGTCCGTGACGATGGTGCGGAAGACGTGTTCGTGCACATCAGCGCTGTCGAGCAGGCTGGCCTGACCGGCCTCGCCGAAGGGCAGCAGCTCAAGTTCACGCTGGTGGACCGTGGCGGCAAGATTTCCGCAACCGATCTGGTGATCGACGGCGAGCCGCTCCCGGTTCCCGAGCGCGCTGCAGACCGCGCACCGGCCGAGCAGCGTGGCGGACCGTCGCGTCAGCTCACGGGTGAGCGGGCCAGCGGCACGGTGAAGTTCTTCAACGCCATGAAGGGCTTCGGCTTCATCCAGCGCGATGACGGCCAGCCCGATGCGTTCGTGCACATCAGTGCTGTCGAGCGTGCCGGCATGGTTTCGCTGCAGGAAGGCGACCGTCTGGACTTCGAACTGGAAGTCGACCGTCGTGGCAAATATGCCGCCGTGAATCTCGAGCCCAAGTCCGAGTAACAGGCGACTCACTTCGCAAGAAAAAGGGCCGGGATGAAAATCCCGGCCCTTTTTGTGTGTCCATCGCCACAACTGCAGCGCGGCGATGGCTCAGTCCAAATGGATCAGCCGTTGCGGCTCGTTTCGAACAGGAACCACGCCCGCTGCTCGGCCTGATCGGTCCAGTCGTCGATCAGCCCATCGGTTGCATTGTCGCCGGCGGCCTCGGCCAGTTCCTTGGCGGCACGCAGCGATTCCACCAGCGCCATATTGTCGGCCCGCAGCTCCGCCAGCATGTCCGCAGCGGAGACGAAGTCGTCATTGTTATCCTGAATGCTCTGCTTGCGGGCGATGTCGCCAATGGAGCGCAGCGCAGTGTTGCCGGTCTTGCGAATCCGCTCGGCGATCAGATCCGTCGTCGCAAGAATCTCGGCCGCCTGTTCGTCGAACATCAGGTGATAATCGCGGAAATGCGGGCCGGAGACATGCCAGTGGAAATTCTTGGTCTTGAGGTAAAGCGCATAGCTATCCGCCAGCAGGCCGTTCAGCGCGTCCGCGACGGCCTTGATGGCATTTCCCTTCAGGTCCGTGGGCGTCTTGAGCGCTTTGTCTGTCATGAAAGGCCTCCAATGGTTGATGTGTCTGGCGTAAATTTCGGAACGTCGAACGTTCCCCACGCCCCGCTTATGCCAGATGGAACTCGGAATGACGAACAGATAGGCCCGCACAGATTGATCGACGAAATCAATCAACACTTATGCGCCGGCGCAATGAAGCGATCAGCGACACCCCCGCAGGGCGGCCGCGGCAAGGTAGACGCGCGCAGTCTGGGGCGCAGCCGAATCACCCTGGGCAGCGTCCCGCATGAGCGTGAGATAGGTCTGCGCGACCTGGCGGTGGCCGTTATAGGCCACCACCGACTCCAGCAGGCTGGCCAGTCCTTCCACCGCGGCAAAGTCATGCCGGCGCGCGAACAGCCGCAAATCTTCCAGCCGCTCGCACAGGGAGAAGAGGGACAGGCCCGTGCAAGCCCCCTCCAGCGCCTCGATGCGGCCAAGCATCTGATCGCGAACCAGACGGTCCGAGCCTTGATACATCCCGATTCTCCCATCCCGCCTTGTCCATCGCGAATCGGTTCTTGCCAGCCTCGCGAGTCAGGCTTGTGACAACGGCACCATAAGCGCCCATCGTTAAGCTTCGGTTTTGCAGCGAAGAGCGGCGACTGCGGCGACTCCTTCCCTTGACAAGGGCCGGCTTTTCCCGCATTGGCCGCCGCCGAACGGGTCTCGCCAGAGGCGGAGCCCGTCTTTTGCATGTATGTCAGCGCACCGCACCTGCCCGCAGGGAGGTCGCTCAATTATTTGAGGAATTGGCCATGGCGAAGCCCGCCACAGTGAAGATCAAGCTGGTCAGCACCGCTGACACGGGCTTCTTCTACGTGACCAAGAAGAACCCCCGCACGCAGACCGAGAAGTTCACCTTCCGCAAATATGATCCCGTCGTGCGCAAGCACGTCGAGTTCAAGGAAGCCAAGATCAAGTAAGTGCCACGGCGGGCCTGTCGGTCCGCTCGCTTGTGCATGACGCTTCAGGCTCGGATCGCGCGATCCGGGCCTTTTTGCGTGCGGCTGCGTGACGATGAAGTGGGGCGATAGCGCGCCGGGTAGGCTCAGCTGGCCAGCGCAGTCGGCGCGATCAGCCCATTGACGACGTTCATGAACATGAGCACCGAGATCGGCTTGGAGACATAGGCATTCGCGCCTGCCTCCCGAATCCGCGCTTCATCGCCCGGCGCGGCATAGGCCGTCACTGCCATGATCGGCGTCTCTGCCAAAGCCGCGTCCGCGCGGAAGGAGGTGATGAGATCCAGACCGTTCACATGCGGCAACTGGATATCCGTGATGATGAGATCGGGCTGAAAGGCGGATGCACGGGCGAAGGCCTCCCGTCCGTCCCGCACCGGCTCAGTCTCATGGCCATGCGCGCGGAGCAGATCGCAAAAGAGCTTCATGTTGAGCTCATTGTCCTCGACAACCAATATGCGTTTTGACACGAACAGTCCTTATGCCGATTGACGAAGCCATTTTTGCAGCCGCGCAGGGGAGAACCTCCCGCTGCCCGGCATACAGGTGAACAATGCGGACCTATCCGATCCCTCAAGATGATGAAACCATGGCGCTGCGCCTCGTGGGATGGATTGTGGCTGATTCGGTCCGTGCCGAACGGATGCTCAGTCTCACCGGGCTGGAGCCGGATGCGCTGCGGCAGGCCCTGACCGATCCCGCCACGCTGGGTGCGCTGATGGATTTCGTCATCAATCACGAGCCGGACCTGCTGGCCTGCGCGGAGGCGCTGGCGGTCGCACCGGCCGATCTCGTCGCCGCACGCGAGCGGCTCGGCCGATGAGCCGTCCGCTCATCATCAGCGATTGCGACGAAGTGCTGATGCACATGGTCGTCCCCTTCCGGTCCTGGCTGGAAGAGCAGCACGGCATCGACTTCAGCTTCTCCGGCGGCTTCGAGCGCGCGCTGCGCCACAAGACCAGCGGCGACCTGATCGAGCGCGAACTGGTCTGGACCCTGCTCGGCGCCTTCTTCGAGACGGAAATGCATCGTCAGACGCCAATTCGCGGCGCGGTGGAGGCGATGGCGCGAATCGCAAAGCGGGCGGACATCGTGATCGTCACCAACATCGGCGAGGAACGCGCGCAGGCCCGCGCCGACCAGATCCATGCGCACGGCCTCCCCTATCCGGTGATCGGCAATCGCGGCGGCAAGGGACCGGCGGTGCGCAAGCTGCTGGACGAGCGCAAGCCGGGCCTGAGCATCTTCATCGACGATCTGGGCGCCAATCATGTGTCCGTCGCGCGGGACGTGCCGGAATGCTGGCGGCTGCACATGGTCGGGGAGCCGGAATTCGCCCCCCATGTCGAGCCGGTGCGCGAGGCGCATGAGCGGATCGACGACTGGGACCGTGCCGAGGCATGGATCATGGCCCGCATCGACGAGTATGACGCGATTGCCACCGGGGCGTTGTCCTAGCCGGTCTTGACGCGTCTGCGGCCTCATGCTCTGGCTCCGCCCATGAGCAAGATCGACCAACACCTCGCCGCGGAGAACATCTCCCTTCCGCAAGCAGCCGCCCCCGTCGCCGCTTATGTGGCTGCGGTGCAGACCGGCAACCTGCTGCACATCAGTGGCCAGCTGCCCTTCGCGGCCGATGGCGCCCTGATGAAAGGCAAGATCGGCGGCGAGCGCGATCTCGATTGGGGCGTCGCGGCTGCAGAACGCTGCGCCCTGATGCTGGTGGCGCAGATGAAAGCGGCGCTGGGGGGCGATCTCGACCGGGTCGAGCGCATTGTGAAGCTCGGCGCCTTTGTCGCAAGCACCGCTGAGTTCACCGATCAGCCCAAGGTCGCCAATGGTGCCTCGGAAATGATGGTCCGCATCTTCGGCGATGCCGGCCGCCACGCCCGCAGCGCCGTAAGCGTGCCGGTG
Organism: Sphingobium sp. B11D3B; assembly: GCF_025961735.1. Lineage (NCBI taxonomy): Bacteria > Pseudomonadati > Pseudomonadota > Alphaproteobacteria > Sphingomonadales > Sphingobiaceae > Sphingobium > Sphingobium sp. B11D3B. The sequence continues at coordinate 3,457,261 of NZ_JAOQOF010000001.1, read as the reverse complement.
CTGCCGCTCGATGCATCGGTGGAAATCGACGCCATCGTGCAGATTCGCGACTGAGCTACCGCGCCCAGCCGGCATGTTGGCGGCCTTGGGCGCGATGGACCTGCAGGCACTGGCAATTTCGCGCCAGACGCCCCATGTTCCGCACGTGCTGCACGACGTCGCTCCGTTTCGCTCTCCGCCGTCATTGGCGCACCGAGAGGCGCCGTCCTCATGAGCGACGCGCTGACCGTCCACCTCACCCAATCCGTCGCGGCGCTGGACAAGGCGCAGTGGGACGCTTGCGCCGGCCCGGATAATCCCTTCGTCAGCCACGACTTCCTCTCCATCCTGGAAGAATCGGGCAGCGTCGGCCCGGGCACGGGATGGTCGCCAGCGCCGATCACCATTCAGGACGGCAGCGGCACGCTGATCGCCGCAGCGCCGGCCTATCTCAAGGGCCATAGTCAGGGCGAATATGTGTTCGACCATGGCTGGGCGGACGCCTGGGAGCGCGCGGGCGGGCAATATTATCCCAAGCTGCAGATCGCCGCGCCCTTCTCCCCGGTGCCGGGCCCGCGCCTGCTGCTGCGCGACGCCGGTAAAGGCCCCTCGCTGATCGCGGGCATCGAGGCGGTGGTCGACCAGAATGAGCTGTCCTCCGCGCACGCGACCTTCATCACGCCGGAGGAATGCGCGCTGTACCGCGCGGCGGGATGGCTCATCCGCCAGGGCAGCCAGTTCCACTGGGCCAATGAGGGCTATGCCAGCTTCGATGATTTTCTCGCCCGTCTCTCCAGCCGCCACCGCAAGGATCTGCGCAAGGAGCGCGCCAAGGCGCAGGCCGGGCTGGACATCCGGCACCTGACTGGCGACGCCATTGAGGAACATCATTGGGACGCGTTCTGGGAATTCTACCAGGATACCGGCAGCCGCAAATGGGGCCGCCCCTATCTCACCCGCGCCTTCTTTTCCCTGCTCGGCGCGCGCATGGCAGACCGGGTTCTGCTGATTTTCGCTTATCGCAACGGACGGCCGATTGCCGGGGCGCTCAACCTCATCGGCGGCGATGCACTGTACGGGCGTTACTGGGGTTGCAACGAGGAGGTGCCGTTGCTCCACTTCGAGCTGTGCTATTATCAGGCGATCGACGCCGCCATCGCGCGGGGCCTGGCCCGGGTCGAGGCCGGCGCGCAGGGCGAGCACAAGCTCTCGCGCGGCTATCGGCCGGTGCCGACCTATTCAGCGCATTACATCCCGCATCCCGATTTCAGGCGCGCCGTGGCGGACTTCGTCGAGCGTGAGGCCGCCGCCGTCGCGGATGAACGCGAATGGCTGGATGAACGCGCGCCGTTCCGCAAGGGCGGAGACGCGGGCTAAAGCCGATCAGGCCGCGACGCGCTGACTGGTCTCGATCGTCCAGGCGCGCGCGAGGCGCTGGGCCTCGGCGATTTCCCGCGCGGTCATTTCCTCGGCGATTTCAGCGCGGCAGGTCTGTGCCTCGCGGCTGCCTGCCTGTGCGGCCAGATTGAACCAGCGATGCGCTTCGACAAGATCGACGGCCAGGCCGCCGGTGCCGCAACTATAGGCCACGCCAAGATCGAAACAGGCCTGCGCATTGCCGAGCGCGGCGCGCGTGCGGCTTTCGATCAGGACCCTGGCATTGTTCATGCTTGTACCCACGAATTCCCCCCAAACACAGGTTCGCGATACCGCAACCAAGCACGCCAGCTCTTGCGAAATGGTTAACGTAGCAGAAGGGATGTTTGCGCCCGGATTTGCTCGGGCATGTCTTCAGGGGTGGATGGGGATATTGTCGATCAGGCGCGTGCTGCCGATCCGCGCCGCCACCAGCAGGCGGGCGGGCCGGTCCAGCCGGGTCATCGGCTCCAGCGTGTCAGCATCGCTGAGCAGGAAATAATCGACCGAATCGAAGCCCGAATCGAGCAGGTAGCGGATCGCCCAGGCCTGCACGGCGGCAACATCCTCGCCGGCGCTGATGCCTTCCCCGGCCCCCACCAGCGTCTCCGGCAAGGCGGCCGCGCGCGCGCGCTGGTCGGCGGTGAGATAGGCGTTGCGAGACGAGAGGGCGAGGCCATCATGGTCGCGCTGCGTCTCGACGCCGACGATCTCGACCCCCAGATCGAGGTCGCGCGTCATCCGCCGGATGATGGCAAGCTGCTGATAATCCTTCTCGCCAAAACAGGCGATGTCCGGCCGGACCTGATTGAAGAGCTTGGTGACGACCGTCGCCACGCCCTCGAAATGGCCGGGTCGCCATTCGCCATCCAGCCGGGCGGAGAGGCCATCGACATTCACATGGCTGGTGAAGCCGGCGGGATACATGGTCGCGACGTCCGGCAGCCACAGGGCCGCGACGCCCGCCTGCGCCAGCATCGCGGCATCGCTCTCCTCTCGGCGGGGATAAGCCGACAGGTCTTCATTGGGGCCGAACTGGGTGGGATTGACGAAGATCGACGCGACGACATGGCTCGCCCGGCGCCGCGCTTCCGCGATCAGCGCCATGTGCCCGGCGTGCAGTGCCCCCATGGTGGGGACGAAGGCAATGCGGCCCGCATCCGCCCGCAACGAGGCGAGGCCGGTTCTGAGCGAGGGAAGGTCACGGAAGATTTGCACGCGGCACGAGGCTCCGATAAGGCCGGCGGAGAAGGTCGGGGCTGGCTTCGCTTGTCCTGACCGGACGGTCAAGAGGCCGTAACCACCCAGGAAGAGTTTCGATCCAACCCATGTCCAGCGCCGCGCCGCATCTCATCGTCTTTGCCAATGAAAAGGGTGGCACAGGCAAGTCCACCACCTGCGTCCACACCGCCGTCGCGCTGGCTGCGCAGGACGTGTCCGTGGCCCTGATCGACCTCGATCACCGGCAGCGCACCTCTGCTCGCTACCTCGAGAATCGCGAGGCGACCGCGCGCCGTCGTGAGGTGGACCTGCCCTCCCCCAGCTACGCCGTCTATGATGGCGACAGCACGGCGGGCCTCAACGAGGCGATCGCCAAGGCCGCCAGCCAGGCGCAGGTCGTCATCATCGACACGCCCGGCCGCGATGATCCGATGGCGCGTTATGCGGCGGCGGCGGCGAACACGCTCGTCACGCCGATGAACGACAGCTTCGTCGACTTCGATCTCATCGGGCAGGTCGATCCTGAGAATTTTAAGGTCAAGCGGCTGAGCTTCTACTCGGAGCTGATGTGGGAGACCCGCAAGACCCGCGCGAAGGCCGACGGCGCCTCGATCGACTGGGTGGTGCTGCGTAACCGCCTGCATCACATGGAAGCCCGCAACCAGAAGCGCGTCGGCGATGCGCTCTCGGAACTCGCCCGCCGCGTGGGCTTCCGCGTCATTCCTGGCCTCTCCGAGCGCGTGATCTTCCGCGAACTCTTCCCCTCGGGCCTGACTTTGCTCGATCGCGGCCATCTCGGTGAGCTGGGCGTCAGCCATCTGGCGGCCCGGCAGGAACTGCGCGAGATGATCGCCGGCCTTGCGCTGCCGATGCTCGGCGGGGCTCCCCAGAAAAAGAGCGCCGCCTGAGGCATGATGCTGCTCGCTGTCGCACTGGGCGGGCTGGGCTTCTGGTTCTGGTACCGCCTCCGCAAGAGCGGGCGCAAGGTGCCGGCGGCCTGGCTGGGCATCGCCGGCACGCTGATCGGCACGATCATGATGACCAAGGGCATGGCGGTGACAGGCGCGCTGGTTGCGACCGTCTCCGGCCTGTGGCTGCGCTTTGGGGACAGTCTGGCAGGCGGGCGCGCGCCCTCTCCCGCTCCGCTAAGCGCGCGCGATCTCAGCCGGGCGGAAGCGGCCGACCTGCTTGGCGTGTCGATCAATGCCAGCCGCGACGAGATCATCGCCGCGCATCGCAAGCTCATCGCCAGAAATCATCCGGACGCCGGCGGATCGCCCGGCCTCGCCGCGCGGATCAATGCTGCGCGTGATACGTTGCTAAAATCGCAAGAAACATAAGCTAGTCGTTTCGCTTTCCTTCGACCTTCTCCGGGACTTTTATGACGCATCAATTCCATCCGACCACGCTGCGCGAGTATGACATTCGCGGCATCATCGATGAAACGCTGGGCGAGGCGGATGCCTATGCCATCGGCCGGGGCTTCGGCACCCGCGTCGCGCGGCTAGGCGGACGGGCCGTCGCGGTCGGCTATGACGGGCGCCTCTCCTCGCCGATGCTAGAAGAAGCGCTGGTGCGCGGCCTCAATGACAGCGGCATTCACGCGGTCCGCATCGGACTCGGCCCGACGCCGATGCTTTATTATGCCGAGGCCGTGCTGGATGTGGACGGTGGCATCCAGATCACCGGCAGCCACAACCCGGCCAATTACAATGGCTTCAAGATGGTGCTCCAGAAAGGCCCCTTCTTCGGCAAGGACATCCAGAGTCTGGGCACGATGGCAGCGGCCGGTGATTGGGTCGAGGGCAGCGCCGGCAGCGAGCAGGTCGACATTCTCGACCGCTATGTCGCCCGACTGATGGAAGGCTTTGACGGGCAGGCCTACAAGATCGGCTGGGATGCCGGCAACGGCGCCGCCGGCCCGGTGATCGACCGGCTGGTGAAGCTGCTGCCCGGCGAGCACCACACGCTGTTCACCGATGTCGACGGAAATTTCCCGAATCACCACCCCGACCCCACCGAGGAGAAGAACCTCGTCGACCTGCGCGCGCTGGTCGCGGAGAAGGGCCTCGATTTCGGCCTCGCCTTCGACGGCGACGGCGACCGGATCGGCGCCATCGATGGCGAAGGGCGCATCATCTGGGGCGACCAGCTTCTTGCCATTCTCGCCGAGCCGGTGCTCGCCGCTGAACCCGGCGCCACGATCATCGCCGATGTGAAGGCCAGCCAGGCGTTGTTCGACCGGGTGGCGGAACTGGGCGGCAAGCCGCTGATGTGGAAAACCGGCCACAGCCTCGTCAAATCCAAGATGAAGGAGACGGGCAGCCCGCTGGCGGGCGAGATGAGCGGGCACATCTTCTTTAAGCACGAATATTATGGCTTCGACGACGCCCTGTACGCGGCCGTCCGCCTGATTCGTGCGGCCGGTACGCTGGGGCGCAGTGTCACGCAGCTGCGCGGCGCCATGCCGGCCATGGTCAACACACCGGAGCTGCGTTTTCAGGTCGACGAGAGCCGCAAATTCGCCGTGATCGAGGAAGTGCTGCGTCGACTCGCCGAATCCGGTGCAACGATCGATGCAACGGACGGCGCCCGGGTGACCACGCCGGACGGCTGGTGGCTGCTGCGTGCATCCAACACACAGGATGTTCTGGTCGCCCGCGCCGAGGCACGCGACGCCGACGCGCTGGACCGCCTGCTGGCGCAAGTCGATGAACAGCTTGCACTTTCTGGCCTGGAGCGTGGTCCGGCCGCTGGGCATTAACGTCAACCAGATGCGTAGACTGAAGAGATCGATTGCAAATTGTGCAATCAACACTCTTCATTTCGCAATTGCAGGAAATTCGTATGTAACGCATACAGTTCCTGCCTTTCAGGCATCCTCTCCTAAAACTTCCAGGCCGTCCTTCGGGGCGGCCTTTTTTTCGGCTTAACGCCCGCCATCCGCCACGCAGCGAGGCGCCGAACCGGCTGCGCGGCCAGCCGCGAAACTCAGGCAGCGCCCATGCGTTTAATGGGTTTGGAAAATAGGAGAGAAACATGGGCAGTCTCTGGAGCCTCATGACCGTTGTCGGGCCAGTCCTGTTCGCCGCGGTGCTGGTCTACGCAATCTGGCGCAACAAGCGCGACACCAAGCTGGGCGACGAAGCGCGAAGCGACCGCGCCGCGAAGGACCTGCGCGACAGTCTCGACCGTGAAGACAAGCGCCGGGATGGTAAGGAGCCCTATTCCACGCGGGCTTGAGTAAACATGGCGGGGCATCCACATTGAAGGCATGGCCCCGCGCGCGCACATGACCTCATCCCTGCCGCCCCTCATCACCGAATGGTTCGACCGGCGGGGTTGGTCCGTCCGTCGCTATCAGCAGGCGATGCTGGAGGCAGCGCAAGCGGGGCGCCATGCTCTGCTCGTCGCGCCCACAGGAGCCGGCAAAACGCTCGCCGGCTTCCTGCCCACGCTGGCCGACCTCGCGGAGGCGCCGACAGAAGGCCTGCACAGCCTCTATATCTCCCCGCTCAAGGCGCTGGCCGTGGATGTGCAGCGTAATTTGCTCACCCCCGTCAGTGAGATGGGCCTGCCCATCCGCATCGAGACGCGCAGTGGCGATACGCCGTCCGATCGCAAGGCCCGGCAGCGGGCCAGACCGCCCCACATCCTGCTCACGACGCCCGAATCGCTCTCCCTGCTGCTGACCTACCCCGATGCGGACCTGATCTTCGCGTCCCTTAAAACCGTCATCATCGATGAGATCCATGCCTTCGCGAGCGGCAAGCGCGGCGATCTGCTCGCCCTGTCCCTCGCCCGCCTGCAGAGCATCGCCCCCGAACTTCGCCGCGTCGGCCTGTCGGCAACCGTGGGCGACCCCGATGCCTATCGCCGGTGGCTGGCGCCGGCCGGCGCGCAGGAAGAAGTAGCGCTGGTCGAAGGCGAGCCGGGCGCCGCGCCGGACCTCACTATTCTCATGCCACAGGACCGCGTGCCCTGGTCCGGCCACAGCGGCAAATATGCGGCGGGGCAGGTGATCGACATCATCCGCCAGCACCGCATGACGCTGGTGTTCTGCAACACGCGCGGTCTCGCCGAACTCATCTTTCAGGAATTGTGGGCGGAGAATGAGGATACGCTGCCCATCGGCATACACCATGGCAGCCTCTCCCGCGAGGCGCGCCGCAAGGTGGAGGCCGCGATGGCGGCCGGCAAGCTGCGCGGCCTTGTCGCCACCGCTAGCCTCGATCTGGGCATCGATTGGGGCGATATCGACTGCGTGATCCAGATGGGCGCGCCGAAGGGCAGCTCGCGCCTGCTCCAGCGCATCGGCCGCGCCAATCACCGGATGGATGAGCCGAGCAAGGCGATCGTCATCCCCGGCAACCGCTTCGAATATCTCGAAGCGCAGGCTGCCTGGGACGCCGTGATGAGCGGCGAGCGCGATGCCGACGATTTCCGCCCCGGCGCGCGCGATGTACTGGCGCAGCACATCATGGGGCTGGCCTGCGCCGGCCCGCTCGATCCTGCGGCGTTACTGGCCGAAATCCGCACCGCCACGCCTTATGATTGGCTGGACGCGGCCCAGCTTGAGGACATTCTCCAGTTCGTCTCCACCGGTGGCTATGCGCTGCGCGCTTATGACCGGTTCCAGCGCCTTGTCCGCACGCCCGAAGGCCTCTGGCGCATTGCCCATCCTCGCCTTGCCCAGCAGCATCGGCTCAACGCCGGCATCATCGTCGACCAGCCGGCGCTCGACGTGCGCTTCAGCAACGGCCGCAAGCTCGGCACGGTGGAGGAGAGCTTTGCCGCGACGCTCAGCCCGGGCGATCGCTTCTTCTTCTCCGGCCTCTCGCTGGAGCTGGTCCGCCAGACCGAGGCCGAGTTGTTCGTCAAGGCGACATCGCAGCAGGCCCGCATTCCCAGCTGGGGCGGCACGCGCATGGCGATGTCGACGCATCTGGCCGGCCGCGTGCGCGCTTTCCTGGCCGACCCGACGCAATGGAACCGCTTCCCGCCCGATGTTCATGAATGGCTGGCGATGCAGGCGGTCCGCTCCGTCCTGCCGCAGCCCGAGCAGTTGCTGGTCGAGACCTTCCCGCATGAGGGGCTGCACCACATGGTGGTCTACAGTTTCGAGGGGTGGAACGCGCACCAGTCACTGGGCATGCTGCTCACCCGCCGCATGGAAGAGCGTGGCCTCAAGCCCGTCGGCTTCGTCTCCAACGATTATGCGCTGGCCGTCTATGGCCTGCAGCCCGTTACCGACCCCCGCCCGCTGTTTTCCGCCGACATTCTCGACCGCGAGTTCATCGCCTGGGTCGAGGAAAGCAGCCTGCTCAAGCGCGCCTTTCGCGACGTGGCGGTGATCTCCGGCCTCATCGAACGCCAGCAACCCGGCGCGCGCAAGACCGGACGGCAGGTGAGCTTCTCGACCGACCTCATCTATGACGTGCTGCGCCGCTATGAGCCGGAGCATCTGCTCCTCAAGGCCGCCTGGGCCGATGCCCGCGCGCGCATGACTGACGTGGGGCGCCTTGGTGAGCTGATCGACCGGGCCAGCGCCACCATGCTGCACAAGCCGCTCGACCGGGTGAGCCCGCTGGCCGTGCCGGTGCTGATCATGATCGGGCGCGAGCATGTGGCCGGCCCCCAGACCGACGACAGCCTGCTCGCGGAGGCCGAATCGCTCGCCCGCATTGCCATGACGCCCGACGCGCCGCCCAGCTAGCGTCGCCCGCGCCCGATCCTTTTGGCGGGACCGCAAAACCGTGATAAGCTGCCCGTCTTGGGAGACCTTGGGGATGGTTTTCGGCTCGACGCTTCGGCTGACCCTGGCAAAGGCTGTAATCACGGCCGCTGCGGCTTTGACCGGGCCGTTCGGCATCGCCAGTCAGATCCCGAGCGCGAGCGACCATTTCGTCATCGCGCCGCGTGGTCCTGAGATACCGGTCGATCCCAGCACCTTCGACCTCAACGAACCGGTCATGCCTATCGGCGGCGATCCGGGACTGCGCATGACCATGCCGGTGCGGATCGGCGAGCGTGGCCCTTATCCGTTCATGATCGACACCGGCTCCCAGCGCACCATCATCGCCACGGAACTGGCCACGCGGCTGATGCTGCCGCCGCTCCGGCCGGTCGAGATCATCAGTATGGCCGGGCGCGTCACGGTCTCATCCGTTCAATTGAGCGATCTGCGCTTTGGCGATCATGCGGTCAGTTCGCTCGCCGCGCTCACCATCGCTCGCGCGGACATGGGGAGCCTGGGGATCATCGGGCTGGATAGCCTCGCGGACAAGCGCCTCATCCTCGACTTCAACCAGCGCCGTATGGAAATCAGCCGTAGCCGCCGCTCATCCGCCGTGCGTGACGAGAAGGACGCCATCGTGGTGCGCGCGCGCAGCCGCTATGGCCAGCTGATCCTGATGAACTCGCGGGTGGACGGTCGTAAGGTAGACGTGATTCTGGACACCGGCGCCGAGCAGAGCGTCGGCAATATGGCGCTGTTCCGCAGCCTCAAGGCCAAGCGGCTGGTGGTGCCGCCAACGCCCACTGTGCTGACCAGCGTCACCGGTGTCGATGTGCCGGCCCAGTTCGCCGTCGTCCGCCAACTCACCATCGGCGACGCGACGCTCGACAATGTGCCCATGCTGTTCCTGGATGCCGCGCCCTTTACCGAGCTTGGTCTGGGCGAGCGGCCCGCCATGCTGCTCGGCATGGGAATGCTGCGCCTGTTCGACCGGATCGCGATCGATTTCGGCCAGCGGCATGTCGATTTCCACCTCGCCGGCGGCGATGCCCGGCAGCGTGGCAGGCTAGACTTCGCCGATACCGGTGCAGCGGACGCAAGCGGGCGCTGAGCCGCCCTCATCGGCGCCTCCGACAAGCGGTTGCCCGCAGGCCGGGCACAGCGCGGCCGGGACGACCCGCTCGCCATGGGTGATCCCGACGCGCTCATCGAACAGGAAGCAGGCGCCGTCCCACAGGCTGGCGGCCTCCTCCACTTCCGCGAGATAGGCAAGGATGCCGCCCTTGAGGTGATAGACCTCCTCGAAACCCTGCGCGCGGGCATAAGCCGTCGACTTCTCGCAGCGTATGCCGCCGGTGCAATACATGGCGATCCGGGGCTTGCGGCCTTCCGCGCGCCACTGCGCCGCCTGCGCATCGAACCAGTCCGGGAAGTCGCCGAAGCTCGCCGTCATGGGATCGACGGCGCCGGCGAACCGCCCCAGCGCCACCTCATAATCATTGCGGGTGTCGATGAGGATCGTCTCCGGATCGCTGATCAGCGCGTTCCACTGCGCCGGCGGCACATGCGTGCCCGCGCCCTGCGCCGCATCGACACCGGGCCGGCCCATGGTCACGATCTCGGGCTTCACCTTCACTTTCCAGCGCGCGAACGGATGCCGCTCCGTGCTGTGCAGGCGCGGCGCCAGCGGCGCGAAGCCCGGCTCGGCGCGCAGGCGCGCGAACAGGCGCTCCACCGCATCGGCCGACCCCGCGATAGTGCCGTTCATGCCCTCCTGCGCGAGGATGATGGAGCCGGAGAGACTCAGCGTCGCGCCCAGTGCGCGCAGGTCGGTCGCCAGCGCCTCCGGGTGGGGCAAGGGCGCGAAGCGGTAGAAGGCGGCGACGGTCAGCAGGGATGCGGGTTCGTGCGACATGGGCGCGCGCCTACACCAGCCGAGCGGGGAGAGCCAGAGCCTGCGGGCCATCGCAAAAGTTCCACTTTTGTTCAACTCCCCGATTGCGCCCTGTGCGCGGCGGCGGCATAGCAGAGCCATGAGGTCGTCCCCGCTCATCGATCATCCCATGTCGCGCGCGGCAGGCTGTGGCCCGTCCTTCAGCTTTGCCGGCCAAAGCTGGCAGGCTTTGCCGCAGGGCGCCCTGTTTTGGCAGGAGCGGGCCGCGCTGATCGTTGCCGATCTTCATTTCGAGAAGGCCAGTGCCTTCGCCCGGCGCGGCCAGATGCTGCCGCCTTATGACAGCCGCGCCACGCTGGATGCGCTGACGGCGGTGATCGCCCTCACCCAGCCGCGGGAGATCTGGTGCCTGGGGGACAGCTTCCACGATGGCGGCGCGCACGAGCGGATGAGCGGCGAGACGCGCGCGCGGATCGCGCAGCTGACGGCCACCTATCGCTGGACCTGGATCACCGGCAATCACGATCCCCTCGGCGCCTCGGGCGTTGATTCGCCCCTGGGGGGTGAAAATCGGGCAGAAGCGCTCGTCGATGGCGTCATATTGCGCCATGAAGCCATGCCCGGAGAGGTGCGACCGGAAATTTCCGGACATTTTCATCCCAAGTTGCGGATGAGCCTGCGCGGGCGACATATCTCGCGGCGCTGCTTCGTGAAGGGCGGCAGCAAGATTATCGTACCCGCCTTCGGGGCGTTCACCGGCGGCCTTGACGCAGCGTCACCGGCAATCGCCTCTCTTGTCGGCCGGAACAGCGAAGCGCTTATCGCGCTGGAGGATCGGCTGCTGCGTTTCGCTCTTTGGCGATAAGCGGCCTCCGCCGACTGTAACCCTTATGCAACAAACCGATGAATCCCGGAAATGAGGGAGTTGCGCCCCATGGCTATTGGCATATGCTCTCGAATAACCGGCACAAATGCCGGACCGGACAAACGTGCAGGAGAGCGAATGATGCCCAAGCCATCCCTCATTGCGTCTGCCAGTGTTGCCGCACTGCTATGCGCCCTTGCGACCCCCGCCTTTGCTCAGGACGCCAGCGATGCTGCGGCGCAGAGCGGCGATGAAGGGAATATGGGCGAAATCATCGTCACCGCCACGCGGCGCGCCAGCCCGCTGTCGGATGTGCCGATCGCCGTCTCAGCCGTGACCGCCCAATCGCTGCAGAACAGCGGCGCGAACGACATTCGCCAGCTCAACCAGCTTGCGCCCTCGCTGCTCGTCTCCTCCACCGGATCGGAAGCCAATGGCGCCGCGCGCATCCGTGGTGTCGGCACGGTGGGCGACAATCCGGGTCTGGAAAGCTCCGTCGCGGTGTTCATCGACGGCGTGTATCGCTCCCGCACGGGCGCGGGCTTGACCGATCTCGGCGAGATCGAGCGGGTGGAAGTGCTGCGCGGCCCGCAAGGCACGCTGTTCGGGCGCAATGCCTCGGCCGGTCTGCTCAACATCGTCAGCAAGGCGCCGGAATTCCAGTGGGGCGGCAGCGCGGAAGCCAGCTTCGGCAATTATGAAGCTTGGCGGCTCGCCGGCCGGATCACCGGCCCGCTCAGTGAGACCATCGCCGCCAGCATCGACGGCGTCTATTCGCGGCGCGACGGGTTCCTGAACATCGTGGATGCCTCGGGCGCCAAGATCGGCGACACCAATGACCGCAACCGCTATTTCCTGCGCGGGCAGCTGCTCTTCGAGCCCTCGGATGCGCTCTCCGTCCGCCTGATCGGCGACTACACCAACCGCGACGAAAGCTGCTGCGGCGCCGTCTATATCGATACCGGCGAGGAAGTGGGCAGCTCGCCCACCAATTATACGCAGAACGCCAGCAACCGCATCGTCACGATCCTGAGCGCGCTCGGCACGCGCTTCCCCAATGGCCCCACGCCCTATGCCCAGAACCCCTATCAGCGGAACATCAGCATCACGCCGGGCCGGGACTATGTGAGCAAGCTGGAGGATTGGGGTCTCTCGGGCGAGATCAATTATGATTTCGGCAATGCCAAGCTGACCAGCATCACTGCCTATCGCGACTACAAGTCATCCGACTATGGCGATTATGATTATTCCACCGCCGACCTGCTCTATCGTGACCCAGGCACCTTCCGCCAGTTCCGCACCTTCACGCAGGAATTGCGCCTGCAGGGCTCGGCGCTGGGCGGCATGCTCGACTGGCTGGTGGGCGGCTATTACGCCAATGAGAAACTGACCCTGCGCGACAATATCCGCTTCGGTGCTGATTATGGCCGCTTCGCTGCCTGCCGCCTGATGGCCGGCACCGGCGCCGCCAGCAACCTCTCACCCGCCCAGCTGAGCCTGTGCGCTGCGCCGATTGACGGCAACGCGCTCACGCCGGACGTGGGCAACCTGATCAGCGCGACGCAAGCCAGTCTGAATGCTGGCCTTTATGCCTCCATCTACGCCCGGGCGATCAGCCAGGGTGCCTCGCCGACGGTGGCCAATGCGACCGCGACAGCGCAGGCGGGCGCGATTTCGGGCGGCCTCGGCACCGGCCTCACCGCGCTGGCGACCATCCCCAACGGCGCTGGCGATACCGACAGCCGCTATTATCAGCGCAGCGAGAACTGGGCGCTGTTCACCCACAACATCATCCACCTGACCGATGCGCTCGATCTGACCCTGGGCGTGCGCTACACGCGCGAGACCAAGCGCTTCTCGGGCGATCTCAACAATAACAACGCGACCTGCGCCGCGTTACAGGCCTCCGCCCTGCCGGGCATCGCGACCAATCCGGCGCTCGGCTCGGCCGCGCAGCTGGCCGGCGGCATCCTGACGCTCGGCTGCTTGGGCAATGCCAGCACCGGCCTCAACACGCTCGACCTGCAGGACCGGCAGACCGAGGGCAAATTCTCCGGAACTGCCGTTCTCTCCTACAAGGTCGGCGGCGGCCTGATGGTCTATGGCGGCTATTCGCGCGGCTATAAGGCGGGCGGCTACAATCTGGACCGGTTCGAGTTGGGCAATACCGGGGTCGGCACCGGCATCGCGCCGATCACTTACTTCTCGCCACGCAGCAATGCCGATGCGGCGAGCCTCGCCTTCGGCGCGGAGACGGTGGACGCTTACGAGATCGGCCTCAAATATGCGCGCCGCGAATGGGGCTTCAACCTCGCCGCCTTCCGGCAGGCGTTCAGCAACTTCCAGCTCAACACCTTCAACGGCACCAGCTTCGTCGTCCAGAACATCAATGGCTGCGATGGCGCCAAGGCCGCGAACGGCACCTGCGCCGAGACCAAGCCCGGCCTCATCAGCCAGGGCGTCGAGATCGAGGCCTATGTCCAGCCGGTCCGCTCCCTGCGGGCCACGGCGGGCGTGACCTATACCCGCGCCAAGTTTGCCGACCAGCTTGTCGGCAATGCGGATGGCTCGGTGCCGCTCGATCCTGCGTTGTTCCTGCTCGAAGGGCAGGATAACAGCAACGCGCCGCGCTGGGTGGCGACCAGCAGCATTGCCTGGACACCGGAGCTGGGCGGCGGCTTCAGCGGCCTCGTCTATGTCGATAACCGGATCACCGGCGACTATAACACCGGCTCGGACCTCTATCCGGAAAAGGCGCAGGATGGCTACATCGTCACCAATGCCCGCATCGGCCTGCGCGGTCCCGGACAGGCCTGGGCCATCGAGCTGTGGGCGCAGAACCTGTTCGACAGCGATTATAGCCAGGTCGCTTTCAACAGCCCGCTGCAAAGCTCCAGCCCCAATCACCAGTCGCGCGCCCAACTGGGTCGGTTCGGCGCCATGTCAAACCAGCTCTTCTCGGCCTATCTCGCCGAGCCGCGCACTTATGGCATCACGGTGCGCAGCCGCTTCTGAGCGGGCATAGCCGGAACGACGGAAGGGCGCGGTGCGAGCCGCGCCCTTCGATGTTTTTCACAGATCAAGAACGCGGTCGCTCAGGCGGTATAGCGATGCAGGCTACGCCCTTCAGCGCGCAGCCAGGCGCGGGCCGCATCCGGACAGACCGGCGAAATCGCCCGCACCAGCGCATGGAATTCGGGGCCGTGGTGCATATGCTCGAGATGCGCCACCTCGTGCGCCACGGTGGCCAGCCGCACATGGGCGGGCGCCAGAATCAGCCGCCAGCTGTAGCGGATGTTGCCGTCCACCGAGCAACTGCCCCAACGCGCGCGGGGATCGCCGATCGCCACCTGCCGCAACGGCAGGCCGTGCCGCGTGGCGAGTGCCTGCGTTTCGGTCGTCAGTGCCGTTCGCGCCTGCGCCTTGAGCCAGCGCAGCGCTCGTGCGCCGGCCAGATCGGCAGGTCCGCCCACCAGTAGCTCGCCCTGCTCGGCCAGCACCTGCCGGGTACGCGCGCCGGTCGCAACGATGCGCAGCGGCCTGCCTTCAAAGGGCACGAGCGCGCCATCGGCCAGCGTGACAAGCCCGCCATTGCGGCCCCGCTGCCCCTCGATCCACGCCCCTTGCGCCCGGACCCAGTCCAAGGCGCGCGGCAGGGACGCACGCGGGGGAATGGTCAGCAGGGCACGGTCGCCCAACTCATCGAACCGCAGCTTCATCCGCCGCGCCCGCCCATGGCGCATCACGACGACAGACAGCGCCGCCCCGTCCGCCAGCGTGAGCCTGTGCTCAGAGCGCGCGGTCGACAATGTGATTTTCCAGATCGCCCGCGATCGTCTCGGAGATCGTCCAGCCGCGAATGCTCTGGCCGGCACGATGCACCGCCTCGCGATCCCCGCAGATCAGATAATGCCAGTCCGGCAGGGGCTCGTCATGGGCACGCAGGCGATAGGCGCAGGTCTGCGGGAGCCATTCGATCTCCTGCAGATTGGCCCGGCTCAGCCGCAGGCAATCAGGCACGAACGCGCGGCGCTGGCGGTAATTGCTGCACTGGGCGGTGTTCCGATCCAGCAGTCGGCAGGCGACATTGGTCGGGTAGATGCGCCCGGTGTCGGCATCCTCCACCTTGTGCAGGCAGCATTTGCCGCAACCATCGCACAGCGCCTCCCACTGCGCGCGGTCAAGCGTTTCGAGAGGCTGCTCCCAGAAGCTCATCGGACATAGTGGACGAGGAAATCGTGCACGCCCTTGGCCACCGTCTCATCCGCGGAAGCCAGTTCCTCGACCGGCACAAGCGCGATGGGCTTGCCATCCGGCCCGAACAGGAACGGCGTGCGGGTGTGGTTGACAAGATAATCCTGCTTGGCGGCCTGATCGCCCTCCTTGCTGGCGACTACCACGAAGTCCGTCTTCACCTTCTCGATCTGCTCGGGCGTGCCCGTGAGGCCGATGAGCCGGGGATGGAAATGCGCGACATAGCCTTTCACCACATCGACGGTGTCACGCTCGGGATCGACGGTGATGAAGATCGGCTGGATCTTGGCCGCAACCTCGGGATGGTCCTTCTCCAGCATCCGGTAGCCGAGCATGATTCGGTTGAGATCGAGCGGACACACATCCGGGCAGAAGGTGTAGCCGAAATAGACGAGGCGATATTTACCCTGGAAATCCGCCCAGCGCACGCTCTTGCCGTTCTGGTCGGTCAGCGTGAAATCGCCGCCGATCCGGGCGCCGACGAGATTGCCCTCGGCAGGAAGCGACTCACTGCCGCCGGCCTGGTTGCCGCCGCTCTGGCCCTGGCAGGCGGCCAGCGCCAAGCCGATGGAAAGCGCGAGAATTTTTTTGCAGGCTTTATTCATGACAGGGCCAGCCATGCCCTGCTATTGGAGCCAAGGCAACTGCTTGAGACGAACGCAAGGCGAAGGGGGCACAGGGTGAAGATCGAACGGCGCAGGGGAATGTTGGTCCGCATGGGCAGCCCACTGGCGCTCGCGCTGGCGCCGCTGATCGGCGCGGTGACGGCACAGCCCGCCATGGCGCAATTCTCCGACAGCTACCGCTTCCTCGAGGCGGTGCGCAAAGGCGATACCCCCAAGATTGCCGAAGTGCTCGAAACTCCTGGCGTCACTCCGATCAACACCAAGGATCGCACCAGCGGCGAGACCGCATTGCTGATCGTGGTCGGCCAGCGCAGCGTGATGATGACCAATTATCTGCTCTCCAAGGGCGCGCGCGCAGACCTGACCGACAATAACGGCCGCACGCCCCTGATGCTCGCCGTGGAACGCCGCTTCGTAGAAGGCGCACAGCTGCTGCTCGCCCACAAGGCCGATCCCAACCAGACCAACAGCAGCGGCGAAACCCCGCTGATCCGCGCGGTGCAGATGCGCGATATGGAGATGGTGCGGCTGCTCGTCACCAACGGCGCCGACCCGCTGCGCCGCGATCGCCTAGCCGGCATGTCGGCGCTCGATTACGCAAAGGCCGGCGCGCCGATGAGCGGCCTGATCGATCTGCTCAACAGCGCGGAAAAGCCCAAGGTCAGCGGCGCCGTGCAGGGTCCGCGCCTCTAGGCCACCCCTGACGCTCACAGGCCAGGCTGCTTGGTCCGGCCCGCATGGCAAGCGGGACCGGGTCGACAGGCCATTGGGATATTACGCCATATTGGATGCTTCACCGCACGGCTTTGGCCGCGCGACGCGGCCGCGCGCATCCCGTCCGCAGATCAAGTGTTATTGCATCCATTTCGGATCGGCGGGACCTTCCGCCCAAGTCCAGATTTGTTACTTGATGGTTAACGGAACGATAATTTGAGCAGCATCCGTCATGCTCCAAATCATGACGGAACTGTTCCAGATTAGTATGATCATCAACGGGGGACGAAATCGATGAACTGGTCTGTATTCGACGAATATGGCTGCCGAAAATATTTGAACCAATCCGAAATGAGCTGCTTCCTCGATAGTGCAAAGACTGCCCCGCCTTCCGTCCATGCCTTCTGCCGCTTGCTCGCCGAAACCGGGTGCCGCATTTCGGAGGCGCTCTGCCTGACCTTAGGGCGGATCGACCCCGCCGCCTGTGTCGTCATCTTCGAAAGCCTCAAGAAACGGAAGAGAGGCATTTTCCGCCGCGTGCCGATCTCACCGGGGCTGGTGCGCCTGCTCACCGATATTGCCGGCAGTGATCGCGCCGCCCCCCTCTGGCGCTGGTCCCGCACCACCGCCTGGCGCCACGTCCACGAGCATATGGACCGGACGCATATCAAAGGCCCGCAAGCCTGCCCGCGCGGCTTGCGACATGGTTTTGCCGTCGCCGCGCTAGGAGCCGGCGCGCCGCTCAATCTCGTGCAGTCATGGCTCGGCCACGCCAATATCGAAACCACGAGCATCTATGCCGTGGCGGTCGGCCCCGAGGAGCGTGAGATCGTCGAGCGAATCTGGAGCCGCATCCGCGCCGGCGACCTGGCACCGCGCCGCGTCCCATCCTCCAACCACCGCAATGCCGGATCGCCAGCAGCCCGGCGCAATGCCAGCCCGGCGGCATCCGAGCATTATTTCTTCTGAACACCACAATCTTAGCCCCTCCTCTTCAGAGGAGGGGTTGGGGTGGTGCGGCAACCGCCCCGTCGCACCCCCGCGCGATGCATGTCCCCTCAGGACGGACTCTTGATCCGTCCCAGGCTCGTCTCCTCAAGGGCAAGGCGGGAGATGACGTCCTTGATCAGCGCCGCACAATCGGCCGGTACGCAATAGCCGCGCCGATAGAAGGAGACGATCGGGTCCGGCATATTCTTGTTGCGAAACGCCTTGCGCAGCTCGGACACGAACACCTTGATCGAGCTTTCTGCAAATCCCAGGCTCGCCCGCAGTTCATGCGGCGCGTGGAACACATCCGGATTGGCCATCAGCCACATGAGCAGGCGCACAGCGCTGGGGCTGCGCAGATTCATATGCGCCTGCAGCATCCGCAGGATTTGCGTGTCGCCCTGCCGCGCGGAACGGCGGGCATCGCCTTCTCCCGTCCGGCTGTCGATCAGGTCGGTCGCAGAGGCGTGCTCCATCTTCTCGATGGCTTCCGCCAGCGCGCGCGACCAGATCAGCCGCGCATAGGCCGATTCCATCGTCCCCAGCCGCCGCACCATCAGCGCGATTCCGGCGGCCGATCGCGGTACGGCGGCCCCTACGCTCTCGAAGTCACTATCGAATATGGTCATAACCCTGCCCCCAGCATGAAGCGCGAGGCCGCTCCATTCGTCTCCCCGGTTTCCAACTCTTCGCGGGTCATGCCCCCCCGGCCGCGAAGTCGGTCCACATACGGCGATAAGCGTCTTCCAGCTCGCGCGTGTATCGATCGATGTCGCCGGCCGGCGATGCGGCGAAGCGCGTGCGCAGGCTGCGCTTTTCCTCCAGCAGCGCGGCGCGGTCCGAGGCAAGGCGGACGGCGATCTCCACGAACGCATCCTCGTCCTGCGCCACCCATTCGGGCCGGCCGATGGCGCTCATCAGCCCCGCGCCCATGCGCTGCACGAAGCTCTCGCCCGCCAGCGTGATGACGGGCGTGCCCATCCACAGCGCCTGACAACTCGTCGTGCCGCCATTATAAGGGAAGCAATCGAGCGCGATGTCGATGTCGGCATATTCGGCCATCATCTCATCGAGGCTCGATGGGCCGCGAAACTCCAGCCGGTCGGCGGCAACACCCGCGTCCACGAACAGATCGCCGAAGCGGTTCACCGCCACCGAATCCAGGAAGCTCGGCCCCTTGAGCACCAGCCGCGATCCCGGCGTGGCGACGATCGCCTTGGCCCAGAGGCGGATGGTATAGGGGGTGAGCTTGGAGACGTTGTTGAACGACCCGAAGGTGAGCCGGCGCTCGAGATGCGTCTTGCCATAATCGGGGAACGGAAACTCCCGCTCGGGCGCATAGCAGAACACAAAGCCCGGCACATGCTCGAGCCGCTCGGTGTAGAGATGGGCATGGTAGGCGGGCGAAGTCACCGGATCGCTGATCAGCCAGTCCATGTTCGGAATGCCGGTGGTCGAGGGATAGCCCAGGAACATCGCCTGCACCGGTGCCGCCCGGCGGCCGAACAGCGGCGCCCGATTGCGCCCGGTGTGGCCGATCAGGTCGATCAGCACGTCGATGCCGTCGTCCTCGATCATCTGCGCGAGGCGCGTATTGCTGATGCTCGCGGCATCGCGCCAGCGATCGACATGGCCGCGCGCCTGGCGGGTCATGTCGTCGGTCAGGGGGCTCAGCGAATAGACGGTGATCTCGAACGCCTCGCGATCATGCCGCGCCAGCACCGGCCGCATGAACAGGCTGACCGGATGCTCGCCATGCATGTCGCCCGTCACATAACCCACCCGGAGGCGGCGACTGCGCTTCCCGGCATCGGCAGCGCCGGCCCCGGTCGAGCGATCATTGGCAAACGAGGTCGCCACCCGCGCACCCTCGGCCAGCGGCGCGAACAATGCCTGATGGAAGTCGCGGGTCTCCTCCGCCGTCATCGTCTCGCTGTAGAGCGCCGCCATCGCCGCCGAGCCACGGAACGGCGATTCCGGCCCTTCCTCCTCGCCCAGCTCGGTATAGATATCGCGCGCGGTGTCGACATCGCCGCGCTTGCCGGCAATCGAGCCGCGCATCGCCCGCAGGTCAGGCGCGTCATCACCGGCCAGCTCATCCACCTTGGCGAAACAGGCCTCGGCCTCCTCGGTGCGCATCCCTTCGATGAACACCTTGCCCAGATTGAAGTGACCCCGCCAGTTGTCCGGATCCTTCTCGATCCGCGCGCGGAGCACCGCATCGCACCGGTCGAACTGGTTGTGCTTCATCAGCGTGCCGGCAAATCTGATCTCATCGTCTTCGTCGAGGTCCGTCGCCTCCAGCTGAGCGAACAGCGGCTCGGCCTGCTCGGTGGCGCCCATCTGCATGAGCGCATCGGCCAGATCGATCCGCGCGGCGTGGAACGCCGGATCGGCGGTCAGCGCATGGCGGAAGCCCTCGACCGCGCGGTGCCATTCGCCCCGCTCTGCCCGGCCGAGCCCCATGCGGTGGTGGATATCGGCATGATCGTCCGGCCCCGCGCAATCCAGCGCCTTGAGCCAGGCCAGCACCGCCTCATCCTCCCGCCCGACCTGTTCGAGCGCACGGGCGACGCTCAGATGCGCGCCATAGCGCGAGGGCGCTGCCTCGGCGGCCCGGCGATAGAAGTCGAGTGCTTCCTCCAGCGTGCCATGGTGGCGGCAGACATTGCCCGCCTCCAGCCATGCCGTGAAGTTGTTGGGGTCGCGGCGCAGCACATCGCTGAACAGTCGCCGCGCCTCCTCATATTCGCCCTGCCGCACGGCGCAGCGGGCCAGCTGAATGGTCGCCGGCACGATGGCCGGGCCATCCTCCTTCTCCAGCGCGAGCGCCTGCTCGAAGGCGGCCTGCGCCTTCTCCCACTTGCTCTTGTCGTAGAGCACATTGCCATAGTTGAACCACACGGCCGCCGGTGCCTCCGGGCTCTCGATCGCCCGGCCATATTGCACCAGCGCCTCATCGTCCCGGCCAAGCTTGCGCAGCACCTGGCCGTGATTGCCGAGCAGCACAGGATCGTCCGGCTGCTCGGCAAGCAGTTGTTCGTACAGCCCGGCCGCGGTGGCCCAGTCGCCGCGCGACTGGGCCTTGACCGCCTGCTCCGGATCGGGTCGCTGGCCCTGGAACATGGACCGCGACCTCAGGCTGCGAGGACGGTCGTGGTGACCGCGTTGTCGATCAACAACTGAACCGCAGCCCCGTTGTAGTTGTACAAGCTGTAGCTGACACCGCCGTCGGTATAGTCCTGGCCGCTGTCCACCCACAGGCCGGCTCCGACCAGTTGCACCGAGTCTCCGGCATCGCCGTCGATCATCAACTGCTGTTTCCCAGTCGCGCCGGTGATGGATTGGAACGCGTTGAACGCGCTTTCGTCCGTATCATGCAGGTTGAGCACATCGGTCAGGTTCAGCTTCAGGGTATTGTTGCTCGCACCGGTGATATCGATCTTCTCGATGCCCTTGATCACACCGTCCTTCAGGGTGGTGAGGTTGAGGGTGATGATGCCTGTCCCTTCCAGCGCCAGCGTGTCGATGCCCTGCCCGCCCTGAATGCTGGACCCGGATTGGCCAAGCTTGGCGACATTGTCCGCATCGAGCACGATCCGGTCATTGCCCGTGCCGCCATAGAGCACGTCGATGCCGCCCTTACCGTAGAGGATGTCGTTACCAGCCCCGCCAATGAGGGAGTCGTTGCCCGTGGTGCCGGTGAGCGTATCGGCCGCGGCGGTCCCCATCTGGCTGACCTTACTGGTCGAGAATACACCCGAAGTCGAACCATAGACGACGAAGGCAGCACCGTTATCGGTCAGGCCATTCACATCCGCATTGCTGCTGCCGATGATCAGGTCAGCCAGGCCGTCGCCATTGAGGTCGCTGCCGGCCACCGCGCCGAAGGTGAGCGTACCGGCCTGATTGCCCTCGATGACGAACCCTTGGGTATTTCCGGCAACGCTTAGTGCGGACAGATCCACTGGGCTGCTGTCGGTCTTACCGAAGACGACATAGACCTTGCCCGCGTCAACCCCGAGGCTGGTATCCGCCTGCCACGACCCTATTGCGAGGTCAGCCAGACCGTCGCCATTCATATCGCCGATCACCGACACCCGGTTATGATAATCATACGCGCTTGAGCCGTTGATGACGAACCCGAGCGTGTTCCCGGCGGCCGTAAGCTGGCTGACATTCACCCCTGCGCCGCTGGTCTTGCCGAACAGCACGTAGGTTCTGCCTGCGTCGGTGGCGGAGGGGGTGTCCCCCACGCGCGCCTGGACCACAATATCTGACAGACCGTCGCCATTGATGTCGCCGGCAGCAGTCCATTGCACGGTATTGTCACCCAAACTCGAGCCGCTAATCGCGAAACCGAGCGTGTTGGTCGCTGCGGTCAGCGCTGTAAGGTTAAGCGGTGCTCCACTGGTCCCCGTCCGTCCGAAGACCACATAGCCCCCGCCGGCATCACCCACACCATTCGGGTCGATGATTGCCGAGCCAACCAGGAAGTCGGCCAAGCCGTCCCCGTTCACATCGCCAAGGCCGTTCACCCTCATGCCCAACTGATCGTTGGCGCTTGAGCCATCGATGATGAAACCGAGCGTGTTGGTCGCAGCCGTGAGCGCCGAGAGACTGAGGCTGCTGTTGTTGGACCGGCCATAGACGACATACACGCGTCCCTGCGTGCTTGCGCCTGTTCCAAGCGCCCCCACCAACAGATCGGCATAACCATCGCCATTGATGTCGCCAGCGGCAGAAACCGATGAGCCGACATATTCACTCGAGGTTCCACCCAGCAGCTGGAAGCCCGCGGACACGGCCGTGGACAGGCTCGATACGGCGACCGTTGCGCCCCCAGTCTTGCCATAGACGATGTACGCAGCGCCCGAGAGCGTATTCACATTATCCACGCCGGTGGCACCGACGATGAGATCGCCAAGCCCGTCGCCGTTCACATCGCCCGCACTAACCGCATTGGCAAGATAATCGCTCGCCGACGAGGCCAGAATGGCGAAGCCCGCCGTTCCAGTTGCGACATTGTATATGCTGTCGATCACGCTGCCGTAGATGTTGTTGGGTCCGCCAAAGACGACATAGGATTTCGAGGCGGTCTGGTTGGCGCCGCCGACCGAAACCACGAAGTCAGCATAGTCGTCTCCGTTCACATCACCCGCAGCGCTGACCGATGCCGCGAAGGACTCGGTGCCGCTGGAACCGGCGATCATATAGCCCAGCGAATTGCTGGCCTGCATGATCGCGCTCGCCTGGATGACGGGCGTCACGGTGAAGCTGTTGGCACTGGGCGAGGAGAGATTGCCCAAAGCGTCAACCGCATAGGCCTTGTACGTGCCGCTGGCCAAGCCAAGCAGGCTGAGGTTGGTGTCGGTTCCGGCCGCCGTGATGGCGACCGAGTTCCAGTATTTGCTGTCCTTGCCGGTGATGTCCGCCAGCGTGGTGACCGTGGGAATGGCCGTGGTGTTTACCAGATAGAGCGTGCCCACTTCGGTCGAGCGGACGACGGCCAAGTCCGTGCCGCTTCCGCTGACGCTTGTGTCCGCAAAGCTCGGCGCCGGAGCAGCATTGTCCTGCACCGTCACGGTGACCTGATTGTCCACCAGCAACTGCACCGCAGCCCCGGCATAATTGTAGACGCTGTAGCTGCGGGTGCCGTCCTGCACGTCCACACCGCTGTCGAGCCAGCTACCGACGAGCTGAAGGGCATCGCCGCTGTTACCATCGACCATCATCTGCTGCTTGCCGACCTTGCCGGTGAGCGCCTCGAACTCGTTGAACGCGCTCTCCTCCGGATCGTGCAGGTTGAGCACGTCCGTCAGGTTCAACTTGAGCGTATTGTTGCCCGAGCCGGTGAGGTCGATCTTCTCGATGCCCTTGACGAAGGCATCCTTCAGTGTGGTGAGATCGAGCGTAATGCCCGCTCCGTCCAGTGCCAGCGTATCGGTGCCGAGGCCACCCTGGATGCTCGCGCCCGAGACCCCCAGCTTGGCGACATTGTCCGCGTTGACGATGATCCGGTCATTGCCCGCACCGCCATACAGCACGTCCGCGCCGCCGTTACCGCGCAGCACGTCGTTGCCTACGGCACCCACAAGCGAGTCGTTGCCGGACGTGCCGATCAGCGTGTCGGCTCCGCTGGTTCCCATCTGGCTGACCTTGGCCGCGTTGGAAAATACGCCCGAGGTCGAGCCATAGATGACGAAGACGCCGCCGCCCTCGGTATTCCAGTAGTCGTAATAGTTCGCGCCAATCATCAGATCGACCAAGCCGTCGCCATTGAGATCGCCCGCCGACACGGACTTGCCCAAAAACGCACTCACCTGCCCCGTGCCATTGATCGCAAAACCTTGCGTATTGCCGGCCACCGAGAGGGCGGAAAGGTCCACGGCGCTGCTGTCCGTCTTACCGAAGACGACATAGGCCTTGCCTGCATCTGTGCCGCCGTTCGAATCGGAAACGCTTGAGCCGACCAGCAGATCGGCCAGCCCGTCGCCGTTCATGTCGCCGATCACCGAGATGCTGGTCGCATTATCGTCAGTGCTGGACCCATTAATGACGAAGCCAAGCGTGTTGCCGGCTACGGACAGGGCACTGGCGCCAACGCCAGCCCCGTCCGACTTGCCGAAGACTACGTAGAACTTGCCTACATTCGATGCAGACGTATCCGCATAAGCGGCGGCAAAGGCCAGATCGGACAGGCCGTCACCATTGATGTCGCCGGAACCCGCGATGGAAAAGCCCAAATTATCGCCTGCACTGGACCCGCTGATCATGAAGCCTCGAGTGTTCGTGGCAGCCGTCAGGGCAGACACGTTCAGGGTCGCGCCGCTGGTGCCCGTCTGGCCGAAGACGACATAGGCCGCGCCGGAATTGTTGCCGGGGGTATCGGCCGTAAAAGATGAAACGATGAAATCGCTCAGGCCGTCGCCATTGACGTCTCCCGCGTCGCTGACCGTATATCCCAACTGGTCACCCCCACTCGACCCTTCGATCATGAACCCCAGAGTGTTGCTGGCCGCACTAAGGTCTGAAAGCTGGATCGTGCTGTTATTGGAACGACCATAAACGACGTAAGCTCGCCCCGTGTCAGTCGCCGTTCCGTCCTGCGCGAAGGCACCGACAACAAAATCGGCGTAGCCATCGCCGTTAATATCGCCTGCAACAGAGACTGAGAAGCCTGCGCGACCATCCGCGTTGCTGCCGATCAGAACAAAGCCGTTCGATTTTGTCGCGCCGACCGCACCGGGAAGCTGCGCGAGATCGACGAAGGTTCCGCCGGTCTTGCCATAAACGATATAGGCACCGCCGGCCAGGTCATTGGTATTGTCGCGGCCGTAGGCGCCGACCAGAAGATCGTTCAGGCCGTCACCATTGACGTCGCCGGCATTGGACACGGAATGGCCTGCATATTCAGCATATTGAGAGGCACTGATGTAGAAGCCCAGCGTGTTGTTGCTGGCTATGAGCGAACTGACATTATACGGGCCACTCAGATTGGTCGGGCCGCCGAAGACGACATAGGCACGGGCCCAGTTGCCCGTTGCCGTAGAGCCCACGATGAAGTCACCATAGCCATCGCCGTTCACATCGCCGGCGTAATCGATTGAGTTACCGACGAACTCGTTGGTCGACGAACCGAAGAAGCCAAAACCTATCGAATTCGACGCTTGAAAGACGGCGCCGGCCTCAACCACGGCATTCACCGTGTAGGTATTCGCGCTAACCGCAGAGATGTTCCCGGCATTATCGACCGAATAGGCCTTATAACTTCCGCTAGCCAAGCCAAGCATTTGCATGGTCGTGTTACTGTTTGCGGTGGTTATGTTGACGGAGTTCCAATATTTCCCGTCGATGCCAGTAATGTCCTCTAGTTTCGTCACCGTCGGGATCATCGCCGTATTGACGATATAGACCGTACCGAGTTCCGAGGACTGCACCGTGGCGCTGTTGGTGTTTGCACCACTACCGGTGCTTAGAACGACGGTCGGATTGACGGTATCGAGTACGAAGGTGCTGCTGGCGCTTGTCGCCGAGATGTTGCCCACGGCGTCGGTCGCTGTCGCCGTGACGGTGACAGTGCCGTTGCCCAGCGTGGTGAGCTGGGACGCATCGAGCGTCACCGCCTGTGCCGAGCCGGTGCCGATCACCGTCCGCACCACAGGGCCAAGTGTGCCGGCGAACGTCACAGTGACCACCGAACCGGCCTCGGCCGTCACGGTAACGGCACCTGCGGCATTCAACGCCTCGGCGCTCGAAGCACCGCCCGTGAAATAAGACGGCAGGGTGATAACCGGCGCGGTCGGCGCGACGGTATCCAGCAGGAAGGTCAGTGGATCGGCGGTGGTGACATTGCCTGCGGCGTCCGTCACCTGCGCCGAGACGAGCACATTGCCATTGCCCAGTGTCACGAGATCGGCCGCCGTCAACACGATCGGTTTGGCGGTTCCATCTGCGGCAACCGTCTTGGTGACGGGGCCGCTGTTACCGATGAAAACCACCTGGATCGTGCCGCCATTTTCAGCAGCCACTGTAACCACGCCGCCCGCGGCTACCGCCTCCGCAGAGGAAGCGCCATCGGCGACTCCCGCTCCGAGCGCGATGACCGGCGCTGCCGGCGCCACCCGGTCGAGCGTGAACTGACGGGTCGGTGAGGCGGCAGAAATATTACCCGCGGGGTCCCGCGCCAACGCCGAGAAGGTGATGGCACCGTCCGCAAAGCTGGCCACGTCGGTCGCCGTGAGGACGACATCCTGTGCCGCGCCCGTGCCGACCAGCGTCTTGGTGATCTCGATCGAGCCCTGGATGAAGGTCACGGTAACGGTCGCGCCCTGTTCGGCGGTCACCGTTGCCACCGTGCCGGTCGCTAGTGTCGTGTTCTTCGATGCCGTGCCAGAGAGCAGCAGCGTGGGGCTGGTCGGGGCCACGGTGTCGATGGTGAATGTGCTGGTGGCGGCTGCCGACTGGTTGCCGACCGCGTCCGTCACGAAGCTGGCGACCGACACCGCACCGTTGCCCAGCTTCACCACATCGTTCGCGGTCAGCGACACCGTCTGTGTGAGGCCGTTGCCGGTGAACGTCTTGGTGACGCTGTTGGCTCCCGCTGTGAAGACGACCGTGACCAGCGCGTTGGCCTCCGCCGTCACCTTGACCACACCCGTGCTCGCAAGCGCCTCGAGGGCGGTAGCGCCACCGGCGATGCCGTCCGAGAGGGTCATGGTCGGCGTCGCCGGTGGCGTCCGGTCGAGCACGAAGCTGCTGGCCGTTTCGGCCGACTCGTTGCCCGCCGGATCCTTCGCCTGCGCGGTGACGGCAATCGTGCCATCACCCAGCGCCTGCAGATCAGCCGTGGTCAGCACGACAGCCTGAGGCGAGCCAGTCGCCGTCAGCGTCTTCACGATACTGTTCGAGCCGTTCGAGAACACCACCGAGATGCTGGAACCGATTTCGCCGGTGATGCTGATCACACCGCTTGCCGCAGTGGCCTCCGCCGCCGAAGCGATGTCGGCGACGCCCGTGCCGAGCGTGATCGTGGGTGCACCCGGCGCTGCACGGTCCAGCGTGAACTGGACCCCCGAGGCAATAGACGAAGCGTTGCCCGCCGGGTCAGTCGCCACGGCCGTGATGGCCACGGTGCCATCGCCCAGGGCGACCACTTCGGCCGCCGAGAGCGCGACGCTTTGTGCGGTCCCAGTTCCTGTGAGGGTCTTCACGACCGTGTTGCTGCCACGCGCGAAGGTGACCTTCACCACGGCGCCGGCTTCCGCCGTCACCGTCACCACGCCCGAAGGGGCCGCAGCGCCGGTGGACGACTTGGTGGCATCACCCAGCAGCGCCAGCGTCGGCGACGTCGGGGCGACCATATCCAGCGTGAAGCTGGCGGTCACCGGCGTCGAAGCGTTGCCCACTGCGTCCTTGGTTACGGCGGAGACCGAAATCGTGCCATTGCCCAGCAAGGTGAGATCCGATGCCGAGAGCGTCACCGGGTTCGGACCACTTGCGGCCACGATCGACTTTTGCACGGTGGCGCTGCCGTTGGTGAACGTCACCGTGACGGTCGTGCCGACTTCCGCCGTCACCACGACGGCGCCGGTCGCAGCTCTGGCTTCCGCCAGCGTGGCGCCATCGCTCATGCCCGCGCCCAAAGCGAGCGTTGGCGAAACCGGCGCGATGCTATCCAGCGTGAAGCTGCTGGTGCTGGCCGGAGAGGTGTTCCCGGCGGCATCCTTGGCGCTAGCACTGACGGCGATCGTGCCATCCCCCAGCGTCGCAAGATCAGCGAGGCTGAGCACCACGGCCTGCGCCAATCCCGTGCCGGTCAGCGCCTTGGTGACGCTCTTGCTGCCGTTGGTGAATGTCACCGTGATGGCGGCGCCGGCTTCCGACTGCACCGTGACGACACCGGTGGCCGCCGTAGCTTCCGCCGCCGAGGCGATGTCGGCCACGCCGGTGCCCAGCACGATGACGGGCGCATTGGGCGCGACATCGTCGATGGTGAAGCTGGTCGTGGCAGCGGTCGAGAGATTGCCGACTGAGTCTTGTACCTGGACGGAAACAGTCACCGTGCCATTACCCAGAGCGGCAGCGTCCGCGGCAGACAGGAGAACCGTCTGCGCCACGCCGGTGCCCAGAAGCGTCTTGGTGACGACGTTGGCCGCGCTCGTGAACTTGATCGTCGCCGTGGCACCCGGTTCGGTGGTGACCTTGATGACACCGCCCGCTCCGGTTGCCTGCGCCGTCGTCTTGGCGGGCGAGCCCACCAGCGCGAGCACAGACGGGTTGGGCGGCGTCATGTCCAGCAGGAAGGTGCGGCTGGCTTCGGCCGATTCATTGCCGACCGCATCCGTGGCGACCGCCGACACCGAAATCGTCCCATTGCCAAGCACCGTCAGATCCGCCTGAGTCAGCGTGACGGACTGGGTGAGACCGGTGGCGACCACATTCTTCACCAGGGTGTTGGAGCCGTTGACGAAGGTTACGGTGACCAGCGAGCCAGCATCGGCTGTAACGGTCGCGACGCCCGTTTCGGCAAGCGCCTCGGACATAGAGGCACCGTCGGCAATGGCCGCGGCGAGCGTGAGGGTGGGCGCATTCGGCGCGACCCGATCCAGCGTGAACTGCACCGAACCGCCGCCAGCGGAGACGTTGCCCGCCGTGTCAGTCGCCGTTGCCGTGACGTAAACGGAGCCGTCACCAAGGGTCGCCAGATCCGTGGTGCTGAGCGTCACGATCTGCGGGGCGCCGGTGCCGGTCATGGTCTTGGTCACGACATTGGCGCCATTGGTGAACGTCACGGTCACAGCCGAGCCGAGTTCGGCCGAAACCGTCACGGCCCCTGCCGAGCTGCTTGCCGCCGCAGCGGACTTCTCCGTGGAGCCAACCACCGTCAGCGTCGGATTGTTGGGCGGGGTCATATCGAGCGTGAAGGTCCGGCTCGTCGCCGCCGAGTCATTGCCGACCGTGTCACGGGCCACTGCGGACACCGAGATGGTGCCGTTGCCGAGCGTCGCCAGATTGGCGGCGGTCAGCGTGACAGCCTGGGCCGAGCCCGTGCCGGTCAGCGTCTTGGTGACGCTGTTCACGCCATTGGTGAAGGTCACGGTGACGGCAGCGCCAGTTTCCGCCGTGACGGTCACCACGCCCGTGGCGGCCTTGGCCTCGGCGAGCGTCGCGCCATTGGAGACGCCGGCGCCGAGCGCCAGCACCGGCGCCGTGGGCGGCGTCCGATCCAGCACGAAGCTTGCCGGTGTGGCTGCGGCGGAGGTGTTGCCGGCCACATCCTTGGCAATGGCGGAGACGGAGATCGTTCCGTCGCCGAGCGCTGCCAGATCGCTGGCCGTCAGGACCACAGCCTTTGCCGTGCCAGCGCCGGTGACCGTCTTGGTCACGGTATTGCCGCTGCGGGTGAAGGTGACAGTCACCGTCGCGCCGTCCTCCGCCGCGACGGTTACGACGCCCGTGCTCGCCGTGGCTTCCGCCAGCGAGGCGGTATCCGCCACGCCTGCACCCAGCTCGATGACGGGGGCAGCAGGCGGCGTATTGTCGATGACGAAGGTCGCATTGCCGGACTGCGAGATGTTCCCCACTGCATCGATCGCGGTGACGGACACGGCAATGGTGCCGCTGCCGAGCGATGCGACGTCGCCGGCTGTCAGCACAACGGATTGCGCCGCTCCCGTACCGGTCAGCGTCTTGGCCACGCTGTTGATGCCATTGGTGAACGTCACCGTGACAGCCGATCCATTCTCCGCCGTCACCTGAGCGACGCCGAGCACATTGGCAGCCTGGGTGCTGGTCTTGGCCGAAGCGCCGATCAGCGAGACCAGCGGAGCCGCCGGGGCAACCGTGTCCAGCGTGAAGCTGGACGTAGCGGCCGTTGAGGCGTTGCCCGCCTCGTCGCGGGCCAGGGCACTGACCGAGATCGTGCCGCTGCCCAGCGTCGCCAGGTCGTTTTCGGTCAGGACCACCGCCTGCGCCGCGCCCGTGGCCGCCACTTCCTTGACGATCTGGTTGCTGCCATTCTTGAACGTGACGCTCACCGTCAGCCCGGCCGTGGCGGTGACCAGAGCCACGCCCCCCTGCGAGGAGGCTTCCGCTGCCGACGCACCGTCTGCGATGCCGGTGCCGAGCGCCAGGGTCGGCGCACTGGGCGCCACTCGATCCAGCGCGAACTCGAGCGGCGTGCCCACAGGCGAGGCATTGCCGGCCGCGTCCGTTGCCGTGGCGGTTACAGAAATGGCGCCATCCCCCAGCGTGGTGAGGTCAGCCGCAGTGAGAGTCACCGCCTGAACCGCACCCGTGGCAACCAGTTGTTTCGAGACTGTCCCTAGCGACCCGGCAAAGGTGACCGTGATGGCCGACCCGCCTTCTGCACGCACGGTGACCACACCGGTGCTCGCGAGCGCTTCGGCCTGCGTCGCACCGCCGGCAACGCCGGCACCGAGGGCGAGAGTTGGCGAAAGGGGCGCCTGCCGGTCCAGCGTGAAGCTGGACGTCGCCGAGGTGGAGACGTTGCCGCTGGCATCGCTGGCGACAGCTGACACCGCCACAGCGCCGTCACCGATCGTCTGCAGTTCCAGCGCGGTGAGGACAATCGTCTTGGGTGCCCCATCGCTGACCAGCGTTCTGGTCACGCTGCCGACAGACCCGCTGAAGGTCACCGAGACGACGGCACCGGGCTCAGCGGAGAGTGTGAGAATGCCGGTCGGGGCCGTCGCTTCCGCTTCCGTTGCGCCGTTCGCAGCAGCAGTGGCCAACGTCAGCGTCGGTGCTTCCGGTGCGCCAGCGTCCAGATTGAACGTCAGGCTCTCGAGCGAGGACTGATTGCCCGCCAGATCGGTGACGACCATCGAGACCTGGACGACGCCGTCACCCAAGGCCGCGATTTGGGCTGCCGTCAGCGTCACGGCCTGTGCCGTGCCGGTGCCGATCAGATTGACCGTTTCCGTGCGGCCCGAATAGCCGTTGAACGTCACCTTGATCGCCGCGCCGTTTTCGGCAGCGGCAAGCACGACGCCGTCGACCGAGAGCGCGTCAGCCGAAGACTTGGTGCTGCCGCCGACCAGCGTGAGGCCAGCAACCGGCACGGCAGTGTCGAGAATGAAGGCCGCCTGGGCCGGATCGGATTGGTTGCCGGCGACATCCGTGGCGACGGCCGTCACCTGGATCTGTCCATCGCCCAGTCGGGCCATGTCGCCAGCCGTGAGATGGATCACCTGCGAGGCGCCGTTGGCCGTGATGGCCTTCACAACCTCATTGCTGCCATGGGTGAAGGTGAGCGTGACGATGGTGCCGGTATCGGCCTTCACCAGCACGGCGCCGGCGCTGGCCTCGGCTGAGGTCGCACCGCCATTTTCCACACCCACGCCGAGCGTGAGCAGCGGAGCCGCGGGCGGCACCGCATCCAGGCTGAAGTCGAGCGTGGCGGGCGCCGAAGCGTTGCCGGCCACGTCCAGCGCAAGCGCGGTCACGAGAATGGGGCCATCGCCCAGCGTCACGAGATCGCCGGACGTCATCGCAATGATGTCCTCACCGCCGCTTGCTGCGGCAATGACCTTGACGACCGTGCCGCTCACGCCGGTGAAGACGAGGCGGACGCCGAGGCCCGCTGCAGCTGTCACCGTCAGCACGCCGTCGGTCGACAGGGCGTCGGCCAGCGACTTGGTCTCGCTCCCCACGATTTGCAGCAGCGGCGAGTCAGGCAGCGCCGTCATCAGGGTGAAGCTGGCCGTACCGTTCAGGGAGGTGTTGCCGGCTGCATCGCTGGCCACGGCCATGACCGCCACCGGACCATCGCCGATCTGGGCCAGTTCGGCAGCCGAGAGGAGAACCGCCTTCGGGGCACCGGTGCCGGTCATCGTCTTTTCCACGACGCCGTCGGCGCCGGTGAAGGTCACCACCACGGTGGACCCGGCTTCCGCAGTGACGCGCACGATACCGCCGCTCGATGTGCCTTCATCCAGCGAGGCGCCATCGGCGACGCCCGCGCCCAACGTGACCGTCGGGGCGGCAGGCGGTGCTGTGTCGACCGTCAGGCTCATCATCGACGCGGCGGAGAACTTGCCGCTTACGGCATTGAACTGCCGGACAGCCAGCAGGGTCGCCCCGTCCAGATTGCCGATGTCGTAACTCCAGCTTTCGCCGCCATCGAGGCTGTATTGCAGCGCAGTGTCGCTCTCCTGGCCACCGACCACCAGGCTGGCGTCATAGGTCACGCCATCCGTATTCGAGACGCCGGTATCATTTCCGAGCGAGAGGGACAGCGACGTCAGGGTGATCGAGGGATCGAGCGTGAACTCCTCCAGCGTCGCCGGCGAGATGTTGCCGGCCACGTCGGTCTGGCGCACCATTACCGAATTGGGCCCGGGATTGGCCGTGAAGCTCTTGCTCCAGGTCGCGCCACCATCGACGCTGAACTCGATCAGTGCACCCGACTCCTGCCCGGTGATGCTGAGGATTCCGGTATATTCATTGCCTTCGACGACGAGCGCATCGGGCAGACCCGTGTCCAGAGCGAAGCTGAGCGCGGATGCTGCAGACACATTGCCGGCGCCATCCTTGGCCGTGGCGGAAACGGCGACAGTGCCGTTGCCGAGCGTGATCAGCTCGGCCTGCGTCAGGCTGACCGAGACCGCCGAGCCAGTGCCCTGCACGAGCTTCGTCACCGTCCCGCTGGTGCCGTTGAACACCAGCCGCACGCTGGTGCCGACATCCGCCGTCACCGCCATGGCGCCCTCGGTGCCCGTCGCCTCCGCCGCTGTCTTCTGCGCATCGCCGATCAGGTCGAGAAGCGGTTCGCTTGGGGCCGTGGTGTCGAGCGTGAATGCGCTCGTCGCGACAACCGACGCATTGCCGGATGCATCGGTCGCGATAGCGGAGACCGCCACCTCGCCATCACCCAGAATGGCGAGATCCGCAGCATCGAGAACGACCGCCTGCGCGGCGCCGATCCCGAATACGGTCTTCACCACGCTCCCCTGCGCGGTCGCGAAGGTCACCGCGACGGACGTGCCGAGTTCGGCCGCCACCTGCACGGCGCCGCCGGAATAGAGCGCTTCCGCAGCGGTCGCGCCGTTCGCGACATTCGCAGCGACGGTGATCGCGGGCGCCTCCGGCGCGACCGTATCGAGCGTGAACACCAGCAGCACGGGCGGGGAGAGGTCCGCACCGTTCACTTGGCGAACGTGGACATGGTTGAGCCCTTCCACCGCCGTGAAGGCGCTGGTCCAGCTCTGCCCACCGTCGATGCTGTACTCCACCGCGGCACCCGCGCTCACGCCGGATACCTGCAGGCTGCCATTGCTGGTCAGCCCGTCAATGGCCGAGAGGCCGCTATCCTGCGCCAGCCCGACCGACAGCGCGGGCAGCGCCGTCACCAGATCGAAGCTCAGCGACTGCGGCGCCGAGGCATTGCCCGCAGCGTCCACCTCGCGCACCTGAACGGCATTGGTCCCGGCCCGCGCCGCGAAGCTCTGGCTCCAGCTCTGCCCGCCATCGATGCTATATTCGATGGTCGATCCGGCTTCCTGACCGGTGATCGAGATAATCCCGCTCTGCGCATCCGCGCTGGCGACCATCGCGCTGGGCGCGACGGTATCGAGCGTGAAGGCAACCGGCGTCGCCGCCGAAACATTGCCCGCAGAATCAGTCGCCGTGACCGACACGGCAATCTGGCCATCGCCCAGCGTCGCAAGATCTTCCGCCGTCAACACGACAGCCTGCGCCGTCCCGTCGGCGCTCAGTTGCTTGGTGATGCTGTTGGTGCCGTTGGTGAACGTCACCGTCACGCTGGACCCGGCCTCGGCGGTCACGAGGACCACGCCGTTGGAAGACGTGGCTTCCGCCGCCGTCGCGCCCGTGCCGACGCCCGTGCCCAGAGACAGCACCGGTGCGCCCGGCGCCTCGCCGTCAATGGTGAAGCTGAGGTCGCTCTGCGCGGACACATTGCCAGCGGCATCGGTGACCTGCACGGAGACCTGCACCGGGCCATCGCCCAGCTCGGCCAGATCGGCGGCGCTGAGCGTGATCGCCTGCGCGGCGCCTGTGCCGGTGACGGTCCGCACGATCACGCCGTTGGCGCTGCGGAATTCGATCTGCACGGTCGCCTGATTTTCAGCCGTCAGCGAGAACACGCCGTCCGCAGAGAGCGCCGCATCGACGCCCTTGATCGCATTCCCGACAAGGTTGAGCGTCGCGGCATCCGGCGCGCCGGTATCGACGCGGATATTGGGCGCCTGAATCGCCGGTGACGTCAGCACGACGGGCAGGCCGCCGTCGCCCTTGAAGTCGTCCGTGGTCGCGGTGCCGAGCGCGAGGCTGTCCGCCTTAAGCGTGATGCCGTCGCCATCATAGAGATTGCCGGCCAGCGCGGCTGTGAACTCCAGCCCGCGCACGCCAGCGGCCGTTGCGCTGGTGCCGGTTGCCGTCAGCAGCACTTCCTGCCCGCCGATCAACGCCACGACCGTGACGGTCTTGCCTTGCGCCAACACGACCGGCTGAGAGAAATTGAGCGTGAGGCTGAGCGTGTCGCCAACCTTGAACCAGCTCGGCGCGGCCGGCTGAGCGATGGACTGGATCGCCACGTTGAGGCCGGGCGTCACCGTGGCGGGATCGTAGCCGGACAGGTCGGCGAGGGCGACGGTGGCATTGGCTTTGACCGCTGTGCCCGCGACCTGCGAGCGCACCGCGCCATCGGCGAAGACGAGCAGATCGTTCAGCGTGTTGCCCGCTGCCGACACCGTCACGGTCTCGACGTTATCGCCCACCGTGCGGGTTAGCGTCATACGCGAGCCGCTCACCGTCTTGGTGTAATCGCTCCACCGGCCGCGGAAATAGATGACGTCCGTACCGCCACCCAGCGCCGATGCATCGATGGTCGTCCCATCTGCCACATAGACGACATCAACACCGTTGTTACCGAGAATCTGGAAAGTCACGCCCGGCTTGGAGAGGGAAATGGTTTCACCGTTGGCATCGAAGGACACGACCTTGACGGTGGCGGACAGGTCCGCGCCCGGCGCCGCAGCACCGGTCGGCGCGGTCGAGGTCTCGCCGGACGGCACCGGGAGCGGGTCGCCCTTCGACACATAATTGTACAGCGCGTTGGTCGCGACCGTGCCGTCCGCGAAAATCAGCGCGTCGGGCGTCGTGGCCGAGTTGGCACTGGCGAGATTGACCGTCTCGACCTTACCTTCGACCGTGCGCGACAGGGTCAGCGTCGCACCGGTCCGCGTTACCGTATAATCCGCCAGCGATCCTTCAAAATAGATGCGGTCCGCGCCCGCACCTGTGCTCAGCGAATAGGTCGCGCCGGGACGGATGAAGATGGCGTCCACAAAAGAGGAGCCCAGAAACTGAATTTCTTGCCCATCCAGAGACAACGTTCCGTAATTCAGCTCGAAATCGATGAAGTTTCCACCATTGGTGGTGTTCATGATGATATATTTCGACGTGATTGCCATGACCTTTGACTCCGGAAGAGAATTTCAAAAAAATTCTGCTAGAAAATGTTCTCGAGGAAACGCGTTAAGGCGGGCCAGATTTCGATCTGGCCCGTCATGATTTAACCGCCTACAAAAAGAGCTGTTTGTGACTGTAGGAAAGCCTGCGCAGCGGCCGGCGAATCTTGCCACTCGCCACCGATATCGAGATCGATCCAGGCCTGACTACTGTTTGGGAATGGCGCAGTTGCGCTGTAGGTGCCGAAGTCGACGCGCGTGTCATTCGGGTTGGCGGCATCGCCGCTTCCGAACGAGGTGCTTGCCAGATCCCACCCACTCGTTCCGTTGTGCTGGTTGTCCAGATAGACGAGATCGTCAGCGCCAAAATTGGTCGCGCGGACCCAGAAGTCCCAGGTACCGACCACGCTCGAATCGTCCCTGTCCGTCACAATCAGCGCATAACCATCCGCGGCAAGGCTACCGATCGACGTGGCAGCCGAGACCGCCGTGTTGCCAATACCGTCGAGGCCGACCCATTTGTGGCCTGCGGTCAGAGAGCCATCCGCCACCATGGTCTGCGAAGCCGCAGCGCCGGTAACGAGCGCGGCTCCGGTGCCGCTGGTGTTGGGCGTGACGGTCGAGAAGGTCGCGCCGCTGAGCAAGGCCGCATTGCCGAGACCCGAGGTCGCGCTAACGAGCAGGCCCGCATCGATCTCGACATGATAATTGTTCGAGAAATCGAGATCATATTTGGGATTGATGATCAGCTTGTCGCCCGAAATGGTGAGGACATCCGCAATGGCGACGGTCGCACCGTTCCAGGTCGCCGAGACCTCGCCGTCGACGACGGTGACGACCAACGTTTGTGTGTTATCGATCGCTTCACCCAACGAGCCGGAATATCCCGCCTTAGCGGACGTGTTGGCATCGTTGACGATCTTGATCTCATAAACGCCGTCGACAGCGGTCAGAGCGATGTCCTCGCTCGAGGTGAAGACGAGGTCGGACCGCACATCAAGGTTGGTCACGCCATCGACATTGGTCGAAAGCAGCGGCACAGGATGCGCTTCGATGGTAAAGTCGTCGGATGCCGACAGGCTCCCATCCGAGGCCGTGACGCGAACGGTGATCGGACTGGCCAGTGCCGGCGCGGACGTGGACGAGAAGGTGC
The DNA here is from genome assembly GCF_025961735.1 of Sphingobium sp. B11D3B. Taxonomy (NCBI): domain Bacteria; kingdom Pseudomonadati; phylum Pseudomonadota; class Alphaproteobacteria; order Sphingomonadales; family Sphingobiaceae; genus Sphingobium; species Sphingobium sp. B11D3B. The sequence goes on along the minus strand of NZ_JAOQOF010000001.1, from coordinate 3,420,455 downwards.
CGGTCGCGCCATCGAAGCTCAGCCAGGACGGCAATGCGGAAAGATTGCCCTGCGCATCGACCAGCTGCGCCGTGTAGGTCAGCGCATCGCCATCCGGGTCCGTGAAACTTCCGGCCGCGATGCTGTAAGTGAACGCCTGCCCCTCGACCGTCATCTGATCCACCAGTGCCTCGGCAAGCACCGGCGCCTCGTTGAGACCGGGCGTGATCGTTGTTGCGTCGTAGCCGGAGATGGCCGCAATCGCGACGTTGGCGTCCGCCTTCACAGCCGTGCCGGCAACCTGTGAGCGCACGGCGCCGTCAGCAAAGACGAGAAGATCGTTGAGCGCATTGCCGGCGGCCGAGACGACAACTGTTTCGAGCTGACCGCCAACCGTCCGGGTCAAGGTCATCTTCGAGCCCGAGACCACTTTGGTGTAATCGGCCCAGTGACCACGCATGTAGACAATATCGGTGCTGTTTCCGAGCGCCGACGCATCGACCGTCGCACCATCAGAGACGTAAACGACATCGACGCCGGCATTGCCCAGCACCTGAAATTTCATGCCCGGTTTGGACAGCGCAATCGTCTCGCCGGTCCCGTCGAAAGACACGACCTTGACCGTCGCGGACAGGACTGCCGCCGGCGCGGCCGGTCCGCTCGGCGCGACAGATGTTTCGCCGGACGGTACCGGCAACGGGTCACCCTTCGAGACATGATTGTACACTGCATTGGCTGCCACGGTGCCATCCGAGAACACCAGCACATCAGGGGTCGTCGCGGAGTTAGCGCCGGCGAGACTGACCGTCTCCACTTTGCCCTGAGCCGTCCGCGTCAGCGTCAGCGTCGCGCCAGATCTGGTGAGCGTATAGTCGGCCAGTGCCCCTTCAAAATATATGCGATCTGCGCCCGCACCCATGCTGAGGGAATAAGTCGCGCCCGGTCGGACGAAGACGGCATCGACCAGGGCCGAACCGAGAAACTGCATCTCCTGCCCGTCCAGCGAAAGCGTACCGTAATTCAGGCCGAAGTCGATAATGTTGGAATTATCGGCAGCAGTGCTCATAATGATATATTTTGAAGTCGTAGCCATGTTCTTGCCCCCTACGAAAGTAAAACTGAAGCTTTCGTCTTTCGATTATCCCACAAGTCCCACTGTTCAGGGCCGGATGCTCATCCGGCCCTGATGGATATTCATCCGCCCACGAAAAGCGGCGTCGCAGATTGGAAATAAGTCTGAACAGCGTCAGGCGTTTCACGCCATTCACCACCAATATCGAGGTCGATGTACGACTGGCTGCTGTTCGGGAACGGCGCCGTCACGTTGTAAGTGCCGAAGCCGACGCGCGTATCGTTGTCATTGGGCGAATCGCCACTGGCAAAGGATGTGGTAGACAAATCCCAGCCCGCAGTGCCGTTCTGCTGATTATCGAGATACACCAGATCGTCGGCACCGAAGTCGGTCGCCCGCACCCAGAAGTCCCAGGTGCCGATGTCAGCGGAGGCGTCGCGGTCACTGACCACCAGCGCATAGCCCGCGGCAGAGAGGCTGCCGATGGACGTGGCCGAAGCAACCGCCGTGTTGCCGACGTTATCGATCCCCACCCACTTATGGCTGGCGGCCAGCATGCCGTCTGCATGCATGATCTGCGAGGCCGCTCCGCCCGAGACCAGCGCTGCCCCCGAACCGGTGGTGTTGGGCGTGACGGTCGCGAAGGTCGCACCGCTCGCCACCGCCGCGTTGCCAAGGCCAGAGGTCTGCCCGATGAACAGTCCCGCGCCGATCTCGACATGATAATTGTTCGAGAAATCGAGGTCGTAGACCGGATCGATGATCAGCTTGTTGCCAGAGACGGAGAGTACGTCGTTGACGTTCACCGTCGCGCCGTTCCACTTGGCGGAAGCCACCCCGCCGCTGACAGTGACGACCAGCGTCTGCGTGTTGTCGACGGATTCCCCGAGCGTGCCGGAATAGCCCGTCTTCGATCCGCTGTTGGCATCATTGACCAGCTTGATCGTGTACGTGCCGTCGACCGTCGTCAGTGCGATATTCTCGCTCGCGCTGAAGACCACGTCGGACCGCACATCCAGATTGGTGACGCCATTCAGGTTGGTGGAGAAGACCGGGACCGAGGCCTGCGAGACGGTGAAGTCGTCCGAGACCGACAGGCTGCCGTCCGATGCGGTCACCCGCACCGTGAGCGGGCTGGCGAGCGCCGGCGCGGACGTCGAGGAGAATGTGTGGGTCGCCGCATTGAAGGTCAGCCAGGACGGCAAGGCCGACAGGGCGCCGCCGCTGCCCACCAGCTGAGCCGTGTAGGTCAGGGTCGTGCCGGCATCCACGTCGGAGAAGCTGTTGGATGGCACGGTGTAGCTGAACGCTTGCCCCTGCACGGTCGCCTGATCTGCGAGCGGATGCGCGACGACCGGCGCTTCATTGACGTTAGCCAGGTTCACCGTGACAGCCTGCGACGTCATGTTGCCCGCCAAGTCCGTCATGTTGACGTTGATGGTGTAGCTGTGGGCCTGCGTCTCGTAATCGCGCGGCGCGGTAAAGCTCAGCGCCCCTGAAGAACTCAGCGTGAACAGGCCAGCATCGCCGCCCGGCGCCAGGGCCCAGCTCACCGCTTCGCTGGCGGAGAGGGTCCCCACCGCAGTGGCGTTCTCGTTCACGGTGAGCGTCGCGCTGGTCAGGGCAGGCGCCGTGCTGTCGACAACGAACGGCAGCGCCCCGTAGGTCACGAGCTGACCTGAGTCCGAAGAGACCGGCTCGCCGGACACCAGACCCGTCACGTCCGTGAAGTTCAGTGCCAGGATTCGCACTTCTGTGGTGTCCGTCACCGGCACTTGAGCCGTGAACACCAGCTTCGTCGGGTCGTTCAACGCGGCCGTGGCGGCTCCGTCCAAAGTGGCTGTCGCAAGATATGTGTTGGTCGCAATGAACCGCAGCACAACCTCGGGAACAGGGCTCGACGGATAAGTGACCCCCTCGCTGAGCGTGACCGTGAACGTCACGGTGCTCGCTCCCATCGCAACTGCCTTGTCCGCGACGATTTCTGTCACGACCGGCGCGCTCGCGATCGACAGGGTAAAATCGTCGGTGGCTGTGAGGCTGCCATCGGACGCTGTCACGCGGATCGTGATCGGGTCGGTCAGCGCCTGGGCGGCCGTCGAGCTGAGGGTGCCCGTCTGCGCATTGAACGTCAGCCAGCTCGGCAAGGCCGAGATATTGCCCTGCGCATCCACAAGCTGCGCAGCGTAGGTCAGCGTATCGCCGTCGACATCGTAAAAGGCGTCGCTGGGGATGATGTAGCTGAACGGCTGATTGGCCGTGGCGACTTGATCGGCGAGCGGATGATCCAGAACTGGCGCTTCGTTGACATTGCCGACGTTCACGGTGACCGCCTGAACGCTCTGATTGCCCCAGAAGTCCGTCGCTGTAACCTCGATCGACCAGCTGGCGCGATCCTCATAATCGAGGGTCTGGACCGTCTTGATCACGCCGGTCTGTGGATCGATGGTGAAGAAATCTGCGATATCATAGGCGGCAAAGGGCGCGGGACCGCTGCCCCAGGCGATCGAATAGCTCGTCTTGCCCGAGGGATCGGAGGCGGTGGCGGTGTAGAGTAGTGTACCGGGGGCCGCCGTCTCAAGGACGGACACGCTGACCGTGCTGCCGCCGCTGAATGCCGGCCCGGTCGTGTCGTTGATCATGCCGAGCTGCTGCAATTGGGCCTGCGGCAGCGAGGCATTGGCCAAGGCCGGATTGACCTGGGTGACATCGTGAAAACCCTGGATCAGAATGTCGGCGAGCAGCTGGCCCTGAGCCTGTCCCAGATCGGCCAGCGTCGTGTTGGCACCGTTGGCGGTGGTGGTGATGGCATCGACGATCTGCTGGATCGCCTGATCCAGCGTCAGGCCTTCACTATGCGCCCAGCCCTGAAGCGCGGCGAGGTAGACGCCATAGACATTGGCGTTGGCAGCAGTGTTGGCGCCCGTGCTGTCGATCACCAGCTTCATCAGTTGCGCGGTCAACGGCGTGTCGACATTGTCGGTGAATAGGGTTCCGACGGTCGCATTGGCCTTCGCCGCGACATCCGCGGAGAGATTGGCAAGGTTGGTGGCGCCACTGGTGGCAAGCCCCGACGACATGAGACGCGTGGCGACTTCCGTAAACGGGCTGATGTTGATCACGACATCTTGGCCCGCCGTCACCGTGGCAACGGCGCGGAGCATCACATCGATATCGGCCTGAGTGCCAGTGGCTTCGTTGAGATAGCCCTGCGCATTTGTCGTCGGGTCCGTGGCGGCGACCAGCACGAGGCCAGTATAGCCCTTGAACGCCACGCGGAACGCGCCACTGGCATCCGTGACCGCAGAACCGAGCAGCGTACCATCCGCCTTATAGGCCTTGATCTCGATGCCGGCGATCACCGGGCCTGCAGCGACCGTGCCGGTGATGTAGTTGCTGCTGTCGATCGTAACCGGGCGAGAGCCGGTTGCGGAGATGTTGCCTGCGGCGTCGGTTGCCTTGGCGGTGATGCTGGTGGCGCCATCGGCGGGCAGTTCGTTGGCAGCAAAGCTGGCGGTCCAGGTGCCGTTGGCGGCGGTGGTGACCGTCTTGGTGGCGGTGCCCCAGGTGACCGTGATGCTGGTGCCGGCCTCGGCGGTGCCCGAGACGCTGACCGGGGCCTGGGTTTCGGCCTGGTTGACCAGGTCGTCACCGGCGACCGCGTTGATGACCGGTGCGGCGGCGGCGGTCTTGTCGACCGTGATGGCGTTGGCGATCTTACCGGCCTCGCTGGTCTTGCCGCTGGTTGCATCCTTCTGACGGACCTGAACGGCGCCGGCGGCGTAGCTGCCCTCGGCCAGCGTGAAGCTGGTGCCGGTGCCGGCCGTCCAGGTCGAGCCGCCATTGGTGGAGTATTCCCAGGCGTTGGTGCCGGTGATGGCGGTGACGTCGATCGTGCCGTCCTGGGTGATGAAGTCGGTCGCCGAAGCGCCGGTATCGGTCTTCAGCGCGAGCTTGGGCGCAGCGATGCTCGCCTCGTCGCTGCCGCCGCCGAAGATCGCGAACCCGGCGCCGATCGCACCGGCGGCCCCCAGCACATAAAAGGCGGGCGTGGAGAAGAAGCTGCCCGATCCGCCGCCAGCGCCGGCACCCGCAGCACCCTGGGCATAGACGCGATCGGCCCACTGGCCTTCACCGGCCGGACCCTGCGTACCGGCCGAGGCCTGTACGGCGCTTTCGGGCTGGTCTGCGTCGGCCTGCGCGGCGTCGGCATCCTTCTGGTCGCCATTCTGGGCGGCGTCGTCTTCGTCGTCCTTCTTGTGCTTCTTGAGCTTTGCCTTCTTGGGCGCGGCGCCGTGCGCGGCCAGAGTGGCGTGTGAGGCCGCGGGCGCAACCGGTGCGTGACCGGCGGCGGAGGGAGCCGGTGCGGCTTGGGCCGGTGCAGCTTGGGCCAGAGCCGGGGCCTGCTCGGCCGGAACGGCTGCGTTTGCCGGAAGCTCTGCCTGCATCTGGGCCGGCATCTCGGCCTGCATCTGGACCTGCGTCTCGCTCTTGTTGGTCATGTCATTGGCTCCCTGTATTCCAAGCTGTGTCTTCAAAGCTGTGTGCGGTTGAGGTCAGCGCTCGCCGAGCGCCTCATCGACGGTTTTGGTGATGGGTTTGGTGAGGTAGGTGAGCACCGAACGCTTGTGGGTGCGCACTTCCACGGTGGCGGTCATGCCGGGGCTGACCTGGATGGGCTTGCTGCCCGCGTTACCCGCGCCATGATCCTTCAGGCGGATGTGGACGCGGTAATAGAAGTGCTCGCTGCCCTGCGGCCCGGGTTCGCTCAGCGCATCCGGGCTGATGTAGACGACCTCGCCGGCAAGGCTGCCGTAGATGCTGGGATCATAGGCATCGAGCTTGACCTGCGCGGACTGGCCGACCTTGACCGAGCCAAGATCGGCCGGGCTGAACTTGGCCTCGACGATCAGTTCGCTGGTCGTGGGCAGCATCTCCATGATCGCATCGCCCGGCCGCACCGAGGCGCCCAGCGTGGTCACGTTGATCTTGCGGATCTGCCCGTCATGCGGCGCGCGCAGCTCGGTAAAGCCGAACACCGCCGAGCGCTCGCGCAGCGCCTCTTCCTGCGTGGCGAGATCCTCCTCGGCCTTGGTCATCTCGGCCTGGGCGTCCTGGAAGTATTTGTTGCGGGCATTGACGATCTGCCCGTCGAGCTCAGCGACCGCGCGCTTGAGGCGGATCACCTCGGCCTGCCCGACGTCGCCCGCCGCCAGCAGCGGCTGCGTGATATCGAGCTCGGCCTGGACGAGCCGCCGGCTCTGAACGAGCGCGCCAATGCCCTCGTTGAGTGCCTGACGGCGCCGGTTGAACAGATCGGTCTGGTTCCTGCGGAACGCCGGATAGGCCTCCAGCTCGGGCGGGAACACCAGCGCCTGCCCGTAAACCTCGGCCCGCAGCCGGGCGAGCGTCGCCTTGAGCGCGGCCACCTTGTTGCGGCTGTCGTCATAGGCGGCCGAGGCGCGGCTCTGGTCCATGAGAGCCAGCAGCTGACCCTTGCGGACCATCTGCCCTTCCTCGACCTTCATCTCGGCCAGCACGCCGCTGTCCGCCGCCTGGATGACCTGCGTGCGCGCCAGCGCGATCACCTGTCCCCGGGCGCGAGCCAGCTGGTCGATCTGCGAGACGCTTGCCCAGATCAGCAGCGCCACGATGCCAAGGCCAGTGATCACGATGAACCAGCCCCCCGGCCCCAGCGGAAGCCGGGCCAGCTGCTGGCGCACGCTGCCCAGGCCCGCGCGCATCGCCCTTGGATCTTCCATCTTCATGCCACGCTTCCCTTGTGATGCTCAGCTTGCGCTGCCGGACCCTGCCGCAGCCGCTCGATCACCGCGTCGCGCGGGCCATCCAGAGCGATGCCCTGCGGGGTGAGGACGATCAGCCGGTCGATCAGCTCGAGCAGCCGCAGCTTGTGGGTGACCAGCACCAGCGTCTGGCCAGGCTGGATGGCGGCGCGCAGGGCCGAGAGGCAGCGCTCCTCGGTGCCATCGTCCATCGACGAGGTCGGCTCATCGAGCAGCCAGACCTGCGGGCGGGCCAGCAGCAGCCGCGTCAGGCCAATGAGCTGGCGCTGACCGCCCGACAGGCCCCCGCCGCCCTCGGCAATGCGCAGATGCACACCCTCCGGACGCCCGGCGAGGAAGCCGGCGAGACCTGTCGCCTGGATCGCCGCGACCAGCTCTTCATCGCTCACATAAGGCAGACCCATGGTGAGGTTGTCGCGCAGCGTGCCGCTGATCATCCGTGCCTGCTGGGGCAGATAGCCGATCAGCTCGGCCCGCCGCTCGCTGGCGATATGCTGCAGATCCAGGCCATCGAGCAGCACATGCCCCCGCTCGGGCTTGACCAGCCCGGCGAGCAGCTTGAGCAGCGTGCTCTTGCCCGATCCCACCGCGCCCAAAATGCCGACCCGCTCGCCCGGCGCGATGGTCAGCGCCGGCAGCTTGAGCGGGGCAGGCTGCGAGGCCCAGGCGAACTCCAGATTGGCGACCTCGACCCGGCCCTGGATCGCATCGGGCACCAGCGGCGCATCGATGCCGTCATTGTCCTGCTCGGCGGCATAGAGCCGCTCGAGATTGTCGAGCGCCACCTTGGCATTGGCGCCCTGCACCAGCAGCCCAGGAATGGCGTTGACGGGGGTGAGCACCCGGCCCGAGACGATCGAGCAGGCGATGATCGCGCCGACGGTCAGGCTGGTGGTCGTCGCGGCGAGATAGGCGCCGGTCGCCACCATGCTGACATAGCTGATCTGCTGGACCAGGCCCGAGATATAGCCGGCCGTCTCGTTGAGATGGCGGATTTCGGTCATCTCGTCGGCGGTCCGCCGCGAAAGGTCGTTCCAGCGATTGCGCATTTGCCATTCGCCGCCGCTGGCCTTTAAAAACTCGGCGCCCTGGATGGTCTCGACCAGCAGGCCATAGCGCTGGTTACCGACCAGATTTTCCCGCGCGCTGTGCGCCTCGATCGCCCGGCGCGAGCGCAGCCCGGCAGCGACCGCCACCACGAACGCCAGGGCCGGCACCGCTGCCACGAACGGCCCGCCGATCAGGAAGATGACCGCCAGGAAGAACAAGGCGAACGGCACGTCGGTGAACAGATAGAGCTTGCGCGCGACGATGAACGCCCGCACCCCCTCATAGCCGCGCACCTGCGCCGCGAACGTGCCCACGCTCGGTGGATATTGGTCGAGCCGCGTCGAGAGCATCCGCTGGAAGACGTTTATCGCCGCTTCCAGATCGATGCGATGCACCGCCTTGTCGACTATGGCCGAACGCGCCAGCTTGAGCGCGAACTCAATGCCGATGGCGATCGCCGTGCCGACCGTCAGCACGATCAGCGTCGAGACACCGCCCTGCCCGATTACCCGGTCATAGACCTGCATCGAGTAAAGCGAGGTTGCCAGCACCAGGATGCTCGCCAGCGTCGAGGCCAGCGCCGCCATCACCACCCAGGATTTGTCGACGGCCATGATCGCCTCGAACACGCCCTTGGCGGTGCGCGCATGGGCGATCTCGCCACGCGGGGTGACCCCGGCGAACATCGTGCCTTCGGGCCATGCCGCCATCCGCTCGCGGCCCTGCGGCCCCTCGCACAGCCAGGTGCCGTCGCTGCTCAGGCTCAGCACCATGCGATAGCCGGCGCCGGGCACCAGCGCGATCATCGGCAGGTCCGCTTCATGCGGTTCGCGCCGCCAGCGCGAAAGCTTGAGCCGCAGCGTCTCGCACAGCGCCAGCGCTGCGCGCGCCGCAATGCGGCTTTCCTCGCCCGATGCGCCAGCACTGAACAGCGCGCGGATGCGGCGACCGTCGCGCCGCGTGAGGCCGCCCTGGCACTCCAGCGCCGTCGCCAGGCGCCCGCCCAGCCAGAGCACGCCATCGGCAAAGGGGGTCGCGGGCGGCGGCCCCATGAAGAGGACGTCCTCGGACGCACTCTCAGGCGCGCCGGCGGGAGTCTCGGCCGGTGAGGGCCCTGCAATCAGTTCCATGGGAAGGCCCCTTCCTTGAGGCGCAAGCGGTAGCGGGCGATCAAAAGCTGGACCTGCGCATCGCTCAGGCTCCGCTCGATGTCGGTCTGCTCTCGGGTGACATTGAGAACGTCCAGCCAGCTGCGCTTGCCGGCCAGGAACATCCGGTTGTAGGATTCGAAGGTCTGCTGCTGCACGCCCCGGCTGACCTGCAACTCGCGCACCAGGCTGCGCGCCGCGCGCCAGCTCGCCAGATCCGCCGCGACCTCCGCCGTCAGATCGGCCCGATAGGCATCGCGGGCATTGCGCGCCGCGCTCTCCAGCGCCTGTGAGGCCCGAATGCGCTCCACCGAGGCGAGCCCGGAGCCGAAGGCGAACTTCACGCCCACCACCACCCGCGTGTCAGGCAGCGAGGACGGATAATATTTATCGTCGGCAAAGCGCTGTTCGGCCCGCGCATAAATGGTCGGCATCATCGCCCTGGACGCCACCCGCGCCTCGGCCTTCGCCACCCCGATCTCCTGCTCGGCGCGCAGCAGCGCCGGGTTGGTCTCGATGGTACGCGCCAGCAGATCCTCGCTGCGCACGTCCAGCGGCTCATCGCCTGCCGCCACGTCGAACGCGATCCGCGCCGGATCGATCGGCCGCCCGGTCAGCTGGCTCAGCGCCTCGGCCGCCGATTGCTCGATTGCCTGATAGTTGGTCAGCGTGTTGCGCGAGAGGCTCAGCCGGGTGAGCACCAGATTATGATCGACCGGCGCGGACAGGCCCGTGGCCACCCGCCGGCGCATCATGCCTTCCAGCGCTTCCAGCCGGGCAATGTCGGCCGCATAGACCTGCGCGCCCAGACGCGCCGCCACGAACCGGCCATAGCTGTCGATCACTCGCAGCGCGACCTGGTAGCGCGTCGCGTCGATCGCCGCTTCCGCCGAAGAGAGCCGCGCCTTGGCGGCATCGACGTTCGCGCCGATCCGTCCGAACGTCCACACAGGCTGCGTCAGCGTGCCCGTGACGACATAGCCCCGCCGCCCCCGCTCGCTCTCGAACGCCGGCTCGGGAAAATACGCCCAGCGCGCGCTCGCCACTTCATAAGCCGAAGCCCGCGCGCCATCGGTCTGCGACAATACCTGCGGATTGTTCCGCGCGGCCTGCGCCATCAGATCATCCAGCGACAGAGAGGACGGCTCAGAGACCGGGCCCGGCGCTGCGGCCACAGCCACAGGCGCGCGAACATCGCCCTGCTGCGCAAAGGCCGTAAGCGGAGCAACAAGCACCGCCCCCAGCACCGCGCAGCCGATCAGCCCGCCCCCGCGCCCTGCGGGACCGCGCAAACCACGACACAGCGTCGCAGCGCGCCTCGTCCCAACCCCCTCAAACATCGAACTCACCCCGAATATCCTGATCTTGTGCCGACATCGCCAACCACCCCGCGCCAAAGCTACGAAGCGACCCGCACAACCAGTTGAAGAAGAAGCCACCACAGCAGCAAACTGACCGGAGCACCCAGGAGAATGCCCCGCGCCAGCGAAGGCTGGACCGCTTCCGACGCAGCCCAAGGATCACCGAGGGGCGTGCCTGTCCGGGCGCGAACATCCGCAAGGCCGCTCATCCGACCGCCCTCCGCGTTTCGGACCAGCCGGCTTGCGGCTGATCGAACAGCGTCAGCACGTTGGTGCCGCCCATAGGACCGGACCAGGAGCGGACGACGGAGGGATAGCCCGTGTGATAGCCTTGCAGCCACACAGCACCGGCGCGCAGGGCCAGATCGGCCTCCGCGCGCGTTTCCACGCCCTCGACTACGACATCGCGGACAAAGCTGCCCGCCAAGCCGATCAGATGATGCAGCGCAACGCGATCCGGCTCGGAACTGGCGGCCCGGCGCAGGAAGAAGGCGTCGATCTTGATAATATCGGGCTGCAGCGCCAGCAGCGAACGCAGCGAGGCATGGCCGACGCCGAAATCGTCCAGCGCGACCCGCACGCCGAGCTTGCGCAACCGCGCCGCAAAGCATGTCGCCTCGCCAATATCCGGATAATGCGCGGTCTCGGTGATCTCGATGACCAGACGGCGCGCGACGGACGGCATGTCGCGCAGGCGCGGCATCAACTCATCCCACCACCCACCGGGACAGGCGCTGTGCGCGGAGATGTTGGCGCCCAGGCACACGTCGGGATCGCGTTGCAGTTCCTCGATCACCGTCGAGACCACATAATGATCCAGCACGCCGACCATGCCCAAGCGCTCCAGAGCGCCGATGGCAGGGCCGGCTGTCTCCTGGCGCCCATCCTCGAGCATCCGCAGCAGACATTCATGATAGAGCACAGCATCGCCCTGCGCGCCGCTGCGCACCGGCTGCCAGACTGGCAGCAGCCGCCCGTTCGCCAGCGCCGAGAGCAGGGACGCAGCCTGCGCCATGTCGGCCCGGTAACGCTGCGCCCAGTCAGCCTGCGTATCGATCGCGTTGCCGTTGAAGCGCTGGGTCGTCAGGCGATGCGCCAGATCGTCCCGCGCTGCGCCAAGATCGGCATCGGAATGAACATCCGGCAGCAGGGACCAAGCTGCACTGACGGCGAGCCGCAGGTCGGCATTGCCATGAATGAGCGGACGGCCAGCGACCGCGACCGCAAAGCGCCGGGCGAAATCCGCACATGCCGCGTTCGTGAAGGCTTGCCCGAAGGCCGTCGGCGACCAGACCACCGCCGTAATCAGGTCATCGCAGACCGGCATCACGACGCCGTCGCCGCCGAGCACTTCACCGAGAAGACGAGCCAGCAGAGCGCGCGCGCCTTCACGCACAGCTTCGCCATAAGCCTGAGCAAGGTGGGACAGGTTATCGATCCTGAACCCCACCATCACGAGCTCGGGTGCCGGCCCCACCCAAAGGTTAACCGGCACCCCGAAATCGCCTGCCATCCGTCGCGCCAAATCCAGCATCCCAAACCCCTCTGAGTCCGTGACAGAATACTGAATACTGTTTCAAATGACTGTTTTTGCATCCTTTTGCACTGCGAAAACGCCGAGATGACGGTCCTGTCATCGGCTCTCCAAGAGGGAGATGCGGGATGCTGAACATGGTTTACGGCAATGAAGGGCAGCGCAAATATCTGACCCAGGAAGAGCGGGCCGCCGTGCTCGCCTACGCCGCACGCGAAGCGCCCGAGACCTACACCTTCAGTATGGTGCTCGCCGTGACGGGATGCCGGATCTCCGAGGCCCTGGCGCTTAGACTTAGGAGCATCGATCTGCGCTCGCAATGCATCATCATCGAAAGCCTCAAGAAACGGAAAAGGGGCATTTACCGCGCCGTTCCGGCCCCGCTGGATCTGGTGAAGCTGATCCACAAGGTGCATGGCCGAGGCAATGACGCGGACGACAGCCTGCTATGGACATGGTCTAGAATGACAGCGTGGCGAAAGGTCAACGCAATCATGCAGGCGGTCGGCATCAAGGGAATGCAGGCGACGGCCAAGGGTTTTCGACACGGATTTGGCGTATCGGCCATCCACTCGGGCGTGCCGTTGAACATGGTGCAGAAGTGGATGGGGCACACCGACATCAGCACCACCGCCATCTACACCGGCGCCGTTGGGCGGGAGGAGCTGGAGATTGCGAGCCGCATGTGGGGAAGCAGACCACGCCAGCGGAGTCGGCGCCAGATCGGCCTGAAGGGAGTGACGACCGCGCTCGGAAGCGCATTGCAGTCGTGAATGGGCAGAAGGTTAAGGGCGTTTGCGCTCTTGACCTTCCCCTTGCCGGTCAAGGAAAATTCAAGAAATACTCTATATTTTTCAAGCGGTAAAATGACGCAGCCAAGCTGCTGTATCGGGCTTAATCCGCGCTAGAAGCCGATCGATAATTAAATAATTTAATGGATTTCGTTGAAGCTGTTGCCAGAAGATACAGTATTCAGTATTTTGTAACGTGTAATTTTATTCATTTTCAATGCCTTACCCGTTTTATGTTGTCATCATCCGACTTTAGACCTGCATGGTGCGACCCAGCAATGCTGCGCTGCAAAAAACCCTTAACGACCGGCAGATTTGGGGGGCTGACATGGCTCAAATGAACCCTGCCTTTCCCGCATGTCGAGCGCCGTATTTCAGAAGCAGGTCGGATACACGAGACTCCTAACAAATCAGGAATTTCCAGTAAAATTAAATAGAATTAATTATAGGTTAAATATTGTATAATAACCATTATTGTTGACTATTTTAAACGTTTCCTTTTTCAATCATCAATCTCCTGCCTTTCCAAGATTCCCTTACGTCCGTGGCCATTTTTTCGGACGCCCTGCTTATGCGAGCCAGCAATCAGCGCCAAGCTCTTCTCGGTCGTCATTCGCCGGACAATGCCGCTTCGGCCTGCGGAACTGGAACCGAGTCCCCTTGCCGCTGTCAGGAAGATGACGATGCTGGAGAGGCGAATCCCTTGAATCGCTGTCGCCGGACTGATCTTTCCCCAAGCTCGATGGCCCCTGAATGGCCGTGCGGGCGTCGGGTTCCCGGCTCCACTTGCCTTTGGGGCTAACCCGCTTCAACGCTCTGGAGAGACGAACAAAAAGAAATTGATCCCGCTTCCGCATCTGCTATCGGTTTCGTTGATTGCTCAACGAGGGGCGGATGACTGACACCGAAGTTCTGATTATCGGCGCTGGGCCCGTGGGGCTGCTGCTCGCGCTGGACCTGGCGTCTCGCGGGATCCAGGTTGTCGTCGCCGAGATGCGCCCAGCCGGTCAGCCACCCAGCGTGAAATGCAACCATGTGTCCTCGCGCACGATGGAAACGCTGCGCCGCCTCGGCCTGTCGCGGGAGGTGCGCGCGGTCGGCCTGCCGCACGATTACCCTAATGACATCGTGTTCCGCACCCGGATGACCGGCACCGAACTCGCACGCATCCCCATCCCGTCGCGGCGCAACCGCTATCAGGACAGGAGCGGCCCGGATGGCTGGTGGCCCACCCCCGAACCGCCGCATCGGGTCAACCAAATCTTCTTCGAACCGATCTTCTTTGCCCATGCCGCGCAGCACCCGAACATCACGCTGCTCAACGAGACCCGGTTCGACAGCGTGGAGGACGAGGGGGGAAGCGTGCGCGCGCTGCTGATCGACCTGCCCACCGGTACGTCCCGAGAAATCCTCTGCCGCTACATGGTCGGCTGCGACGGGGGCAGTTCAGCGGTGCGCAAGCAGATCGGCGGAAAGCTTGAGGGCGATGCCGTTGTCCAGCGCGTGCAATCCACCCTGATCGACGCGCCCGAACTTCTCGATGCGCTGGGCAGTGGCCCGGCGTGGATGAACTATAATTACAATCCCGATCGCGCCGGGACCGTACTGGCCATCGATGGCGAGCGGCGGTGGCTCGTCCACAATTATCTGCGGCCCGATGAGGAGACGTTCGAGGAGGTGGACCGGGACCGGTGCATTCGGCACATCCTGGGCGTCGGGCCGGACTTCCCTTTCACGCAACTCTCCAATGAGGACTGGATCGGTCGGCGACTGGTCGCCAACCGCTTCCGCCAAGGCCGCGTCTTCATCGCCGGCGATGCCGCGCATCTGTGGGTGCCTTATGCCGGCTATGGCATGAACGCCGGCATCGCCGATGCCATGGACCTCTCCTGGATGCTCGCCGCCACCCTGCAAGGCTGGGCGCCCGAGGGAATCCTCGACGCCTATGTCGCAGAGCGCAAGCCCATCACCGAACAGGTTTCCCGCTTTGCGATGGGTCATGCCAGCGGCGCCATCAAGGAGCGCAACACCTTGCCGCCGGAGATCGAGGACGACACGCCTGAAGGCGAGGCGGCGCGGCGGGCCGTGGGCGCGGCTGCCTATGCGCTCAATGTCCAGCAATATGCCTGCGCCGGGCTGAACTACGGCTATTTCTACGATGCTTCGCCGATCATCGCTTATGATGGCGAAGCCGCGCCCGCCTACACCATGCACGACTTCACGCCCTCGACCGCGCCGGGGTGCCGCGTGCCGCATTTCTTCCTCGCGGATGGGCGCTCACTCTACGACCTTTGCGGGCCGGGCTACACGCTGATCTGCATTGAGGACGAGGGTGAGGCCGCGCCGGACGTCGAGCCGCTGGTTGCAGCGGCGCGTGCTTGCGGGATGCCGCTCGAGGTTCTCGCCGTGGATCGCGTGCTCGATAACGTGCCAGAGGTTTACCGGCACCGCCTGCTGCTGGCCCGGCCGGACGGCCATGTCGCATGGCGCGGCGATGCCATCGACGATGCAGCCTCGCTCGTGGATCTGCTGCGCGGCGCACGAATGGCAGCGTGAAGCACGACCTTAGGGGGTCGCACTGTCGCCCGCCTGCTCTATAAGTTGATCTATCAACACAAGCCGCAAGGACATCCATGACTGACGATCCCCTCGCCCTTCGCTACGATCATGTTTTCGACATCCGCATCAATTTCGACAAGCGCTGGGCGACTGGCGCCATCCATGCGGGCGGCCCCAATCACGGCTACACGTCCGTAGGGGAAGGCAGCACCGTCGAGGGGCCGCGGCTCAATGGCAAGCTGGTCGATTATAGCGGCGCAGACTGGCCGGTGGTCCGCACCGACAAGGTGGTGGAGCTCAATGCCCATTATATGATCGAGGCGGATGACGGCGCGCTGATCTATATTCGCAACCTTGGCTATGTGCACGGTCCGCTGGATTTGCCGGATGGCACCAAGACATCGTCCTACTTCCGCTGCACGCCCTATTTCCGCGCGCCGGACGGGCCGCATGGCTGGCTCAACCGCACCGTGATCGTCGGCGTCGGGCAGCGTCGCCCGAAACTGACGCCGGACGACGCGCCGGACCATTCGCTGTTCCGCTATTACGCGATCATTTAACCGCGTCGGTCGACACCGGTTGCGAAAGCACGACCAGCTGCTCGCCGATCTTGGCGAGCAGCTGGTTGAGCGTCTCACACTCCTTGTCGGAGAGTTTCGCGGTCAGCAGTTCGTGGAAGGCTTTCCGTTCGGCCAGCGCCGCGCGGTATCGCTCCAGCCCCACGGCAGTCATCTTGAGAATGGGCGCCCGCCGGTCATGGGGGTTCTCCATGCGCAGCGTATAGCCCTTCTCTTCAAGGGTGCTGACGGCGCGGCTGACTTCAGCCCGGTCGACCCAGGCCATCTCGGCCACCTGCCGCACCGTTCCCCCCTGGTGCATCGTGGCGAGCCGCGCCATCACCCGCCATTCCGCATAGGTGATGTCCTCAATCTCCGCGAGATTGCGAATGGTCAGCCGATCCATGATCTTGGCGATCAGCGTCATCCGGAACGTCGGATAGTTCAGCTCGTCAAGGTTCCAGCCGGGGAGCTGGACCTCGTCCGCCGGGCCTGCTTTATGACCGCTCACCTTCGACTGCACTTTCTCATCGCTCATCATTACAATCGCTGCCCCCTTGCCCGGCCCAACCCCCAGGGGTCAAGCTGCGGCCTCCGTGCCCCCAAGCCACGTCGCGAAACCCTACCACTGCAACAATTGCGCGCCAAAAGCAATTCATTGAGTCATCAACAGTCTTGCGTCGCCGACTGGCCGGTCTATACCGTCTGCGCGCCGGCAAGCGCCCTTCGTTCCACCCCCTATTGCGCAGGCCCCATGACCAACGACGCCTCGACCACCCCATCGCAGCGACATTATGGCCCCGGCTATCGCGCCATGCTGCTGGCGCTGATCATGCTGGTCGCCGCCTTCGCCTATATCGACCGGGTGATCGTGCAGACGCTGGGCCAGCCGATCAAGGAGGATCTTGGCCTCACCGATTTCCAGCTCGGGCTGCTGGGCGGGCTCGGCTTTGCCATTCTCTATTCGACGCTGGGCTTGCCGATCGCGCGCCTTGCGGAACGACGCGACCGGATCACGATCATTTCCGTCTCGGTGGGGCTGTTCTCGCTGATGAGCGCGCTGTGCGGGCTGTCGGCAAATTTCTGGCAGCTTTTCTTGTGCCGGATCGGCGTCGGCATCGGCGAGGCGGGCGTGCAGGCACCCAGCACGTCGCTCATCGGCGATCATTTCCCACCGCATCAGCGCGGCTTTGCAATCACCATGATGCGGCTGGGCTCCCCGCTCGGCTCGTTCATCGGTGCGCTGGCGGCGGTGTGGATCGCCAAGGACCATGGCTGGCGGACCGCGATGATCGCGGTATGTGGTCCCGGCCTCGTCGTCGCGCTGCTGTTCCGCCTGTTGCTGCGCGATCCGCCCCGCGGTCTGAGCGATGGCCTGAGCAACGGCGCCCGGCCGACCAGCAAAACCGCGACGCCGCCCCCGCCCCCGCCCCCGCCCCCGCCCATGGGGGAGGTC
The DNA here is from genome assembly GCF_025961735.1 of Sphingobium sp. B11D3B. Lineage (NCBI taxonomy): Bacteria > Pseudomonadati > Pseudomonadota > Alphaproteobacteria > Sphingomonadales > Sphingobiaceae > Sphingobium > Sphingobium sp. B11D3B. The sequence goes on along the minus strand of NZ_JAOQOF010000001.1, from coordinate 3,403,144 downwards.
ATGAGCATGATGGCGCGCAAGGCGGTGTTCCGCAATCTGCTCATCGGCCTCGCCCTCTCCAGCATGGCGCTCTACGCTGGCGGCGCTTTCACGGCCCCGTTCTTCATGCGCGTCCATGATCTGTCGATCACGCAGGCCGGCGTCTATGTGGCGATCATCTCGTCCACGGCGGCCACGGCCGGCATGGTGCTGGGCGGCGTCGGGATCGACTTCATCGCCCGGCGCGGACAGCATTGGTATGCGCTGCTGCCCTTTTGCGGCATCGCCACCAGCGTGCCGCTCTATCTGATCGGCTATTCGCTGGGCAGCCCGCTGCCGGCGCTCGTCTGCCTGACGGTGGCCGGGGTCTTCCTGTTCTTCTATTCGGTGCCGACGCTGGTTGCCCTGCAGAACCTCGTCGCGCCCAACGCGCGGACGACGGCCGCCTTCATCTACTTCTTCATCGCCACGCTGGTCGGCGTTGGCCTCGGCCCGCCGATCATCGGCCTGGCGAGCGACATCTTCGCCGGTCTGGCAATGCCCGGCTTCAAGAGCGTCTGCACGGCCCCCCGCCTGACTGGCGCCTGCGCGACAGCCTCGGCCTGGGGTGTACGCCACGCCCTGCTGGCCAGCATCGCGCTCTATGCGCTGGCTGCCTTCCACTATTGGCGCGCGGCCTGCGCGCTCAAGCGGGACGCCAGCCTATCGGCCTGATCGGACGTAGCCCTAAATCCTGAACCGAGCGCAATCCTCCTTTTCTTGCGGCAAGGGATTGCATCGCCCGAACAATCGACATAGTTGCGACTTACTCGCATTATCGATTCATTCAGGGGGCTGTCTTGTCTTTTCTTCGATCCGTTCTGCTCGCGTCCGTGGCGCTGTCCGCTGCCCCGGCTATGGCCCAGATGGAAGGCGGACCGGCGGAGGCTGGCGCGGATGGCGAAGACACGATCATCGTGACGGGCCGCGTGCAGCGCCTGTACCGCGCGGATGAGACGACGGTCGGCAAGGCCGCCGAAGACCCCATGAACATTCCGCAGGCCCTGCAGGTCATCAAGTCCGAGCTGTTCGCCGATCAGGGCGCGCGCGACGCGACCGATATATATCGCAATATCTCCGGCGTGAGCGCTTTCAGCTATGCCGGCGTCACCTTCCGCGGCTTCCGGCAGGACCAGTCCTTCTACGATGGGCAGCGCGGCAACCCGTTCATCGGCTTTTCCGTGCCGCAACTGTTCAACATCGAGCGAGTGGAAGTGCTCAAGGGCCCGTCCGGCCTGTTCTTCGGCCCCGGCTCGCCCGGCGGCATCATCAACTATGTCTCCAAGACGCCGTCCGACAGGCGCGGGCTGCGTATGGTGGTGACCGGCGGCAATTACGACCGCATCGGCATCTCCGCCGAGGCGACCGGGCCGATCGATGCCGAAGGGATCGTCAGCTATCGCGTCGGCGGCTTTTATGAGTCCATGGACCCTTACCGGCTCAACACCCAGAACAAGGCGCGCATTGCCGACGCGGGAATCGCGATCAAGACCAATGAAGGCGGCAAGCTGACGCTGCAGGCGACCATCTATGACAATAAGCTGCGCGCCAATCGTCTGCGCGGCGTCCTTGTGGATAATACCGGCAACTTCCTCACCGACATTCGCTGGAATGCCAATGAGCCGACCGACTTCCTGCACCTGACCAGTGAGGCCTATCAGGCGCGCTATCAGACCGCGATCGGCGAGCGGGTGACCTTCGATGCCGGCATGCGTTACTTCACCGCGCGCGAGGTCCAGCAATATCATGAGCCGCGGGGCCTCGTCGCCGGCAATCTTGTCCGGCGCGAGTTCCGCGACCAGATCCGCCCGGTCGATGGCCTGTCCTTCATGGCCAATGCCACCGCGCGCGTCGATCTGTTCGGCATGGAACATAAGCTCCAGGCAGGCGCCGACTGGTATAACGAGACGAACATCCTCAACTCCCGCATCCTGCAGACCGGCATCAGTTCCCTCAGCCTCTCGAACCCGGTCTACGGCGCAGGCAAGGGTGACGCCGCCCGCGCCGCGCTGCTTAATTTCGACATAAGCGACACACGCTCGAAACGGCGCGGCGCCTATTTTCAAGACCAGATCAGCTTGACCGACGCATTCCTGCTGGTTGGCGGGATGCGCTACGACTGGTTCCAAGATAAGGTGACCACCACTAAGGGCACCGACACGGAACGATCATCTTACACAGACAGCGCCCTCACCTTCCGCACAGGCGTAATCTTCAAGCCTCGTCCAGACATTTCTACCTATGTGAGTTGGTCGGAAAGTTTCGAGCCGCAGAGCGGCGCCAGTCAGAATGCCAATGCAGGTGGCCCCTTCGCACCGGTGACCGGCAATCAAATCGAGGGCGGCATCAAGACCGCGCTGTTCGACGGGCGGGTTCAGGCCAATGCCGCTGTTTATCGGATCGTGCGGCGTAACATCCTGCAGGTCGACACCGGCCTTCCGCCAAAGAACGGCGTTGATCAACTTGTCCCCATTGGCGAAGTGACCAGCAAGGGCTTCGAGATCGACCTCGCGACGGACATCACGCCGAACTGGGTGCTATTGGTCAATTATGGCTATAACGATGCCCGGATCACCCGCACAGCCGAGAAACAAGCCATCACCAACGCCTTTGGCACGCGGTTCGCCAATGCCCCGCGTCACAAGGTCGGCTTCTGGACGCGCTATCAGGTGCCCGTCATCGACACCGCTTTCGCGTTCGGTGGCGAGCATGTCTCCCGCCGCATCAGCCTATCCGGGCAGACGGTGAAGCCCTACACGATCTTCGACGCCTCGATCACCAAGGGGCTGGGCTTTGCCGAGGTTCTGCTGCGGGTGGATAACATCTTCGACACAGTCTACGCCGCCTCGGGCTTCAGCGCGCAGAGCGGGCACTTCCCGGGCGAGCCGCGCACCTTCCTCGCCGAGTTGCGGTTCAAGTTCTAAGTCCCTCGATGAAACCCGCCCGGCAACCCAAACCCCGCTCGATCTGGTGGCGTGTCCATAGCTGGGCGGGGTTGAAGCTATCGATTTTCCTGACCTTCATTCTGGCGACCGGCACGCTGGCGGTGTTCGCGCATGAGATCGACTGGCTGGTGACCCCGGCGATGCGCGTCACCCAGCAAGACCGGCCCGCGGCAAGCTGGGGTGCCATAGCGCAAGCAGCGGCCCGCGCGGAGCCGGAGGGGCGGCTGCAGATGGTCCACGCCCCGCTCGATCCCTGGTTCGCCGCGGAGGCGTGGGTGGACATGGGCAAGGGTTCGCCTCGCCGCGTCTATGTCGACCCCTGGGAAGCGCAGGTGACCGGCACCCATGGCTGGGCCAATGTCCACCGCTTCCTGCGGCAAGTGCATCGCCACCTCATGCTGCCCACCAAGATCGGCATCCCCATCGTCAGCGCGCTCTCGCTGCTGCTGCTCGCGTCGCTCGTCACGGGTATCGTGACGTACAAGAAATGGTGGCGCGGCTTCTTCCGCGCGCCAAGACGTGGGGACTCACGACGCTTTCATGGCGACCTGCACCGCCTTGTCGGCCTGTGGAGCCTGTGGTTCGTCGCGCTCATCACGCTGACCGGGCTCTGGTATCTGGTCGAAACGCTCGGCGGTCGGGCGCCGGTGCCGGAACTGCCCGAGATCGCCGCCGCCACTGCGCCGCCCCCGACCGGCGCCGCGCTGGATCGACTGGTCGCGGTCGCCCATGCGGCCAAGCCGACACTCTCGATCAGGGAAATCCGCTTCACGCCGGACAATGGCGTCATCTTCCTCGGGCAGGATCAGGCCTGGCTGGTGCGGGACCGCGCCAATGGCGTCGCCGTCGATCCCGCGACCGGCCGCGTGACCGCCCTGCTGGATGGGCGCGACCTCGACGTGCATCAGCGCATCTCGGAAATGTCCGACCCGCTCCATTTTGGCGACTTCGGCGGCCTGCCGACCAAGCTCGTCTGGTTCCTGTTCGGCGTGCTGATGACCGGCCTCGCGGTCACCGGGACAATCATCTACGCCCGCCGGCTGCAGAAGGCCGACGGCATGGAGGGCGGCGCCCTGCGCGCGGCCTGGGCCGGCATGGGCGTCTGGGCCTATATCGCCACCGCGCTCATCCTGCTGGCGCTGGTGCTGACGCCCGGAGCAATCGGCGGCGCAAGCTGAAGACGACCTGCATTGCCTAACAATTTTATGTAGCCAATGCCCGCCCCGCGCGGCACTGTGCGCCCTATGAAGATCGTGAGAACAAGGGCGTTGCGAGTGAAGGCTGTTCGGAAAATCATCCTCTCCGGCATGATGGCTTTAGCGGGCGTCGCTGGCCTCAGCGCCTGCGCGACCAGTGGTCTGCCAAAGGCAGTGTCGAACGAGACGCCCCTCGGCTCCGGCCCTTTTCCGGTGACCCCGTCCACCGATGCGCGCCTGCCCGATCACACGATCTATGATCCCCTGCGGGGGCGCACGCAGCCAAAGCAGAAGCTCCCTATCGTCGTGTGGGGCGTTGGCGGCTGTCTGGACAAGGGCACGTGGTTCCGTTGGTTCCTCAGCGAGATCGCCTCCCACGGCTATCTCGTGGTCTCCAACGGCAAGATCGGCGCGCTGGCGGATCAAAGCTGGCGGCCCGAGCCTGCCCCCAACCAGGGCCCGCCCGATCCGGCGGCGGCACCGCCCGCCCCGACATCGGCCCGGCAGCTGATTGCCGCCATCGACTGGGCCATCGCCGAGAACAGCCGCGCCGGCAGCCCCTATCAGGGCCGCATCGACACGGCGAACATCGCAGTGATGGGCATGTCCTGCGGCGGCGTGCAGGCGATCGAGGCGGGCGCCGACAGGCGCGTAACCACCACCGTCGTGTGGAATATGGGCCTGTTCCCTGACGAGTCCGGCCTCAATGCCACCGCCGGCGGCAAGGCGCTGGTCAAGGCCGACCTCGCCAAGCTGCACGGTGCGGTCGCCTATATCAGCGGCGATGAGATGGATGTCGCCTTCCCCAACGCGAATGACGACTTCGCCCACCTGCCGAACATCCCGGCCCTGCGCGCCTATCGCAAGCAGACCCCGCATGAGGGCACCTATTGGGAGAAGAATGGCGGCGAGTTCGGCAAGGTGGCTGTCGGCTGGCTGGACTGGCGCCTCAAGGGGGATCCACAAGCGCGCGCCATGTTCGTCGGCACCGATTGCGGCCTGTGCCGCAACCCGCGCTGGGTCGTGCGGCAGAAGAACCTGAAATAGCGCCGGCGCCCGCTTGCGACGGTCGCCAGACTTTCAGTAATCGCCCACGTTTAAACACCTGAAATTAAGTCATTGAAATTAGGTGATTTCTAAGTTTGCACTCATTGGGGCATACCCGCTTAAGAGATATGAGTTTGGAGCGGTTACGCGCTTAAGATGTAGGGAGAGCGCTAGAAGCGCAGTTTTCCGAGACTAAGCAGATTTCACTGCCAACCTCCTCACACTGCCCCAGATTTGTGCTGCGGCACCTCAGCTTCTGGTCGCCGCTGGCGATAACCGACGTTCGATCAGGCGGTGACCCGGTGTCGCCTTCGTCGGACAGTCCTGACTGGCTACTTTGTAGCGAGCGCCATTGAATGCAGCCATACGTTCAGCCGGGCCGGCCGCAGGTGTTCGGAAATATTGAATAATTTCTTAGGTTTCCAGGAATTGTTCATCGCCCTCTGGCAACTGATCCGTCCCCAGAAGCCCCATGCGAACTCGGAGAATGCGTCGAATTGCAGTGCGATTTGACCCGGACGCATTCTGAAATCTCACGTTTGCGAAATCCACGCCGGCAGCAGGCTGCAACCGGGCAAGGAATGCCTCTTCGGTCATGTCGCCTTCCTCGAACATGGGCTTGGCGATCTCCCGATAGATATCGAACAGTGCCTGAACACCGACGGTTTTCCGGATAAACGAGTTGGGCTGGGCATCAGCCCAGAAGAGGGTGTCGCACGCGTTCAGGAAATTACGTGTCACTGCGTACAGGAACGCATCGTCTCCCGCGATGTAGACGTCTCGAAGTGGCGGCTTGCCCGGCGGAAGAGCGCTGCGTTTGGTGGCAGCTGCCTTTTTGAGCTTGTTGGCATCCTCTTTCGGATTGGAGCTGATCAGGCGAACGATGCCACCGACGATAACAGCAAAAGAAATTTTCATCGTCGATTTTGCGATCGCTGCGGCCGATGCGAAATCGTTGACCGGTGCCACAGCGACCCGGCCTTTCATCTTCGAATCCGGGTCGGTGGCAACCCGCCTGGCCAGAAACACAGCTAGTTTTTCGGGGCTCCACTGATCCTCGGGCTCGTCCGCGAGATTATAGCCGAACAACTCGTAGGTGAGGCTCTTGTCGACCGCCTTCTGGTTCGAATTGATCGTCGCGAAGATTTGTGCCTGCATCGATTTTGGCAGATCGATGAACACCGAGCATAGCAGGCGATCATTGAGCCGCGCCGGGTCGGCTCTGGCGAAGGCGAACAGGCGATGCTGGCCGTCAATGACCGCGGCGAGCTTCTCGCTGGTCGGGATGGTCAGGAAATATTCTTCGCCCTCTGCCGCAATCTCGAGGCCGGCATCGGCAGCCAAGTTCGCTTCCGCTCCGGCTTGAGGGCCTTCAGCTGCCTGGGGCGGCAGCACCTGCTCGATCGACCAGCGCTTGGCAAGTTCAGCCTGCTCCTGCGCTTCGTCCCCCTGTTCGTCATCATCATCGACATCGATATCGCCCTCGATGCGCGTCGATGTGCTGTGCATATTGGCGGCGAGAATGATCGAGTTCGGAAAGCTGGCATCGACGCGATTGATGTAGCGGGCGATCGCGTCCAGCCTGCGCGGGTCCGACAAGCGCTGCGCGCCATCGACGTCATAGCCGCCGGTCAGCGGGTTCAACGTGGCGCTGACCACGTCGCTGAACGCGACGTCGAGAAGGGTTCGCGCGGTCAGGACCACAGCGAAGAACGTGCCAACGGGTTGGTCGACACGCAGGGCGGGCACCCGAAGCGGATAGATGGTCTGGGCCATCGTCAAACCTTCACGTTCGCGGCGGGCCGTCCAAGCGGCCGCATAGGGTTGCCGCCGGTTGAGGCATCGTCGCGGACCTCATCCTGGAAGATATCGTCTTCGCCATTGGCGAGCACCCAGGCCAGGATCGCGGGGACGAGACAAATGAGGCCGCCGACGAGCGTGCCGGTTTCATGCGCCTCGCCAAATACCATGAGATACATCGCGAAGATCATCACAACAGTGAACAGGATGATGGCCGCGACAATGCAAAGCTTGTCCCGGCTGTAGAGCAACTGCATCGCCGCTGGTCCGGCGACCGCGAGGCCAGCCGTCGCAAGCGCGAGTTGCAAAGGGTGAAGGTCCGGATCGGCACCCGCCACGGGCGGAATGAAAGCATAACGATAGAATTCTATCCAGACTGCCAGGCCGCCGAGCAGTACGATGCCCACAGCCAAAAAGGTCCAGAAGGAGACCTGCGCCCGCGGCCGTGTCCAGCGTCGATGCAGCAAGTACCACGCTGGCGAAACGCCCGACGCGCTATCAATATCATCCTCCAAAAGCCCCTCCCGATTCCGCCCAGCTTGCGATCATCAAAGCTAGCCGACCTGTCGCGCAATTGAAACGACGTCCGAAACGGTCGGTCCTTTCGTGTAAATCGCCTGTCATCGTCGACTTTGCATCTTCGGCCAGGACGTCACGCCGCCCAAAGCGACATGCGCGGGCAGAGAGGGCGGACCGATCCGCATACGGCCGTCGAGCGCCAGCGGCACGCCTGGAATATGGGGCAACAGCGCCGCCACGCGGCTCGTCCGAATCCCGCTCGTCCGGGTGATGAGCAAGCTGAACATGAAGGAATTGATCATGACGCAGCGCGTGACGAGGATGTCACTGACATCGACGCCGGGGATCTGCAATGGCCCGCAGCGTGCCGCGTGCGGATAGATCTTCCGAGTTGTGCCCTTGTCCGGGTCCATCATATTCGAAGGCGAAATCGTCGCCACATAGGCGACCACGAACGCGGGCGAGCACGGATGTTCGGCGAGTATCGCCTCGCGATAGCGGCTGAGCAGCACGACATCCTGACCGGTCAACCGTGCAGAATTGAACGAGACCTTCAGCAGCCAGCGCATCAACAGGCCATAATCGTAATTGAACGGAACGATGGCGCCCGCCTCGACGAACTTGGAGAAGCGGCGATCGAACAGCTCGCAGGCATGCGCATCGAGCGAGCTCAGCGGGCCGTTGTTGCACCTGGCGCATACATCCGAAATGGTGAGATCGCCGGCAAAGGTTTGGTTCGCCTTGGCGGAAAATTTTACCCCAAAATCACCACGCTTTAGGAAGCCGTTCGGCCAGATATGCTCCTTGGTGAGCGGCGGCGGCGCGTCGCAATATGCGCAGGTTTTGGCCATTGTTCTACGCTGTCCGCCGGTCTGGATGCGGTTCGCGACGGCTCATGCCATCTGACGGACGCGAACGGGGAGCATCGTGTTGAATGCACGCTGCGCGCATTCCATCCGCTTATGAAGCCGGCGGTGTCGCAGCCGTCTCGTCCTCTGTGTCTTCCGGCTCTTCCGCACCGCCGTCCGCCGGATTCCACCGCTGATGATAGGCCACCAGAAAATCCTCGAGCGTCCGGGGCTTGGGAATCTCCTCCCGGATCAGCTCAAAGCCCCGCGCGGCGTAGCGGCTGAGAAGCTTGGTGCCTTCTTCCTTGAGCTGGGTGCCGCCATTGCCGACCTCGATCAGGTTACGGACCTCGCGCTGGATCGCCTCCTTGGTGGTGGGAATACCCTGACGGCGCATCTCGGCCTCCACCAGCATGCCGGCTATGACCGGGGCGAACGGCTTGTACGGGGCGGTGTAACCCTTGTTGAATTCCGCGGGCTCCAGCTCGGATTCCGGGGCCAGCCTGCCATCGTCCAGGCCAACCATCAGACATAGATAGAACTGGTCGAAGTCGGTTTCGAACCGGGCGCCGCCATCGGAACGGCCCTGGATATCCTTGAAATAGGCCCGCATGTCCTTGGGTCGGCGCAGCGTCATGCGGCTTCTCCCACGTTCTGAGTGGGTGCATCGTCGTCGTCCTGAAAGGTCTTGAAGGCCTCCTCGCCATCGCGCTGTTCGGCCGTTCCGTCGGGTCCACGGACCAGCGTGATGAAGCGGGCATCAGGCCGGCCATAAAAGGCCTCGGCGAAATCCTGACGCTCGGTCGAGATCACGAACATGATGGTCTGCTCGAACAATTCGGGCACGACCTTGATCACCTCCCGCCGCATTTCAGCGTCGAGCGGCACCGCAGGACTGTCGATGATGAATGGCAACCGGTGGTTCGCGCTTTCGAATAGCGAAGCGAGAAAGGCGTAGGCGATCGACAGGCTCTGGCCTTCGCTGACATTGTCCTTGCGCGCCAGATTGCGCGCGCTGAGTTCAAGCGCGCTGCCGATGCGCACGACTTCGAGCCGCTCGGCCGGCACCAGCTGGGCCAGCTTGACATTGGTCGCGGTGCGGACCTTTTCGCGCAGGAGGCTGAGCGCCTCCGTCTCGATATTGTTCAACACCTTCTGCGCGATCCGCGACTGCAACAGCAACTTGTGGGTGTCGGTTGCGGTGTTGTACCGCTCGTCGCACTCCGCGACATGAGCCTTGCACTTGGGGATATTCTGCTCCCAGCCCAGGCCGTGGTTCAGCTGGTAGGTGGCGTCCGTGCTGTCGAGCCGCTCGAGCTGCTCATCCAGGCGTCCGATTTCGCGCTCATGCTTGTCGGCTTGCTCCTTGAGCGCCGTAAGCTCCTCGCCGCCTGCCGCGATATAGGTCGCCCGCTTCGCATCGAGCTTCTGCTTGATGCGATGGCGCTCCCGGATTCGGCCGACCAGCGTGTCGACGGGCTGTTGCAGGCGCGCGGGATCCTCGTCGGTCGTTCTGACCAGCGTTTTCATGCTGTTGATCACGCCGGATTCGTCGGCCGCCATGAACGTCGCGGCCTTGGTGAGAATCTTCTCACGGATCGGCGGGGTGATCTTCTCGTCGCAGACGCAAAATTCTCCGTCGGCAAGCTCCTGGAAGAACTCGGCGGTCGCCGCTTCGGGCAGTTGCAACGCCTGGAGTTGTGAACTCAATCCCTGAAGCCGGCCCAGTGCCCGAGGGCAGGACAGGAACGGCGATTGCAGCGACGTGCGCAGCTCGTTCGCCTCGCCGAGGATCACGAGGTCGGCCTTGCGCAGATTCTCCTCCAAGGCATCGAGCTCGCTCGCGGCTTCCTCGTTCTGGCCGATCCGGTCGCCGATTTCCTTGTTGATCCGATCGCGTTCGGCCTTGGCATGATCGCAGTCGCCAACGATCAGGGCGCGCTTGTCCTCCAGCCCTTTCAGCTTCTGCCGTGCCGCCTGGAGCGCGTTGTTGAGCCGCTCGACATGGCGCTTGTCGCGTGCCTGGGTGACTGCGGCGACACGGCTCTGCTGTTCGTCGAGCAGCCGCTCGATCGTCGTGCGCAGGGTTTCGAGACGATCGATCCCGTACAGGGTGCGAATGGCGCTGCTGGCGCGATCCGAACTGTGGCTGCGAATCTTGCGGGCGAGTTCGCCGTCGAAGACGAAAAGCTCGGCGAATTGCGGCGTGATGAGGCTGCGAACCTCGCTCGGCAAGGCGTGGGTGTCGAGCAGGCCGCCATCGGCCTCGCTGGCGCGCGCCGTGCTGAAGCTATGCTCGCCCGAACCATAGTCGAAATACATGGTGATGACGTGCAGCCGGCCGTCGATCAGGATGCGCAGCTCGAACGAGCCCATCGACTCCCCATCTTCCGGCCGCAGGCCCTTGACCGTGTCGGCGTCCAGCTTCTGGCCGGTCAACGCGGCCCGGATGAGCGACATCGTCGTGGTCTTGCCGCCGCCATTGTTCATTTGAACCAGCGTCCATCGCGGTGGCGTCAGCGACAGATCGATTTCGATATCGCGCAGATTGCCTCTGATGTTGTGGCATCGCCAGCCGGTAACACGCAGCTGCATCGCTTAGGCCCCCGTATCGCTATCGATGTCGATCGCAGCGACGAGGCCCGCCACGTCCCGATCTTCCACCCCGCCTTCGGCCGCGTTCCTGATCAAGGCGCGCAGCCTGGACTTGAATTCATCCGGTTGGTTGGTGGCTTCGAGGACAGCATTCGTCGCATCGAGAAGCTCGGAAGGTACTGGCATTCTGACGTAATCCCCCCAATTCGATAGTCGTGCGCGCGCTGCGTCCGCAGATATTCATCCTATCTGCTCGCGCGCGTCTTTGCGAGTGCTCGTAACCAGTCACGCCGCGCCTGATCGGCCGTCGGAGGCCCACCGGCATCCTCGTCGATATCGTCGTCGCGGATGAAGTCGACGACGACCGCGCGCTTCGCTGGGTTTGTCGCATCCTTGCGGAGACAGCGCCCCAGCCGCTGGACCGTCTCGAGACGTGATCGCGCCGAGGAAAACAGCACGATCGAGTTGACCGACTGGATGTCGATCCCCTCTGAAATACGGTGACAGGTGATCAGCGCGTCCAGCCCGCCGCGCGCGAAGCGGACCAGGTTCGCCCGGTCATCCTCGGCATAATAAGTATGATATCTGGGCGCGACCGGCAGAATGATGTCCTGCACTTCGAGGCCATAGGCGGCGTTATCGACGAACAGGATCGCACGGTTCAGACTTTCCGGATGCTCGCGCAGATAGTCGACATAGGCGGGAAGCTTGCTGCGCGACGTCTTGGCCACCTGCGCGATGTCGCGGTACATCGTCTCGATGCCGGGATCCTGTCCGGCCCGCACCTTGCCATGATAGCTTGAAATCGCGCGCCGGACGGCGGCCTTGTCGTCGTCGGAGAAATCGTAGCTCAGCTCGACATAGTCGAACTCGCAGAGGATTCCCCGCTCGATCGCTTCTTCGAGGCCGAAGCGGAAAATGACCGGGCCAATTTCCTGCTCGATAAAGGCCGAGCCGTCCGCGTCATATTCGCGCTCCGGCGTCGCGCTGAGACCAAGCCGATAGCGGTAGGGCCTTAGCTTTCCAGACAGTTCGGCAACAAGCGCCGGTGAGCCCAGGCCATGGACCTCATCGCAGATCAGCAGCGTCTCTGCCGGTGTCGACCGAGGCAAGCGGGCGAGCGTGGTGCCAAGCGTCTGCCGTGACGCGAGCAGGATCGCGCCACGCGGATTGTTGCGGAACGCCAGCCCCTCATGGTGCCCGCCATAGGAACGATGCACGACGAAGGCGTCGAGCTTGACCAGTTCGGCATACCACTGATCGAGCAAGTCGGTGCCGGACATCGTGATGATGCTCGATTGGATGCTATCCTTCTGCTCCAGCAGGCTGAGGATGCGCAGCGCAGTTCGGGTCTTGCCGGTGCCCGTCGCCATTTCGAGCACCCCGGCGCCCACTTCCATGAAGGCAGCGATCGCTTCATCCTGATGGCGCCAGCGAAGATCCGATTCCTGCGGTTTCGGCGCGGATTCCGGTGTGCCCCGCCCGGCGGCCGAAGCCAGCGCCTTCAGACCTTCCCGAACGGCCTCGGGGAGTGCGACGACCCGGATTTGCGGCATCTGGCCGGTCCAGATCTGCTCGAAACGCGCGGCATGACTGGCGATCCGCTGGGCGTCGGTATCGCTCAGCCAGCTGTAGAACAGGCTGATCGCCTCGAAATTGGAAAAGGCCTTCACGCTGTCGTTCTGCGAGCCGTGAAAGGCAACCCTGTTGCCGAAGGCATCCTGGAATATGCCGAACTTGTCGTGGAAATCGCCATTCAGACCTCCCACCGGCAAGGCGAGCTGGAAATCGAGCACCTGATCCGCGACCATGCGGCCCAGGCTCGCGACGTCCTCGCTCACGCCCGACGCGACAAGCGCCTGGAGCTCCTGCTCTAGCGCAGCGCGCAGGGCGTCATCGGCTCTCGCCTCGGTCCCCGCGCGGATCGCTTCCCAGTCGGCCTTGCTCAAATGGGGGCTGACGAGAAAGCGGGCGCGGCCGCCGGCAGCGGCAAAGGCGGAGATGCCGCGCGACACCATCCGCAGCCAGCCGGAGGTGAAATAGCCGACACCGCGATCATAGCTGACCGCGGCGCACAGCGCCGGCTCGTAGAAATCCCGGATGATGCAATCGGTCGAGGTCTGGAGAAGCAAAGGCGTCTCCAGCGCACGCAATCCCTGTCGCTTGCTCGCGTGATCCATCATGACCGCCGCTCGACCCGGTTCGAATCCAGGAACGCGAGAAATGCCAGCCGATCGGGGGTCGGTTGGAAAAACTCGAGCGACAAGATGCTGCGCAGCGCATCGAGCAGCAGCTTCACCTCGCGGCCGGTGAAGGAAAACCAGTCGGTGTCGGCATCATGCTGGACCGCGTGGATGTGAACGCGGTTGCGCAGCTGGCGCAGCGTTCTGAGATGGCCATAGACCGCGTGGTCGAGCGTTCCGAGCAGCAACCTTTTTTCGGCGCGCTTCACCATGGCGTCGAGCGTCATCTCCTCGACCTCGGCCTGTGCGAGCTCGCGCTCGACGATGTTGACGATGCGGAGCGTCTCGCCCGCTTGCACGAACGACGGCGCGGTCAGCTTTTTCAGCTCTTCCCATTTGCGGGTGCGCGCCCCACCCGACGTGCAGAGCAGGTACCACAAGATCGCCTCGACCACGCCCATGCCGACCACCACCACGGATTTGCAGGTCTGGCTGTGCAGCGTGCGCTGCAGCTCCGAATGTTCGAGTTCGCCGAGCAGGTGATCGATATATTGGAGCGAGTAAGCGATGTTGCGCACATAGGCTTTGTGGTGCTGAATCGCGCTGTTCGCCGGCAGCCCGCGGTTCAGATAGAGGTGGAGGGCATCGACATCGACGATGCCGGCAGGGGAGTCAGCGGCGCTGGTCACCGCGAACCGACGGTTGCTATGGAAAAGCCAGCCTCCCAAACGGCCCAAGCAGCCTGCCGATCGATACCGTCACTTTTCCGCCGCACTCGGCACACCCCACCTGACAGGCCCATCGCCTTCCCGTGGCGGAAGCTAGCGGGAGCCCTTCCGCAATGCCATCGAAACCGGCATCGAAAGACCGGCGCAGCCCGTGGGACTGCGCGTCTAGGCGGCAAACCGCCTCAGCGCGGCGACTTCGGCAATCAGGCTGTCGGCGAACAGGGTTATATCGTCGACCGTCGTGAACCGGCCGGGCGAGACGCGGAACGCCTGGCGCGCGCGCGGCGTGTCGCCGAAAATTGCCAGCAGCACATGGCTGGTCTCGACCTTGTCGGTGGCGCAGGCGCTCGACGCGGAAAAGCTCGCAATGCCGTTCAGCTTGTGCATCAGAGCCAGCGGCTCGATGCCGGGAATCGACAGCGAGACATTGCCCGGAATGCGCTCGGTCGGATGGCCGTTGAACTGGGCATCGGGGATCGCCGCCGCGATCCGGTCGACAAAGGCGGCGCACAGCGCGCGCAGGCGCGCGGCCTCGGTCGCGCCCAGCTTGGCGGCAAGCTCAAGCGCAACGCCCATGCCGACGATCAGCGGGACATTGAGCGTGCCCGAGCGCAGCCCCTTTTCCTGGCCGCCGCCATAGACGGTCTGGGTCAGCCGGGCGCGCGGTGAGCGAGACCGCACATAGAGCGCACCGATGCCCTTGGGGCCATAGGCCTTGTGCCCCGAAATGCTGGCGAGATGGATATTCTCGGCTGCGACATCGACCCGCCGGTGCGCCATCACCTGCGCCAGATCGGTGTGAAACAGCACATCGCGGGCCGCGCAGACTGCTCCGATCGCCGCGATCGGCTGGATCGTGCCGACCTCGTTATTCGCGCCCATCACCGAGACCAGGCCGGTATCGTCGCGCAGCGCGGCGGCCACCGCGTCGGCGCTCACTCGGCCGAATTCGTCGACGCCGAGGATCGTCAGCTCGAAGCCTTCGCGCGCGAGCTGGCGGAACGATTCGAGGACCGCCGGATGCTCGATCGCGGTGGTGACCAGATGACGCCGCTCGGCCCGCGCCCGCGCCGCGCCCAGGATCGCAATGTTGTTGGCTTCGGTGCAGCTGCCGGTGAAGACGATCTCATTGTCGCGCGCGCCGAGCGCGGCTGCCACCTGGGCGCGTGCTTTCGTCACCGCCGTCTGCGCGCGATTGCCATGGAGATGCTCGACGCTCGACGGGTTGCCGAACACGTCCGTAAAGTAAGGCAGCATCGCCGCGAGAACCTTGGGGTCGACCGGCGTCGTCGCATTATGGTCCAGATAGATCGGATCGGCGCCCCCGACGCCGTCGCCGCTCATGCCGCCAGCGCCAGCCGACCGACATCGGCCGGCGACTTGGCGCGCACCGAGAGGGTGGCGACACCGCGATGGATATGCGCCTGGAGCAACGCGATCAGCCGGTCGTTGTCGAGCGGCCCGGCGCCGGTCTCATCCTCCTCGACGAAGCGCAGCAGCGACGCGATCAGCGCGTTATATTCGCCGGTCAGCGTATAGGCGTTAAATTCCTGACCCTGGTCGTCGGGCGCCAGCGACGCGGCCGGCCCCTCTTCGAGCGACAGCATGATCGCGATCCGGCAGAGCAGATTTGGCGTCAGCCCGGTCCGCTGGCGGATCGAGCGCAGCCGGCTCGACGCGTCGGACGAAATCTTAAGCTTGTTGAAGCGCAACGCCGTCCTCCCCGTTATGTGCGTCGTCGAAATAGCCCGGCGTCGCGGTCGTGGCGCCGCGCACCGGATCATAGTCGAGCCGATAGGTGTGGCTGATGCTCGGACCCAGGCGTTCGAGCAGCGCGTCATCGACCTCGGTATCGGTCGACAGGACGATCACCTGATGGCTGGCCTCCGGGAAATAGCGCTCGACCAGCGTGTTGCGATGTTCGCTGTCGAGGCGCGCCAGCGGCGTATCGATGATCATTGGCAGCGGGCGCCCGCTGGTGCGCGCCAGCGCCCACAACATCGCGATCGCATAGACCTGCTTCTCGCCGGCCGAGAGAGTCGACTTGCGGATCTCCCGTCCCGCGCGGTCGATCAATGTCGCATCGAAGCTGGTCCGGTCGATCCGGACGTCGGCGACGAAATTGCCCTTGCGCGCGAGATGGTTGAACCGGCTGACGAACTCGGTCTGGAGCTGGGCGAGCTTGCGGTCGAGCAGCTGTTCTTCATATTGCTGCAGAGCGCGGCCCACCCGGTTGGCGAGCTCGGCGCGTTCCTCGCCCGCCGCCGCCTCATTCTGCGCGTCGAGCATGCGGCGGCGCTCGCGGTCGAGCGTGGCTCGCTGATATTCGAGAATGCGCACCTCTTCCTCTCGCGCTTTCAGCTCGGCTTCGACCGCGCCCATGTCCTTTTCGGCGAGCAGCAGTTCGTCGAGCACGACGCCAGCCGCCTGACCCGAGGCGCGCACCAGATCGGCTTCGATCTCGCGCAGCCGCCGCGCCAGCGCATCCAGCTCGGCCACCAGTAGCGACGCACGCGCCGCCACCGTCTCGCGCACGTCGGTAAGCTTGCCCAGCAGCTTGCGCCGTTCTCCGGTATCGAGTTCGCTGACCGAAGATTCGGGCAGGTCGACCGGCGCGGCGGCATCGGCCGCGAGAAACGCCTCCAGATCGTGCCAATGGGCACCGTTCCATTTCGCCGACCGCTTGGGGTCTCCCGTGGCGCGCCAAGAGAGCAGCCGCTGGCGGAGCGCCGCCGCTTCGGCGCCGATGCCAGGCTCGCTGGCACGCGACAGCGCATTGGCGAAGCGCTTGGTCAGCTTGGGCGCCGCTGCGAAAGGCAGAAGCCCGCCAGCCAGTTCACGCATTTCGGTCTCGCGGCGCATGATCTGCTCGCGCACTTCCTTGCGCGCGGCCTCGATCGAGGCGCGTCGGCTGGCGGCATCGCCGCCTTCAGCGACGAAGCGCTGGCGGACATTGCTCGCGACCCGCGCTTGCGACATCTGCCGCGAGCGAAGCTCGGCGACGTGCTCGGCCTTTTCGACGATCTGGCGGTCGAGCGCGGCGATTTCGCGCACGGTCAGTTCGAGCTTGGCGGCGGCATTACCCCCTTCGCGCCGGTTGCGGCGCGCGAGGTAGAGGCCGAGATCGGTGCGTAAGCGGCCGACCAGCTCGATCCCGAGTAGCCCCCGCACGGCTTCGGCCAGCCCTTCATCGGGATCGTCACGGGCGATCTCAGCGATCTTTTCGCCGTCGAAGAAGAACAGCTGCGACACGCCGGGCGGCACCAGCTCCTGCAGGAAGCTGTGCCATTCGTCGCGCGGCACGGCGTCGACCGGGGCGCCGTCCTTCTCGAGGCTTAGCGTTTCGACGACCTTGCTGCCCTTGACGGTCCAGCGCCGGTTGACGCGGTAGCGCTGTACCACACCGCCCTCGGCATAGTCGAATTCGAGGCCGACCGACGCTATGTTCGCGGTCTTTCCGTCGAGCCCGGCATGCACTCGGCCGCGCAGATGATCCTCGTATTCGGATTGCGCGACCCGAAAGCCGAGCGCCCGCCGGCCATAGAGCGCCAGCCGCACCGCTTCGAGCAAGGTCGTCTTGCCGGCACCGTTGCGGCCCCCGAACAGAATGACCGGACGCCCGCGCTGCGGAACGAGGTCGAGCCGCTGGCGCCCAGCATAGAGACCGAAATTTTCCAGTTCGATCGAACGGAGAATCATCGCGTCGCCCTCATTCGCCGTCGAACGGAAGTTCGAGGTCGTCATCCAGGATCAGCGCTTCGCCATCCGGACCGACGCCGATGGCGCGGCGCCGGGCTTCGACCAGCACGTCGAGATCGCGCCATTCGAGCTTGAACGCTTCCTCGATCCTTGTGTGGACCGCATGCCGGCGCTTGAGGCCGTGCGAGGCGCGCTCGATATCGAGCAGCTTCATCACCAGTTCGGTCGGTACGTCATTGTCGGCGCAGACCGCATCGAGCAGCTCGCCATCGTCGGCGGTGAAGGCGATCGCATCCTCGGCGACCCAGTCGAGTTCGCGGCCAAGGATCTCGCGCACCAGCCGCGGCACCGTGTCGGGCCAGTCGCCGCGCTCGGTCCGCCATAGCCGGCGGATTTCGTGGAGCTCAGCTTCCTGGATCAGCACCGGGGCCTCCCCGATCGGCGCGTCGCGCCGCACTTCATTCTGGATGTGCAGCAGCTTGGAAAGCAGCTTGCGGCAAAAGTCCATCGTATAGGGTCCGGGCATCACCCGATCGGTCTTGCCGATGAAGGAGACCTGGCCGGTGCGCCTGCGGAAATCGCGGAACTCGTGCTTGCGCTCGGGAATCTGGGTCTCGGAGAGCATGTCGCGATATTCGAGCAACGGCGTCAGCCATTCCTCGCCGGAATCGATCATCGCCTCCATCGCCTTGTCGCGCTCGACCACGGTGCAGACCCAGCAGCCGAAGCGCGAATTGCCGCAGGACGGTGTCGTCGTATCGACGACGAGCGGGCATTCGCCCGACGCGGCGTTGCGATACATCGCCACGAGATCGCGATTGTCATTTCCCCAGGGGGACTGGTTCTGGAGCAGATAGGTCCAGACCTCGTCAGTCGAGAAATCCGCGATCGGCGCATAGACAAAGGCATTGAGCAGCGAGCTGTGCTTCGACAGGCGCGAGCCTTCGATCTTGTGCAACGACATGACCTGGGCGCGGGTCGCGGATTCCTGTGAGCGGACCCCGAGCACCATCACCACCTCGCCGAACTCGGCAACGCGGCTCTTGATGAAGTCGTTGGCCGGCTCGATCTTGAGTCGCTCGGTGCACCAGCGGAACCGCCGCGACGGCGCTGGATAGCCGCGGCCGATCAGATTGACCCAGAAGCTGCGCCCGACCTCGGGCACGACCTTGTGGGTGACGATCGGCATGTTCTTTTCGATCGCAGCCTTGGCGATGCGTTCGAGCGATACGTCGATATAGCGCGACACGACCGGGGTCTCGACCAGCGTGTCGGAGCTGATCACATAGATTTGTTTGGTGCGTTTTTCAGGCGGGAGAGCCTCGATCGCGGTCCAGATGATCTGGAGCGCGGTGGTCGAATCCTTGCCGCCGGAATAGCCCACCACCCAAGGGCGGGAGTCGGACAGATAAATCTCGCGCACCTCGTCGTAGATGCGCGCCAATCGCGTATTTTTGCCGTCCAACCCGTCTTCACTCATACCATCATCCGTCCCTTGGAGCTGTGCTAACCGATTTGCCGCGCGCCGTCAGTTCCTTCCTGCGCAAGCGACCGAGAAATCAGCTCGGCAGTGAGGACCACGCTGGTCCGCGACCGATTGATCTTGCCGCCGACGAGCGCGCGGCCCTCCCAAAGCGCCCGGTTTGCGCGCGACCAGTCGACATCGCGCAGGCCGACCAGCATCACCGGCCAGCCGTTGGGATTGTCGTTCATCGCCCGCGCGCCGGCGATGGCGATCGCCTCCAGCGCGACGCCGTGGGCATGAATCATGTCACGGCGCAAATCCGCCGGGGACGCTTCGCGCCGCGCTACGGCCAGCCAGTCGGGCATATTAGCGATGACCACGTTCCAGAAGGCAACGACGTCGTCGGCCCGCTCCGGCGTCGCATCGAGACCCGCCTCGCTAACCAAAGTGGCCACGGCGGTATGAAGGTTGCTGAACGCGAAAAGCTTGCGCGATCCGGCGGGCAAGTTCGAGCGGGTGAAGTCGGTCAGGTCGCGCAGGAGCGGGATTGCATCGGCGACGGCACGGGTCAGGCGCGCGCCCTGGTCGCGGCTGTCGTAGAACAAGCGGAGCGACCGCGCCGGCTTGACGCTGTGCTGGTTGAGATCGACGAACATCTGCTGCGATCGTTCGAGTCCTTCATCGGGAAAGATCGCTACTGCGATCGTCTCGTCTCCCAGATGCGGACGCTCGCGTAGCGCCTCGACGATCCCCGCGCGGCGGTGCTGGCCGTCGTTGATCAGGATCGTCGCGGTCAAGTCCACGACGAGAACCCCGACCGAACGTGACGTGCTGTCCGTGCCCAACGGTTCGAAGCGGAACCCGCCGTCAATCGACGCGGCCAACGCCGACAGGACATATTCGCGAGGATGGTCGGCGATATACTGGGCGATTGCCGGCACGCGCCCCTTGTTGAGTTCGCGCTGGGCGCGGAGCTCGGGCGGAAGCTCCTCCTCGTCGAAGCAGAACAGGCGGCCGACCGAGCGCAGCGGGACCATGATCACATAATAGGCTCGGCCGGCCTGCACCCCGCGGATGGCCGCAAATCTGTAGGAATTCATAGGCCGCCGCCCTCTGCGCCGGTGACAGAAAAACGCTTCTACACCCTCATATCGCTTGGGAAACTATAGTCACAGGTCAGAATATAGTCAATATACCGGGGATATATATACCGTGGACCTCGTTCGGTTTTTTCGCAATGTGAGCGCATGGCTACTCCTGCGATTCTCTCAGAATTTGGAAATCAAGTCCGCGCTATGAGGCGAGCGAAAGGCTATTCGCAGGAGACATTTGCATCCTTGGCGAACATCGATCGTGGAGCGTTCGGAAAAATCGAGCGGGGCGAGATCAATGCGGGCCTGATCTCGATTGCCCGGATCGCGGTGGCGCTTGAATTGAGTTTGTCAGAGCTTTTGCAGGCTATCGCCCTCCAGCCCGAGGAGATCAAAGCCA
Organism: Sphingobium sp. B11D3B; assembly: GCF_025961735.1. Taxonomy (NCBI): domain Bacteria; kingdom Pseudomonadati; phylum Pseudomonadota; class Alphaproteobacteria; order Sphingomonadales; family Sphingobiaceae; genus Sphingobium; species Sphingobium sp. B11D3B. Next base: position 3,382,610 of record NZ_JAOQOF010000001.1, on the reverse strand, counting down.
TACCGAGAGCAGCACGCGGGCCGAAGCCGATAGGTATGCGACGCCACCCCTTCATCACAACCGACTGAAGGCTCCGCCACGCGCCGTTTTGGATTATCGCGCTACTTTTTCTTGCCCTTCGTGAGCCGTTTGGGAAGCTTGGTTTCTGTCGCTTGTCCGGCAAGGCCCGGCTTCAACAAGCGGAATTGCCTTCCAACTGCATCTCCCATCATGGCGATTACCTCCTCCATGTCGCGCCCAAGCATCCTGCTGCGTTTCCGCTTGAACATGAGGTGGTAGAAGCTCGACCAGAATATCGCAGAGTCATCGAATTGGATCTTCTTGATCGGCCCCAGAACGGACAAGCAGCCTCCGTGACCGAAAATGGCTGAAGCAAGGTCGACAGTCGCAGCCTTGCATGTTGAGAGGAAAAGCCGTCGTCCGTCAGCCAGTGCGGGCCCGACAATTTTGGCGAACTGCTTGGCATTAAGCTGATCGAGCGTGAGTGATATCAGATTATGGTTGCCATGGACTGAAATGTGCAGCCAGCGGTAACGTCGTTCCCGAAACTCCTCCACAAAGCGGATCAGCTCCTGTTCTGTGCGAACGTAGCGATAGATTGGTTTGCTACCGGCCATCCTCAACACGCGGGAGATCACCTCCCCTTCGCGGTGGTCGGCCTCATCCTCAAGGTCCAAGGACTCTATGATAAAAAGCTTGGGGACAGTGTTCGCCATATGAATAAGTTAGTCGCAGAAATTGGTATTGAAACATCAATTGTATTCACGGGAACGAGAATCCGTTTACTCCCGTGGAGCCTTCGCAGGTCAGATTCTGACCGAACGGCCGCTATCGGGAAGCTGCGTGGCGAAGTCGAGCGTCTGACTAGAGGGCGGAAGGCGCCGAAATCTGCCGGGCCAAGTGGCTGTAGGCATGCCAAGCCGAAAGCTCCGAAGCCGGCGAACTCATCCGCTAAGAACGGACGTTCGCGGCACTAGACTGAGCCCGTTTGATGGATCCTACGGGCGCTCAACAAAGTACACACGGCACGGCACCCCATTTGGGAATCTGTCTGCCTCATGCTGGGGATAGCCATTCGCGAGCAACCATTCGTCAATGGTAGTTCCTTCCGCCGCCTCAAACGGCTTGGGAAATCCATAATAATAGCCGTTTGGAGGATCGATCATCCGAATGCGCATGATGCCTGCTTTCCTGTGTTATCGCCTGAAACGCCCGTCACCGAAATCCTGGGATAATCAGTGCTACAAAAAGATGATTTCATCGTCTTCATAGGGCTTGAAGTCGACATCGACCCGGGGGGGCGACATGTAGACACCGAGGCAAGCGGCATCCAGGAACCGCCGCGCAGTCATGAGGGCATCTTGCGTTCCGGCGGTGACTAGAGACATTGGCGGGTTGCCGCCAAAGACGCGCTCATCGTTCGGACGTCGCAACCATCCGGCGGCCGTCTCCCCTTCGCCGAACAGGATTCTCACAGCCCGATAGATGCCAAGGAGCGCAGAAATGCGCGTGAGAGTGTCGACTGAGAGAACGATCTCTTTGCCCGCCTGCGCCCGCTTCTTCCAAACGCGATAAGTCGACGTCGCAGGATAGCCGAGGACCAGTCGGCACTCTTGCAGCGTCAGGCCCCATTCGATCGCGATCATGTGGAATGTCCGGAGTGCCGGCCCGCTCAGGCGACGCCGATTTGATGTGGCGAAGAGAGAAATGTCTAGACGCGGGAGGGCCGGCTCGTCTTGGCTGCTCATCGAACCTGTCCCCAACACCGCCTCGCTCCTACATCACCTAAAGTTGCGATTGCTTGAGTGCCGGGAGGTAACCTACCGCATCGACGACCTCGGCCGCCAATGGTGCCGGCAATACCGAGGCGAAGACGTCACTCAACGCAGTGCCGATCGCGCTGATATTTGCTTCGCGCTCGTCCTCATCCTGTGGTGCGGCACCGACACCAAACGCATCACGGATCTTCTCATTATGGATCGTAACTTGCTCGTGGAAAGCTTCCATGATGGAGATTTCGGGGCGCTGTTGAATGTCTTCGCCAGCTCTCTCGGCCGCGCCACTCGTATTCTCGCGAAAGATGAAAGGCCCGAGCCTGTTGCCAATAAGCCGCCTCAGGACCGATCCGTGACGCCGGCCGCCAATGACGCAACGACCTTCGATGCCCAGTCGGGCAGTCACCTCCTCAAAGTCTGAGACGCGCTGCTCAAGCCCCGGCGGCACGACCCATTCTATGGCCCTTATGGAGGGCGCGATACGAAGGTTTGCTGGCAACCAGCTGACATGGCTTCTTATGACCGACGCAATCAAATGGCCGAGCCCTGCGCCGACCCCTTCATCGCCCGAAAGCTCAAGGCCCAGGATCGTGCGGCTTTGCTTATCGATCAGGAAGGTCGCGACAGCGTAAAAGCCGCTGGCGGCCACATCGAGACCGCACTGATCGATAACGAGATCCTGCCCGACCGATATTCTTGAGGCTGCAAATTCGATCAGTGGTGACGTGCGCAGCTCAGAGATGCGCGTGCGCACGGTGGGCTCGGAGGGCACAAGCGTCTTGCCAAATTCACTTATCAAGCTCCGATAGACGACGGCCAGCTTGGCCTCAGGGTCAACTTTCAGGTGGTCGATCAGAGCTTGATCGACATCCGGATGAAGACCTGTACGGGCTGACGACCGCTGCTTCACGCGATGGTTGGGAGCCAGGCCGATCGCAGGCCCCAGCTTCCTCATCTTGGTGAGTAGATGGCTCACATTGCGCGGCGACATTGAGAGCTCTGCGGCGGCAGCTGCGGTCTTCTCCATCGAATGAGGTGGTGTCGCCTCATAAGCCGCGAGGACGCGCAAACGCGTGTCGAACATATCCCGTTTCGTTGGAGGGATGAGGGCCACGACGTTCAGCTGCTCGCGGAGATCAAACCTCCCCTCGCAAAGCCCCTCGATGAGCCGCTGGCGTTCCGCGTCGGTCATTAAATCCCCAAAAAATCGTTTGATAATCGACGGTTATAGACAAAACGTTATTTTGTCAATTTTTCTGTTGCCAACCGTCAATCGACCCGTATTTTAAATGTCATAAGGTTTTTATTGCATTCCAAGAATAGATTGCCGGGTGAAAGCCTTATATAAGAAGGAAGTTTTTGATTAATACGACAAGGGATAAGTTATCTAAGACATATATATAATCACTCTTACCTCATTGCCATATCCTGAAATCGATCTTTTCGAATATCGAAAGGAAACGAAACTTTGCGGCCAAACTATAATTCAATTTATTTTTTTAAACCGCCTTAATTTGGCGAATATCCCACGAAAGGGGGAATATTCAATGAATAATTCGCAGGAAACGATCGACTTGATCGATCATGATATCCGACACGAGATCGACACCATCAGAGCCGAGATGACGGTGGATCGGGTTGTTTTCCCTCTTAACGAGGGAGAAATCCGCAATCCGCTCAATGGCGCTAGGCTTGTTGAGACCGATGGCTATCCATCGAAGCGCTATCGTCGCTCCTTCAGCACTGAAGCGAGCGTTGAGCGCAAGATTACGCACCAAGCGGAGGTGCTCACGAACTACATCGCCTATCGCACTCAGCCGCTCCGCATTGAGGTCACCTGGAGGGGAAAGCGCTACTCCGCGATCCCTGATGCGGCCCGGGTGATGATCGGTCGCATTCCTGAGTTGATCGAGGCGAAATATGATTTCGCAGCCTTTGACGAGGGGAAGAACCTTTTCCAGCGGGCGATTTCTGAATGCGGAGCGGAAGCATTGGGGTGGGATTACACCCAGCTCACGCATAGCAATCTCGGGAACGAGTACTTCATCGAGAATGTCACTGACATCCAGTATTATCGCTTCAATCACGTGACACTTCGTGAGCAGCAGATCGTCAACAAGGTTCTACGCCGTCACGATCTGATGCTGTTGGGCGACTTGGCAGATGAAATCTCCAGCTGCGCGGTCCGTGGGCAGACGACGCTTTATGCGATGATGGTACGTCGTCTCCTCTCGATCGATCTCAATCGCCCGCTCTCACGCAGCAGTATCGTGCGGCGCGCGCCGGACTTACCTCAGACGCCTTACCGCATCTGGCTTCCGCCACACGCTAAGTAGCGGCCGCCGATACTCTTCAAACCCGTCAACCTAGCCCCTGAATCTCGTCGTGAGATTCAAGTCGGCTGGTCACGCCTACCGAACCGGAATTCTTTATGCACGATATCAACCAACCGACCGGCGTCCTTCCCGACGCGTTTACGATCAATTCGACCTTCAAGATCGATGACCAGCTCATGATGTACAAGGGCGACCTAGGGGACGATGCGCTCAACATCATCGACGTGAAGTCCGGCAAGATGCTTTACGTGACGAACCCGGAGACCGGCCTCAAGACGGTCGCCAACCGAGTGTGGCTGCTTCACACAATCGCCAAGGGCGCGCTCGAAATGGTAAGCAGCGATGTCAGCAAGCATCCGCGCGTTGCCGACGACCTGCGCGAGCTTGATCTTGAAGAGCTCAAGGCCCTCGACCCAATGGCGCCGGCGCGCGTTGGGCTCCTTTTCCTGCTCGCCAGCGAAGGGATTGTGTCGAATGATCCTGCGCTGGGCGGCCATATCAAGCGCATATGGTCCGCCAAATTCACTAGCTATGGGCTGTGCCCGGCGACGTCAACGGTCCGCACCTGGCTCCGCCGAACCGACCCAGAGCGGCCGCAGCTTGCCGACCTCGTCTCCATGACAGGGCGCGTCGATCGCCCCAAGCGTCTCGACCCTGAAGTCACTAGGATCGTCGAAGACAAGGCGGTTTGGTATTGGCTCGATCGCGGCCGCAAAATCGAGGACGCATTTTCAGCGGCTGTTGCGGCGGTGAAGGAAACCAATATCGAGCGGAAGGCGAAAGGCCTGGAAGTCCTGAAAGCGCCGTCTCGGGAAACGATCCGGCGCGAGGTTCGCGGGATCGAAAGCCGGTCTATGTGGGTTCAAAAATTTGGCGAAACCGCAGCCAAGCGGCATTGGGATGCTGCCCGTGGATCGATCACTGCCAAACGCGCCCTCGAGATCGTACAGATCGATGACACCGTCCTCGATTGCATCGCCTGTGTGGATGCGGAGCATCGTCTTCCGGCAAACCGGCCTTATCTGTGCATCGCGATTTGTGTCGCAACCCGGTGCATCGTCGGATGGGTGCTCTCATTCTCTCCGCCCACTGCGAGCACTGTGGCCGAATGCCTTCGTCGCATGGGGACCGACAAATTCGACCTCTCCCCAGAATGGATCGAGCGATACCCGGTCCTGCGCGAGATAGCCGGAAAGCCCAGTGTCCTTTATTCGGACAACGGCAAGAACTACATCGCGATTTCTACCGTCGAAGTCCTCCGCGATCTCGGAATTACAGTCCGCCGCGCGCCGATCGGTGCACCCAAATCGAAGGCTAATGTCGAGAGTTTTTTCCCGACGCTCAAGAAATGGCTTCTGGAAAAATTGCCAGGGCACACTCTCGATCCCAAGACGCTGCGCGAGCTAAATCTTAACCCCGAGGTAAGGGCAGTTCTCCTGATCGAAGAGCTGGAAGCCCTAATTCAGGAGTTCATAAACACCTATCACATTTCGTTGCATTCCGGAATCGGCACACAGCCGGCGGCGGCCTGGCTTCGCTCGATTAAGGCGCATGGCAGGTTGATGCTGGACGTTCGTAAGCTGAATATCCTGACTTGGCTCACCGAACATAATCGCAGGCTCACCACTGGCGGCATCCGCTTCAAGGGGCTGACCTATCGGAGCACCCGTGAGGTCAACGAGTTGCTCGAGGCGAACCTGCCGGGCGAGACCATGAAATCTCGCCTAAAGGGGACCGCTGCGTGCAACGTCCAGATCAAATATAACCCTGAGAATCTAAGGAGTATCCTGGTTCGCAACCGGCAGACTGCGGCCTATGTAGAGGTACCCTGCTTACAGCAGCGCTATGCGGATGGTCTGACTCTCCACCAGCATGAACAGCTGCAGGAATGGGCCAAGAACCGCAATCTCGAATTCAATTCGGAAGAAGAGCGCATTCTGGCGCGCCACAACCTGAATCTGTTCATCGAAGCGACGATCCCTGGCATGACGGGCCGTCAGCGTCGCGCAGTGGCGCGTTTTACGGAAGGTTCGATCTCGAAGGCCGAGCGCCATGAGGCTGAGATCGCGCATACTGAGGCGACTAGCAGCGGCATGGGGCCAGTGCTGGAGCAGGATGACGCTGCAGCCGAGCGCACCGACGCTGAGACGCCGATCTGCATGCCTGCCAGCGGCAAGGTCGCTCAGGGCGGTAGCCATGACTCGGATACCCGCGAGATCCAAGACGTCGATCCCGACTTCGGCTCCGACGACGACCTGTGGCAATCACCGCCGGATGACGACCTGAACTTTGAGGAGGACTATGCATGAGCAAGCTCCTCAAGTCGGCAATTAAGACTCCGAAGGGCGCGGTGAAAGTCATTGCCACCTTCTGCCCAGCCGAACTCAAACCCGCGACCGGCACCGCCGGTCGCGAGGTCACCCTTGAGCAACTGAAGGCGACGGCCGCCGCCATCGGCAAGGTAAACGATATCTATCTACAGCATCCCGCCCATCGCGAGATCTTCTCGCGAATCGATTTCCTGCGAGAGCTTGGTGCTTCCAGCAATGGCATGACGCGGGCGGTGCGGGTGACCGGCCCCTCATTCGCAGGAAAATCCACGGCTCTTGCCCAATATGGGCAAATCCTTGAGCGGCGTGGGCAGATGAAAGACGGCCGTAAGACGGTCGTGTACGTCAGCCTCGATCGCGCTTGCACCACCAAACGCCTCATCGCGAGTTGCCTAGAGGCCTATGGCGATGAGTATTCTGACCGGGCGGTCGAAGGTGTCCTGCGCCAGCGCCTCTATAAATGTATCGCGCGCTTCCAGACTGAGGTGCTGATGATCGATGAGATTCAGCACATGGATTTCCGCTCATCGGAGCGCGACGACGCGACCGACATGCTCAAACGCTTCCTTGACGATCGCAAAGCCTCATTGGTTCTGGCCGGCAATGAAAATGCTCGCGCGTTCCTCGAGAGTAACGTGCAACTTTCCAACCGGATGGTCACGCCCTGTGACATCAATCCGTTGGACCGTAGGAACAGCGCCGACGCGAAAGTCTTCCGCGACTTTATCAAGCGTCTGGATGACCAGATTGTCTCGGCCGGCGTTATGCCTGAGCCTTCGAACCTCACGGATCGGCGGATCTTGCTGTGCGCACACGAGGTGAGCCAAGGTCTCCTGGGTCGAGCCAAAAACCTTGTCCGGGTAGCTTTGGAGAATGCCCTTAACCGTGGGGCTACGAGAATGGAGCCACATGATTTTGCGGTTGCGACGCGCGAGTGGGCGATGCCTCTCAAAATCATCTCTTATAACCCGTTTGTTAGCGGAATTCGGACCTCTGCTGCCGATTATAGGGAGGCCAGCGATGTTTGATGCCGCAAAATGGATGGCACCCGAGCCGGGCTCGGGCCGAGTGCTCTTTCCGCTCGCACCCTTTGCGGGGGAATCTTTGCTCGGACTCGTGGCGCGGGTTGCCCGGGACAACCTTCACAGCTCGATTGCCTCGATCACAAATACGGCAGGATACCCGCATATCCATTGCTACGATTTGGATCGAGCCAATCTGGACAGATTGCCTGCGTTGGCGCGGACGCTAGGCGTCGACATTGCGGAGCTCGAAGCCAGGTCTCACCCTGTCGTCAATACTCCCGGACCCGCGGCAGTGGATTTTTTTGGGGCGCGGGTCGTCGCGTGTGATCTGAAGACGAGGGTCCGCAGATTTTCGCCGACGACAGTCTCTGATGAGCCATTCTACCGTGCAATCTGGCAGCACCGGTTGCTGCCCTATTGCCCAGTGTCACTCGAACTTCTGATCAGTAGGTGCCCGGGCTGCGGTCGCGGATATGGTTGGTACCATACGTGCGAGGTGGGCACCTGTGAACATTGTGGCTATCGCGCGGTGCCGTGTGACACCAATCGCGTGCCCGACGAGTATCGGGACGCCTATCGACGAATGGCAAGCTTACTCGACCCATCCGTCCCGGCTCGCCCGTATCAGCATGTCGACCTCAACCGGCTGGGGAGAGGTGAGTTGTTTGAGATGGGGTTGGCTCTCGGCGCAGCGCTTGCCGACTTACCGGACCTTCCCAGGGGCAATCTCTATCAGTGCGAACCAGCGCAAATCGCGATGATCCTGTCGCTCGGTGACGAGATTATGTCTAACTGGCCAGGTAGCTTGGAGCGAACGGTCGCGGGTCGGCTCAATCAAGCTCCAGTCGCTGAGCACCGGTTGATCCTCCAACGCCTAAAGCGTGTCTGCTATCATTCGAAAAGTTGGCCTGAGATAATAGCCATTCTGCGAGCAGCCACGCCAAAATTCTTCGGCACGCTCCGCAGCGTACATCAAGCTATTATCCCTGAACGTGTCATGGGCACCGACGTGGGCAAGGCACTTCGGATCTCCGCCGGTCGCTTTGCGCAATTGAAGCGGTCTGGGGCGATCACGGCAGTCACAAAATCAGGTAAGCAGCACCGCTTCGAAGACTTCAACTCGTCTGATGTAAACAGGCTCGCCGACGCTTTTTGCGGAAGGCTAAGGGCAGCGACCGTCGCAGAACGGCTCGGAATCACTTTCCACGGCGTCGAGCAGCTGATCTGCCTCGGGTTGCTGGAGTGGGAGAACGATCCAGCTCTCCTTTGCTTGTGGAACAAAGCCTTCACGACCAAACTCTCATTCGCGTCGTTCGTTTCTACGCTGGAACAGAAAAGCACCGTCCCGCACACTAAAGACAGCGCATGGCGGCCAATTAAGCACGTTCTGAAGAGGGTTGGCCGACGTGAGAAGCCCTTCGGACCCGTCATGCGCGAAATGATTGAGAGAAAGCTGCCCTTCAACATCACAGAAGGGTCCGCGAGGCTTTTTGACCGGATCAGGGTGCCTTCGGACACATGCCGACTAGTTGAATCTCTTCGATTTGATCGAAACGATTATCCTGATTTTTTCTTTGAGGACGTTATGCCGAGGCGAGATGCGGAATCGGTGCTGAACATTACAACCCGCGTGAGCGCCAAGGCACTTGCTGGACTCTCTGACAAAGGACAACCGATACCCATCAAAGGCGTATTATCGCTTGCCAACAAGTACATTTCTTCGGGCGAGATTAAAGAACGTTGGCTCGGCGCCTCTGCGGTCCGACCAAGCAGCTACCTGAAGAAGGCCGGCATTTTGGCGAACAGTCCCGCTGGCTGGCTTCGCAATGAAGTTGAGCAATATTTCAACGCAGCTTCGCAAACACGATCGAACTCACGCAGCAGGTAGGCTCGGCACTAATTGTACTGCAAGCTCGCTAGGGCTCAAGCGAATGGCGATGAATCAGCTGAGCAATCACGGTGGCCGCTGCCGTATAACTCACGCCCTCGGACGGAGGCAGGCGATCACGAAAACGATTGTAGGAATCGATCTCACCGATGGCTCGGCCATATAGACTCCGGAAGCCGAAACCCGCCACATAGCCATCGGTTGAGAAGGAGACGGACTCAGCATCGATAGAAACACGAAGTTCATCATCAAACGCCGCTAGGGCCCTAGTGCAACACAGGCGCAACTTCTTGCCAACGCCGAATCGGCTGGCAGATGGGGCGAACTCACAGACGTCGGGGGCGCTGGGGCGCCCCGCAACAAGGCGATGGGAAATTAGTGCGCCTTCCCTAACGTCAAAAAGACCGATGATATGCGCAACTTCATCAGTGCCGTCATCGGTGCGAATCCAAAGGTTGAGAGCACAAGCGTCCAGAAGATAATCGCACGCGCTTTCGAAAGTTCGCTTCAGTCTCGCGCGGCTGGCGATGTCATCGACGCGCAACTTGATGGTTTGGGTCGAGACGTAAGGCAGCTTAGCTCGCAGGCGCTGGCCGACCACATTACTCACTATCTCTCGCTCAGTCGCGCTAGGGCCAAGATCGACCATGATTTTCTGAATGAGCGCCTCACAGGCTGGATCGATCCGCCGGCGGTCTCCCTTTTGCTTTGCGACGATAGGTGCTCCGGCCAGGTCCGCCCGATATTGGGCGAGAAGGCCGTAAAAACGACGCATGGAAATGCCTAGTTTTGATGCTCCTTCTTCCATAGCAGCGAGGCTACCCTCGCCTGCGGCCTCATAGTCGGTAAGCGCTATGTGACGTCGGATTGTCTTAGCCCAGTGCATGGGCTTTTGGATGGCAAGCCGGTCGACGAGAATCTGATCCAATTTCTTTCTCCACCTTTGGGCGAAGCAAGAAATCAAACCTTTTGGCTAAGTGTGCCCTTGAGCGGCGTCATCCAACCTTTGGTGATCCGTTAGGCTTCGGAGTGAAGGCCTCAAGGAAAGCAATCAAGGATCCCAGAACATCCTGATTGACCTTATAGATGACCGACTTTCCCACCCTCTGAGCGGTCACCACGTGGGCACGCGCCAGCACACCAAGATGGGTGGAGGTCGTGTTCTGGCGCGCGTTCAGGCGGCGCGCGACCTCGCCCACCGGCAGGCCGTCGTCGCCGGCCTCCGCAATCACGCTGAAGGTCGCAAGTCGCGCTGGCTGGGCCAACGCGGCAAGGGCCTCGGAGGCCGATTCACGTTCCATGCTTCTGCCTAACAGACGCTCTTCATGGGCACCAACGCAAATGGTACTTCCTGACGATTATATATCATTATCTCGTGATATGTTGATATATAATCGTCAGGAGGCTACGTAAGTGGGCGGAAAGGTGCGAATCGAGGTCTTGAGGAGCGAGAAAAATGGCAGGCAATCGTACTAGCTACCCCGCGAATGACGGGTTCCGTAGTGGCCCTACTGCGAGGCGATCGGGCCAAATTTTGGCTGTCTCTTGGGCGACGCCGCACCGGCCTCGCCAATGCCTGCTCCAGTTGCCAGCGACGGAGAGCAGGCGCCTCTACACCGCAACGCTCGTTCACGGAACAGAGGATGAAATGATCCACGGCTTCTATGCCGTGGTCGACACAGTCGTTAGCAGTTTATTTCGGAAGCTCCTCGATCGACACGGACCTGATGCAGCCAGCGAGGCGATCTTCAGGTGCGGTTTCGATCCAAGTGACCCAATTGTCGTCTCCTTAGTGTCGGACGCGATCTCCGACATGCTCCTGCTAATCGACGCCCAGCCTAACTCCACTCTGGGCGAAGGCTTGGAGATCGAATTCGAAAGCAGATTTCGCCTCAGCTGATTGGGGAGCCGATCTTCCGACGCCGGCGCGCCCTGCACGAAGTGCCAATGACACTTCCGGCAGACTTTCCATTCGCACGTGATTGCACCGTGACGATGGCGCATATCAAAGCGGGTCGCCGATTTCCCCCGTTCAAGAAATCCGTCACATTTTAGGGGTCAGCATTTCCTTAGACCGTAGGAACGGCTCTTTAGCGTGCAGACCACCCGTGCTCTAATGGGTGGGACTATTCAGATGCTGAGAAAGTGGTGCCCGGGGACGGAGTCGAACCGCCGACACTGCGATTTTCAGTCGCATGCTCTACCAACTGAGCTACCCGGGCACGGGGATCGCCTCTGGTGCAAGACCCGGCGAAAGAGCGTGCGCTATAAGCATGGTCGCGGGGGCATGTCCAGCCCCGTTTCGCCCTTTTCCGTTCAAGAAAGTGACGGGAGCCGAAGATGCGCATTCCGCCCGCATTTGGCGGGCCTTGCGCGCCGGTCAGCCCCGCGAACCGTCCTCACTGGCGGGTCCGACGCTGCCGCCTTCGCCATCCTCGTCATCATCGGTACGGACGGGGACGCGATAGCCCTCGTCCATCCAGCCGATCAGATCACGGTCGCGGCAGCCGCGCGAGCAGAAGGGGCGAAATTCCTGCACGCTCGGCTGGCGGCACAAGGGGCAGACATTCTTAATGGGCATGATGCGCCCCCAGCGGCAAGGCGTCGTCGATGCGCAGGTCCAGCGACCCGCCGCGCCGGCGCTCCAGCAGCTTTATCCAGTCCGGATGAGTGCGGATATCCTTGGCCACCGCAGCCGGCACCGTCAGCACGACCGGCCCGCCTCCTCCGCCGGCCGTCTCTTGCCGCTCGGCCGCGCGCAGCGCCGCCATGCTCGCCGCGCGCACCGGATCGGCGCGCAGCAGTTCCATGAGCGAGGGCCGCTCGCGCTTGCGGATGATCTGCACGAAGCCAAAGCCGTTGACCGCCGTGCGTTCGAAGGGCTGGGGAAGATATTTGTCGATCTGCGCCGCCGCGATCAAGCGCTCGTCCTTATTGTTCATCGTCGGCAGATCGATGCCGATGGAGCCGGATATGCCCATGCGCGCAATGGCCTGCGCCGCGAGCTTGGCGCCCTTGGGGCCGAGCTGGGCGGGCGGCGCGGCGCCGTCGACATCGATGAGTGTCATCGCCGGCGTCGGGAAGATGCGCAACGCGGCATCCTCGGCGCCGACCTCACCGCTCATCGCCTCGGCCAGCAATTCGCTCCAGCCGGCCGCTTCCATCCGGTCGGCCTCATGCGCGGGGCATGGCACGATGGGCACGCCGCTCGCCTGCAGGCGCTGGAGCAGGCTCGGCCCGGGACCGGCCTGTACGCCGGGCTGCGCGATGCGCCCCTTGGCCAGCTTCTCGCGCGCTTCGTCCAGCCCCGGCTCGGCGATGGCCTCGCGCAGGATCTCGACGCGCACGGGCGCGCCCTCTGCGACCTTAGGCGGGATCGGCTCGATCAGGACCATCTCGCCGCTATCCAGCCGCGCGATGCCGCGCTTGCGGGCGATGAGCGTGCGCACCAGCCGCCCGGAATGAATGCCGCCGGCGCGGGCGCGCTTGTCTTCCCGCTCGATCTGCGCCTCGACGATCCGCCCGCCCCTTACCAGCGCGGCGCGGGCCTCGCCAATGCCCTCTTCATAGAGCCAGTGGAGCGTCGTGGGTGTATCAGTCACAAGAATAGCCTGCTGAAAGGAGGAGCGTGCGCGTTTCGTGGAGCGGCAGGCCGATCACGCCGGAGGGGCTGCCGGAGAGGACGCGAATCAGTCCCGCCGCGCGTCCCTGAATGGCGTAGCCACCCGCCTTGCCGTCCCACTCGCCGCTGGCGAGATAGGCGTCGATCTCCTGCGGATGCAAGCGCTTGAAGGTGACGGTGCTGGTCGAGAGCTTGTGGCGCGCCTTGCCCTCGGCATCGATCAGCGTGACCGCACTCAGCACACGGTGACGCCGGCCGGAAAGGAGCGTCAGGCAGGCGCGGGCCGTGGCTTCATCCTCCGCCTTGGGCAGAATGCGCCGCCCGCAGGCCACCACCGTATCGCCGCTCAGCACCAGCGCGCCGGGATGACGTGCCGCCACCGCCGCGCCCTTCTGCGCGGCCATGCGCGCGGCATAGGGCGCCGGCAGTTCGGTCTTGCCCGGCGTTTCATCGATGTCGGCAGGGTCCACGCCATCGGGCGTCACGCCGATCTGGGCGAGAAGGTCCAGTCGGCGCGGCGAGGCGGATGCGAGAATGAGGCGCATGGAGTCGCCTGTCCGGCTATCGCGGGGCGGAGGCGCCGCCGCGCTGCCGATCAGGGCTGGCCGGGGCCAGGGCCGCCGCGGCCGGGCATGTAGCGATAGGTGATCCGGCCCTTGGTCAGGTCATAGGGCGTCAGCTCGACCAACACTTCGTCACCCACGAGCACGCGGATGCGGTTCTTGCGCATCTTGCCTGCGGTGTGACCGAGGATTTCGTGATCATTTTCCAGACGGACGCGGAACATGGCGTTGGGCAGCAGCTCAACCACCTGCCCGCGCATCTCGAGGAGTTCTTCTTTGGCCATAATCTTCCAGTTTTTCGCGAATGGCGCCCCATAGCCGCAAAAGCGCGGATTGGGAAGCGATTGAGCCGTCCGGTGAATTTCAGCGCGTGTGCCAGTTCGGGCGGGTATCCACCGCGTCCGCAATGACGGAGAAAGCCTGCGCAATCTCGGCCGGCGTCGTGCAATAAGGCGGCATGAGATAAATGGTGTTGCCGAGCGGCCGTAGCAAGAGCCCCCGCGCCAGCGCATGCGCCCGCAAGCGGGGCGCGACGTCCGACAGATAGCCGCCATCGGGGACCACCATGTCGATGGCCGCGATGGTGCCAATCCGCCGGGAGTTATGGAGGCGGGGATTGCCGGAGAGCGTGGCCAGCCCTTCATCAAGGGCCAAGCCCAGCGCGGCGATGCGCCCCGGCACATCCTCGTCCCGCCAGATCGCCAGATTGGCATTGGCCGCCGCGCAACAGACGGGGTTGGCGGTGAAGCTCGATGAGTGGAAGAACATCGCCGCGCGGTCCGTGCTGCGGTGCGACTCGAAAATTGCTGCGCTGGCCAACGTCGCCGCCAGGGGGACCGCGCCCCCGGTGAGCCCCTTCGCCAGACAGAGGATATCCGGCGCCACGCCGGCCTGTTCGCAGGCAAACAGCGTGCCGGTTCGGCCCCAACCGGTCATCACTTCATCGACGATGAAGAGGACATCATGCTGCGCACAAATTTCGGCAAAGGCACGGAGTGTTTCCGGGGGATAGAACAGCATCCCGCCGGCCCCCAGCACCAGCGGCTCGACAATGAACGCAGCGGGCTTGTCGCCCGTCCGGCACAGCCGTTCCAGTGCATCGAGACTGGCCTGCGCCTGCCCTCGCGCGGGGAAGGGCACCGTCTCCACGTCGAACAGCAGCGGTGCGTAAGCGCGATTGAACACGCCGCGCTCGCCCACCGACATCGTGCCAATGGTATCGCCATGATAGCTATGCTCGAGCACCAACAGGCGGTGCCGCGCCTCGCCGCGATTGTGCCAATGGCCGAGCGCCATTTTGAGTGCCACCTCGACCGCGGTCGACCCGCTATCCGAGAAGAATACATGATTGAGGCCAGCCGGCGTCAGCGCCACCAGCGACCGGGCCAGCGCCTCCGCCTGCGGATGGGTGTAGCCCGCAAAGATCATCTGATCGAGCGTGCCCGCCTGCGCCGCAATGGCCGCCGCGATGCGCGGTTCGCAATGGCCGTGGGTGATGACCCACCAGCTTGAGATCCCATCCAGCAGCCGATGGCCGTCATCGCAGGTCAGCCACGCGCCGCAGGCCGAGACGATCTGCGGGATCGGCTCGCCAAGCCCATGCTGGGTAAAGGGATGCCAGACCGGGGAGGTCATGACGGCCCACCCAGGGCCATCCGCACGGCAGCCAGATCGATATGCGCGTGCATGGCCTGCCGCAGATGCGCCGCATCGAGCGGGTCCAGCATCGGCAGACGGCCGAAGCTGCGCACGCCCGTCAGCGCCGGCACGATCGCCTCATTATCAGGATGTACCTCCCCGACGAAGATCAGCCCGGCAATGGCGATGGACCGCGCTTTCAGCGCCTCGATGCTCAGCAGGCTGTGGTTGATCGTGCCGAGCCCCGTCCTCGCGACGAGCAACACCGGCGCGCCCCAGCCCGCGAACAGGTCGATCATCAGCATCGACGGATCGCGGCGGACGGGCACCATCAGGCCCCCGGCCCCCTCGACGATCAGGGGACGCGCAGGTGGGAGGGTTAGACGGGACGGGTCCAGCACGAGCCCTTCCCGCTCGGCGGCCAGATGCGGCGAGGCCGGGAGCGCGAGCCGATACGCCTCCGAGAGGCACTGGCCCGGCGCAACGCCGAGCGTCACGGCATCCGCACTGTCCGTGCCATCGGCCGTGCCGGCCTGGATCGGCTTCCAGTAGGAGGCGCCAAGAGCCGCAGCGAGACCGGCCGCAACCACCGTCTTGCCGATGCCGGTATCTGTGCCCGAGACGATGAGGGCGCCGCTCATGCCGGCACCTGTCCGAGCGCTTGCTGCAAGGCTTCCCCCAGTTCTGCGATGATCTGCTCATCGACATTCAGCGTGAGCGACACGCGCAGGCGCGCGGTGCCGCGCGGCACCGTGGGCGGGCGAATACCGCGCACATCGAACCCGGCCTGCTGCAGCAAGGCCGCAACCTGCATCGTCCGCGCATCGTCCCCCAGCACGATGGGCAGGATCTGGCTGGCAGGCGCGGGAAGCCCCAGCGGCGCGCATAAATGCTGCGCAGCATGATCGATCAGATCGCTCAGGCGCGCGCGCAGATCGTCGCCCTCCAGACTGCGCGCCAGCGCGGCCCGCACCGCAACCGCCATCAGCGGCGAAGGCGCCGTCGAGAAGACGAAGCTGCGCCCGCGATTGACCAGCAGATCGATGATCGGCCGCGTGGCCGTCACCAGCGCCCCCTCCGCGCCCAGCCCCTTGCCGCAGGTGTGGAGCGCAATGACATTCTCCGCCGACTCAAGATGCGCGCCCAGGCCCCGCCCGCCCGGCCCGTGAACGGCGGTCGCGTGCGCCTCGTCCAGCACCAGCATCGCATCATGCCGCGCGGCGACAGCCGCAAGGTCATCGACCGGCGCCCTGTCACCGTCCATGGAATAGAGCGTTTCGGCGACGATCCACACCCGCCCCGTGCCACCCTCGCGCCGCCAGCCGGCAATGGCGTCGGCAAAGGCGTCGGCATCATTATGCTGCGCCAGCACGGAGCGCGCCTTGCCGAGCTTCATCCCGTCATGGGCGCTGGCGTGAATGAGTGCATCCGCGACGACAAGATCGCCCGGTCCCGGCAGGCCGGCAAGAATGGCGATGTTCGCGGCAAAGCCATTGGCCAGAAACAAAGCCGCCTCGCTGCCGAATATCTGCGCGGCCTGCGCCTCCAGCGCCTCATGCTCCGGGGCATTCCCGCGCAGCAGCCGCGACCCGCCCGAGCCGACCGGCACGCCCCGCGCCAGCGCATCAGCCACCGCAGCGGCAATCGCCGGATCGCCGGCGAGGCCGAGATAGTCGTTGGACGCGAAATCATGGCCCGCGCGCGACATGAGCCGTCGCCGGCGTACGCGACGCTCCAGCGCGTCAAGCTGGGACTGGAAGGAGGCAAGCGCAGAAGACATGGCCGGCGCTATAGCGTCGGCGCCTCCGGCTCGCCAGCATCGCGGAGAGGGCCCATCGGCCAAGACGTGAAAAGCCCGCCCGGACAGGATCCGGACGGGATTTCCTCCTCTCCCGTTTCCGGGATTGTGCGCCGGGATCTTTACATCGCCCCGTGCGCCAGTGCGGCGAGCAGAAGCAGCGCCACGATATTGGTGATCTTGATCATCGGGTTGACCGCCGGACCGGCCGTATCCTTGTAGGGATCGCCGACCGTGTCGCCCGTCACGGCAGCCTTGTGGGCCTCCGAGCCCTTGCCGCCATGATGGCCATCCTCGATATATTTCTTGGCATTGTCCCAGGCGCCGCCGCCACTCGTCATCGAGATCGCGACAAACAGCCCAGAAACGATCACGCCAAGCAACAGCGCGCCCAGCGCCGCGAAGCCCTGCGCCTGCCCGGCCACGGCGGTGATGATGAAGTAGACCGCAATGGGCGTCAGCACCGGCAGCAGCGAGGGAATGATCATTTCCTTGATCGCCGCCTTGGTCACGATGTCCACGGTTCGGGCATAATTGGGCCGGGACGTGCCGGCCATGATGCCCGAATCGCTGCGGAACTGCTCACGCACATCCTCGACCACCGCGCCCGCTGCCCGGCCCACGGCAGTCATGCCGAATGCGCCGAACAGATAGGGCAGCAGCGCCCCCAGCAGCAGACCCACGATGACGTAGGGATTGCTCAGGGAGAAATCGACCGCGATGTCCGGGAAGTAGATTTCCAGATCCGCCGTGTACGCCCCGAACAGCACCAGTGCCGCCAGCGCCGCCGAGCCGATGGCATAGCCCTTGGTCACCGCCTTGGTGGTGTTACCCACCGCATCGAGCGCATCGGTGCGGTGGCGCACATCATCGGGCAGGCCCGCCATTTCCGCGATGCCGCCGGCATTGTCGGTCACCGGGCCATAAGCATCGAGCGCGACGACCATGCCGGCCAATGCGAGCAGCGAGGTAGCCGCGAAGGCCACGCCGATGATCCCGGCGATCTGGTAGGTCGCGATCACCGCGATGGTGATGACCAACGTCGGCAGCGCCGTCGATTCAAGGCTGATCGCCAGACCCTGGATCACATTGGTGCCATGGCCCGTGACGCTCGCCTTCGCGATGGACTTGACCGGGCGATAGTTAGTGCCGGTGTAATATTCCGTAATCCACACCAGCAGGCCGGTGACGATCAGGCCGATCAACATGCACCAGAACAGCGCCCTGCCGGTATAGCCACCAGTGCCATCCAGCCCCGCGCCGATCGCCACATCCATGTCGCCCAGCACGCGCCAGGTGACGTACCAGATGCCGCCGACCGAGAGCACCGCCGTCATCCAGAAGCCCTTGTAGAGCGCACCCATGATGTTTTGCGATTTGCCCAGCCGCACGAAATAGGTGCCGATGATCGAGGTGATGATGCAGATGCCGCCGACGACCAGCGGCAGTGACATCAGCGCCATGAGTTGCGCGGAGGGCGCATCGACCAGTAGTGCGATGGAGACCATGGTGAGGCCGAGCGTCACCACATAGGTCTCGAACAGGTCGGCCGCCATGCCCGCGCAGTCGCCGACATTGTCTCCGACATTGTCCGCGATGACCGCCGGATTGCGCGGATCGTCCTCGGGAATACCGGCCTCGACCTTGCCGACGAGATCGGCGCCCACATCGGCGGCCTTGGTGAAGATGCCGCCGCCCAGCCGCGCAAAGATGGAGATGAGCGAGGCGCCGAAGGCCAGCGCCGTCAGCGCGGCGATGATCGAGCGATCATTGGGCGCGAGGCCGCCCGGCCCGGTCAGATACCAGAACGTCCCGGCGATCGAGAGCAGGCCCAAGCCCGCCACGAGCATGCCGGTAACCGCGCCGGACCGGAAGGCCAGCGTCAGCCCGCCCTGCAGGGATTCACTCGCGGCCTGCGCGGTGCGGACATTGGCCCGCACGGAAATATTCATGCCGACATAACCGGCGACACCCGAGAGCACCGCACCGATCAGGAATGAGACGGTGGAGAGCAGACCGAGCGTGAAGAAGAGAATGATGGCGACGATGACGCCGACGATAGCGATGGTGGTATATTGTCGCCCGAGATAGGCCTTGGCGCCTTCCTGAATGGCACCCGCAATTTCCTGCATCCTGGCACTACCGGCCGGCGCGCTCAGCACCTGGCGACTGGTCACCAGACCATAGATCACGGCAAGCAGGCCGCAACCAATGGCGATCAAGACCGAGGTCATATCGCGTTCTCCCCTGTGACGGTGCCCGGGCGTTGACCGCCCATGTTCGGCTTTGGAGCGGAAGGTAAAGCGCTCTCCCGTGCCGTCAAGCGGTTAAACGGAAGGGGCGGGATCGGGACTATGCGTCCGTTCGCATCGAGCGAAGTCGAGATGCCGCAAGCGCCGCCCTGCTGTGTCTCGACTTCAGCTTACAGCTGAAGTTTATCCTGAGCGCCCGCCCTGCGGGCAGTCGAAGGGCTCGACACGAACGGGGCATCAGCCTTGCAATCGGCCCACGGCCGCGTCCACCTCCTAATCCGTTCGTCCTGAGTAGCCATTGAGCCGGTCGAAATGCCGTATCGAAGGACCGCTCAGGGCGCGATGCTTCGATACGGCTCTTCGATACGCGCCACGGCGCTACTCAGAGCCTACTCAGCACGAACGGAGGCAAGAGCGACCGTCAAATCCCTCCTAGCCGTGTTCGTAGCCCAGCCGCGCGGGCAACGGCACTGCCTTGCCATCTAGGCGCAGCGTCAACCCCTCGCCATGCTTGAACCGCCCGACCTCCAGCAGTCCGCGCGGCGGCGCCAGCGTGCCGGGCAAGGCAACGAGTAGCACATAATCATCGCCGGCCGTCGCAGCAGCCAGCCGCGCCTCGATGCCGTTCCCGCGCAGCGACACATAGGCGTCCGACAGCGGCACCTGATTGATCTCCACCGCGCAATCGCTGGCCAGCGCCATGCGCTGCGCGTCGATCAGCAACCCGTCGGAGACGTCCATCATCGCATGGGCCTGGGACGAGAGCGTCTGCCCGAGCGTGATGTGCGGCGTGGGCACCCGATAGGCACGGATCAGCTCCGCCGGCTCCTTCAGCCCCTCATCGAGCAGCCCCAACCCGGCGCCAGCATCGCCGATCGGGCCGGAAACGAACAAGCGGTCTCCCGGTCGTGCGCCGGTGCGCGCCGGCACCTGTTCATGCGCGGGCACCTCGCCCATGGCGGTCAGGCTGAGCACGCGCGGCGCGCCCGCGGGCAGCTTTACGGTATCGCCGCCAATGAGGTGCATCCCGAAGCTGCGCAGCGCCCGCCCCAGCCCATCGAGGAACCCCTCGTCCCAGCCGGGCTGACCGGTCAGTCCATAGTTCAGCAGGCAGGAGACCGGCACGGCGCCCTTGGAGGCGAGATCGGAGAGATTGACCGCCGCCAGCTTCCAGCCGACGGTCTCGGGTGGATCGTCGGCGCGGAAATGCACGCCTTCGACCATCGTGTCGCTGGTGATGACGAGTTGCTGCCCCATGGTGGGCATCACCGCGACATCGTCCATCAGGCCGCGCGCCGCGGGGTCGCTCGCCATGGCGCGCAGACGGCGGAGAAGGTCCGCCTCCGCGCTCATCTTAGCTGCGCACGCTCTTGGCGATGCCGTCGAGCAGGCCGTTGACGAAGCCGGCCTCGCGCTTGTCGTAGAAGGCGTGGGCGACATCGACATATTCGCTGATGACGCTCGCCGTCGGCACGTCGGCGCGGGCCAGCAGCTCATAGGTGCCGGCGCGCAGGATCTGCCGCATCGGCTTGTCGAGGCGCTCCATCGACCAGCCCTTGGCCAGCCGATCGATGATATGCTGGTCGATCTCTTCGCGACGCGCATCTACGCCCTTCACCACATCATCGAAGAAGGCCTGTTCGGCGGGGTGATAGGTCACGTCCTCAATGGTCGCGCCGAGGCGGTGCTGATGGAACTCATGGAGCAGCATCGGCAGCGGCGTGCTTTCCATCTCCTGCTGGTAGAGCGCCTGCACGGCCGCGAGCCGCGCCGCAGAGCGGGACTTTGATTTCGTTGGCTTCATTGCGTCCTTCATATCGGTTCGGGCGCGCGATGGATACGGGATTTCCCAACTACCAACCGTCACCTGGAAACTCTAATTCCGTTCGTCCTGAGCTTGTCGAAGGGCTGTCCTGAGCGACTGCTTGCAGCAGTCGAAGGGGGCTGTCCTTCTTTCCGAACAAGATCGAAGAAAATACGGCCCTTCGACAGGCTCAGGGCGAACGGTCTATATTTAATCCTTATTCAGCCGCACCGCCACGCTGGCCGCGTGGGCCGGCAGCCCTTCCGCCTGCGCCAGCGCCAGCGCCGCAGGGCCGATGGTGCCAATGGCGCGCGCGTCGAGTTGGAGGAAGCTCGTGCGCTTCATGAAATCCAGCACGGAAAGCCCGGAGGAGAAGCGCGCGCGGCGCCCGGTCGGCAGTACATGGTTCGGCCCCGCGACATAATCGCCGATTGCCTCGGGCGTCATCCGGCCCATGAACACCGATCCGGCATGGCGCACCTTGTCGAACAGTGGCTGCGGATCGTCCACGGCCAGTTCGAGATGCTCGGGCGCCAGCCGGTCGACCAGCGGCAGCGCGACCTCAAGATTCGGCACCAGGATGATCGCGCCATTGTTGGTCCAGCTCACCCGCGCGCGGGCGCCCGTTTCCAGCCGATTGAGCCAGCCCTCCACCGACGCAGCCACGGCCTTTGCAAAGGCCGCATCATCCGTGAACAGGATCGACTGACTGGTCTCGTCATGCTCGGACTGGCTGAGCAGATCGGCGGCGATCCATTCGGGATCGTTCTTGCCGTCCGCGACGACCACGATCTCGCTCGGCCCGGCGACCATATCGATGCCGACCACGCCGTAGACCTGCCTCTTGGCTTCCGCGACCCAGGCATTGCCCGGCCCCACGATCACGTCCACCGGCTTGATCCGCTCCGTGCCATAAGCCAGCGCCGCCACCGCCTGCGCACCGCCGACGCGCCAGATTTCGCTCACGCCAGCGATGTGCGCCGCCGCCAGTACGGCAGGGTTGAGCTGCCCGCCCGGCGTCGGCGACATCATCACGATGCGCTCGACCCCCGCCACCTTGGCCGGAATGGCATTCATCAGCAGCGAGCTGGGATAGGCAGCCAGCCCGCCCGGCACGTAGATGCCCGCCGCTTCCACGGCGTTCCACCGCGCGCCGAGCCGCACGCCGGCCACGTCGGTCCAGCCGGCATCTTCCGGCTTCTGCTTTTCGTGATAGGTGGCGATCCGCTCGGCGGCGAGGTTGAGCGCATCGCGCAGCGGCGCATCGATCTGCGCATAGGCCGCAGCGCATTGTTCGGCACTGATCGACCAGCCCTGCGCATCGAGATCGAAACGGTCGAACCGCGCGGTCAGGTCGGCCAGCGCGGCGTCGCCCTCGCCTCGCACGCGCCGGACGATATCGCGCACAGCCTGTGCCACATCCTCGTCTGCCTCGCGCCGGGCGTTGACCAGCGCCTCGAACTGCGCGGCGAAACCCGCGTCCCGTGCATCCAGCTCAAGCGGCACGGCTGGCCTCCACGGCAGCACGGAAGCGCTCGACCATCGGCACCAGCTCGGCAGCGCGCATCTTCATCGCCGCCCGGTTGACGATGAGCCGCGCGGAAATGTCCATGATCTTCGCGGTTTCAACGAGGCCATTGGCCTTCAGCGTCGCGCCGGACGAGACGAGATCGACGATCCGCCGCGCCAGCCCGAGTGAGGGCGCCAATTCCATCGCGCCATTCAGCTTCACGCACTCGGCCTGGATGCCCAGCGCCTCATAATGCGCGCGGGTGAGATGCGGATATTTGGTCGCGACGCGGACATGGCTGGCAGCCCCCAGCACCTCGGGCACGGCATCGGCCGGCTCGGCGATGGACAGGCGGCAATGGCCGATATCGAGATCGACCGGCGCATAAAGCTCGGAATAGCCGAACTCGGCGATCACGTCCGACCCCACGATGCCGACCTGGGCTGCGCCATGCGCGACGAAGGTCGCCACATCGAATGCGCGCACGCGGATGATGGACAGGCCCTCGACATTGGTCGCGAACCGCAGCGCCCGGCTTTCCTTCTTATGGAACTCCGCCTCGGGCTCGATGCCCGCGCGCGCCAGCAGCGGCAGGGCCTCTTCGAGAATGCGTCCCTTGGGAATGGCGAATGTGATGGAGCGGCTCATAGCCGGCGCGCTTTAGGCCCTCACGCGCGAAACTGCAATTGCGGGCCGCATTCGCTTCTCAAGGCAACGGATTGGCGCCCGAGGCATTGGTCAAAGAGATAAGAAGGAGACTGATGACATGGGTAAAGGTATCTTGCTGTGGCTGATCGGGATCCCGATTCCCATCATCATCCTACTTTATCTGCTCTTCTGAGGGCTAGCATAAACAGGTCGCATAACCGTTCGCCCTGAGCTTGTCGAAGGGCTGTCCTTCCTTCACGATCCACCCATGTCGTTCTGGGTTTACATGCTCCATTGTCATGGAGGCGCATTTTACGTCGGCCACACTGACGACATTGAATGTCGCATCCATCAGCACCAGGCCGGCGAAATTGCTGGGTTTACCCGAGACCGGCGACCCTTGAAGCTCGTCTGGTCTGAGCAGTTCTCAACCCGGATTGAGGCGCTGGAAATGGAGCGAAGACTGAAAGGCTGGTCACGGGCGAAAAAAATGGCTCTCATTCGCAGCGATTGGGAGGCAATCGCCCGACTAGCCCAAGGCCAGAAGAACAGCCCTTCGACAAGCTCAGGGCGAACGGATGGGTAGAGGTCCCCCTAACCACCGGAAACCTCTACCCACGCGCTAACGCGTTAATTTTCAATCCTCGAACGGATCGCGCACCAGGATCGTGTCCTCACGCTGTGGCGAGGTCGAAACGCTCGCGACCGGGCATTCGATCAGCTCTTCGATGCGGCGGATATATTTGATGGCCTGCGCCGGCAGGTCCGCCCAGGAGCGGGCGCCGACGGTGGTGCCTTCCCAGCCATCCATTTCCTCATACACCGGCTCGACGGCTGCCTGATCGGCCGCGTGCGCGGGCAGATAATCGATGATTTCGCCATTCAGCCGGTAGCCGGTGCAGATCTTGATCGTCTCGAACCCGTCGAGCACGTCGATCTTGGTGAGGGCAATGCCCGTGACGCCCGAAAGCGCGCAGGTCTGACGGACCAGCACCGCGTCGAACCAGCCGCAGCGGCGCTTGCGGGCCGTGACGGTGCCAAATTCATGGCCGCGCTGGCCGAGGCGCTCGCCGGTCTCGTCCACCAGCTCGGTGGGGAACGGCCCGGAGCCGACGCGGGTGGTGTAGGCCTTCACGATTCCCAGCACGAAGCCCGCCGCACTCGGCCCCATGCCGGAGCCCGAGGCGACCGTGCCGCTCACCGTGTTGGAGCTGGTGACGAACGGGTAGGTGCCGTGATCCACATCGAGCAGCACGCCCTGCGCGCCCTCGAACAGGATGCGCTTGCCGCCCTTGCGCACATCGCGCAGGCGCTTCCACACCGGCTCGGCAAACTGCAGCACGAACGGCGCGATCTCGCGCAGATCGGCGATCAGCTTGGCACGGTCGATGGGCGGCTCGCCAAAGCCGGCGCGCAGCGCGTCATGATGGGCGCAGAGCCGATCCAGCTGCGGCTCCAGCGAATCAAGATGAGCGAGATCGCAGACCCGGATCGCACGGCGGCCGACCTTGTCTTCATAAGCCGGGCCGATGCCACGGCCCGTGGTGCCGATCTTGCCCTTGCCGGCCGCCGTCTCGCGTAGGCCGTCAAGATCGCGGTGGATCGGCAGGATGAGCGGGCAATTGTCGGCGACGGCGAAATTGTCGCGCGTCACATGCACGCCCTGCCCCTGCAGCTTCTCGATCTCGGCCTTGAGCGCCCAAGGATCGAGCACCACGCCATTGCCGATGATGGAGAGCGTGCCAGTGACGATGCCGGAGGGCACGAGACTGATCTTGTAAACCTGCTCGCCGACGACGAGCGTATGCCCGGCATTGTGACCGCCCTGGAAGCGCACGACGCAATCGGCGCGGCTGGCCAGCCAATCGACAATCTTGCCTTTGCCTTCATCGCCCCACTGGGCGCCGATCACGGTTACATTTGCCATGGATACACGTCTCCGCCTGCCAGGCGGATCGCGACCACCCTTCGACAGGACTCGGTGGTCGGACTGGATCAAAGCGGGCGCGCCATCGCACCCGGTCCGGGGCGCCCGTTAGCCGCTCGATGGACCTTCCGTCAAGGCAGGTGCGGCGAGCAGGCATGTCAGGAGATGGGACCATTCACCCACGGCGAACATCCGTTCATCGCATTGTAAGGCAAAGTTCCCGATCAAAAGGCCTGGCATTTTGAAAGTCAGGCTCATGATTCGCTCTCATTTACCTCGCGTCACGCTCATCGCCGCCATCGCGGCCACGGTCGGCGTCACCAGCCTGCCCGCCGATGCAAGCCTGCGCGATCGCATTCGCGAGCGCATGGCCGGGCGGATGCAGCAGGATATCGCAGCCGACAAGACGGTGGACGGGCGCGAAATGGCCTATGGGCGCGACCCGGCGCAGACCCTCGCCTTCTGGCCCGCTGTTGGGCAGAGGTCCGCGCCGGTGCCACTCGTCCTCTTCGTGCATGGCGGCGGATGGCAGCATGGCAACAAGACCAATGCCACGGGCCAGCGCAAGGTCGCGCATCTGACGGCGCAGGGCTATGCGCTCGCCTCCATCGACTACCGACTGGTGCCGCAGGCGACGGTCGAGCAGCAAGCGGCGGATGCGGCCAGCGCCCTCGCCTATGTCATCGCCCACGCAGACAAGCTGAACATCGACCCCCGGCGGATCGTGCTGATGGGGCATAGCGCGGGCGCGCATCTCGTTGCTTTGGTCGGCACGGACCCGCGCTATCTGCGCGAGGCCGGTCTGGCACCAGATGCAGCCGCCGGCATCGTGGCGCTGGATGGCGCCGCATATGACGTGCCAGCGCAAATGAAGTCCGGGCCGCGCATCATGGGCAAGACCTACACGGAGGCCTTCGGCAACGATCCGGCCCGGCAGAAGGCTCTCTCTCCGACGCTGCACGCCGCCGCACCCAATGCGCCGGCCTTCCTCATCTTCCATGTCGACCGCGAGGATGGCACCGCGCAGGCCCGCGCGCTGGCCGAAGCTCTGCGCAAGGCCGGAACGCCGGTGCAGATCGACCGGTTCGAGGGCAAAGGCCTGCAGGGCCACATGGAAATCAATCGTCGGCTGGGCGACCCGGATTATCCCGCCACGCCGGTGCTCGACAAGTGGCTCAAGGCGCTCTTCTCGCGCTGAGCGCGGCATAAGCCGGCGATAAAGGTCGCAATCGTGGCCGCGCCGGCTTATCATGCCCGTCCCAGCAAGAACGCCCCGGAGATAGACCCATGCGTGTTTTCCTGATCGGCCTGGCCACGCTCTCGCTCGCTGCCTGCGGCGGCGGCGCCAGCCAAGAGAATAGCGCAGGCGCAGCCAACAATGCCGCGCTGGCCAGCAATGCGATGGACAACGCCGCCAACGCAATCGACCATGTCGCGGCCATCGAAAATCTCTCCGAAACGCAGCAGCAGGCGGTCTTCCTGCGCGCCATTCGCGATGCCGATATTTCCTGCCGCGACGTCACGAAGGTCGAGCGGCTCGAGCCGGAAGGCGGCGTGCCCACCTGGCGCGCCCAGTGCGATCAGGGTGATGCTCATCTCATCATGGTCCAGCCGGACGGCAATGCGCAGGTCATGTCGCGCCCCACGCGCTGATCGCGCCCTGCCGGCGGGGTCGTCAGTCAGGCCATTGCACTTTGCCGATGAGTCTCTAGCATCCTGAGCGGCCGGACAATCAAGCCGCAGGGGACGCGTCATCAGCCTGATATTGAGCGAGAGCAAGCGGCTGCGCATCGGCAGCATGATGACCTTCTATGTGGCGCAGGGGCTTCCGCTCGGGCTTTTCCTGACCGCGGTGGCAGCCTGGCTTGCCTCCAACCAGATGCCGCCTGCCGCCATCGCCTCGCTGGTGGCGACCGCCTATCTGCCGTGGAGCTTCAAGTTTATCGGTGCGGCGCTCATGGATCGTTATGCCTATCTGCCGATGGGGCGGCGGCGCGCCTGGCTGATCGGCTCCCAAGCCGTCATCCTGATCGGCCTCACCGTCGCCGCGATTGCTGCGCCGGGGCCGCAGGATCTCGGCCTCATCACCGTGCTCGGCGTTCTCATCTTCTCCGGCGGCGCCATTCAGGACGTGGCGGTCGATGGCCTCGCGGTCGATATCCTCCCGGATGAGGAACAGGGAACAGCCAGCGCCTTCATGTTCGGCGGACAGGCGCTGGGCATGGCCATTGGTGGCGCGGTGGGGGGCTATCTGCTCCAGCATTATGGCGCGGCGATCGCCTTTGCCGCCTTCCTTCCCTTCAATGCCGGCTTCCTGCTGCTCGCTCTTGTGCTGCGCGAGCGGCCGGGCGAGAAGCTGCTGCCATGGACAAAAGGCCGGGCCTCGGCCGAAGCGCTGAGCGCCCACGGCCTGCCCTGGCTGCGCATCCTCGCCATCACCTTCCGCTCGATGATCAAGCGCGACAGTCTGGTGCTGCTCGCCGCCAGCGTGCTCGGCCGCGCGGTGGGCGGGGCATTCACTGCCTTCTGGCCGGTCTTCGCCACCACACAGGCGAATTTCAGCACCAGCAGCTATTCGGGGATGGTCGCCACGGTCGGCCTGTTGGTGTCGATCTCCTGCATGGGCGTCGGCTCCCTTCTGGTCGGAAAGATCGGGCCGCGCCGCGCGACCGTCATCACCTATGCCGGCTATGCCGTCATGTCGCTGGTCTTCCTGCTCTCACCCGAGGTCGCGATGATCGGCACCGTCTTCGTGCTGCTCTCCATCGGGCGCGAGGCGACGGACATTCTGACGTCGATCAGCTCCAACCCGCTGCGGATGCGCCTGTCCGACAAGCGGGTCGGCGCCACCCAGTTCACGATCTATAATTCGCTGTCCAACCTGCCGGTCGCGCTGGGCGCCAGCCTTTATGCGTGGATCTATGGCGCGAGCGGCCTTGCCTGGCTGATGGCCATCCTGATCGCGATGACGGTGCTGAGCTGCGTCACCTTCGCCATGCTGCGCATCGGTGAAGTGGCTGACACGCCCGCCTCCAATGAGGACGACCTCATCCCGGTGATCAACTAACCGCCCACGGGCGTGCCGGCCAGATCGTCAGCCCGCCTCGTAAAATGTCCGGTAAGTATGCAGCACATGCACGCCGGTAACGATGCCAAAGCGGTTCATATACTCCTCCGCCTCGCGCGCCGCCTCGCGGAAATCATAGGTCGCGCCGATGGGCTTGGTGTGACGGAGCGCCGTGCCATCGACGACCCCGGTCTTCCAGCCTTCCTTCTCGGCAAGCACCGGCCACACCGGGTCCAACCCCCAGCCGTACTTCAGGGAGGGGAAGGGAAAGACGATGTCGAACACCTCCCGGCGAAAGGCGACCAAAGGGCCGACCTCCGTAAAGTTCGTCTCGCGCACCAGCACGCCCTTGCGCCGCCGCATGATGTCCCAGCCCCAATAAGAGTAGGCGCGTTGCGCGGGGCCACAGATCTTCAGCTCGGCATATTCGGCGAGCGCAAGGAAGGTGTCCATGAACTGGTCGGGCAGTTCGACATCATCGTCGGTCATCACCACCCAGTCGAATTCGCTAAGGTCATGCCGCGCCAGAAGGACGTTGGTGTTGTCCAGCTTGCCGAGATTATCGACGCCCTTGCTGTCGAAGGTGATGCGGTGACGGTCGCTCTGCATCCGGCCATAGATTTCGCCCAGCGATTGCGGCGAGCGGTTCGATTGAACGCCAACCACGAGAACCCGCAAGCTCGGCATCGACTGGAAGTGCTGGGAAGCCCGAAAGCGGGCAATTTTGGGATCGATGGAGCGATCGTGGAAAACGTCCACAACCCGGCCTGAGAGATTCCTCGCGGTTCGACTCGCCCGACCCTTGATCCTCTTCAAAATTGCCATGAACGCACTCCCGCAAACCGTCACTCGCCCTACGACATGGGAGTTGACGTTTTATTCACGGCAAAACGCACAGGACCGTCAGCCCGCCTCGTAAAATGTCCGGTAGGTATGCAGCACATGCACGCCGGTGACGATGCCGAAGCGGTTCATATACTCCTCCGCCTCCCGCGCCGCTTCGCGGAAATCATAGGTCGCGCCGATGGGCTTGGTGTGTCGGAGCGCGGTGCCGTCGACAACCCCGGTCTTCCAGCCTTCCTTCTCCGCAAGCACCGGCCAGACGGTGTTGACGCCCCAACCATATTTCAGCGAGGGGAAGGGAAAGACGATGTCGAACACTTCGCGGCGAAAGGCGACCAGCGGGCCGACCTCTGCAAAGTTCGTTTCGCGCACCAGCACGCCTTGGCGGCGCCGCATGATCTCCCGGCTCCAATAGGAATAGCCGCGCTGCGCGGGGCCGCAGATCTTCAGCTCGGCATATTCGGCAAGCGCCAGGAAGGTGTCCATGAACTGGTCTGGCAGTTCGACATCGTCATCGGTCATCACCACCCAGTCGAACGCGTTGAGGTCATGCCGCGCGAGGAGAACATTGGTGTTGTCCAGCTTGCCGAGATTATCGACGCCCTTGCTGTCAAAGGTGATGCGGTGGCGGTCGCTTTGCATCCGGCCATAGATTTCGCCGAGCGATTGCGGCGAGCGGTTCGATTGAACGCCGACCACGAGAACCCGCAGGCTCGGCATGGACTGGAAGTGCTCGGAGGCCCGAAAGCGGGCGATTTTGGGATCGATCGCCCGATCATGGAAAACATCCACCACCCGACCTGAAAGGTTCATTGCGATTCGATTCGCCCGACCCTTGATCCTTTTCAAAATTGCCATGGACGCACTCCGCAAGCCGCCACTCACCTCTAAGCCATGGGAGTTGACGTTTTGTTTCACGGTAGGGCCCGCGGCCCTTACGCGATGGCCATCTCCGCGCCTTCCGTTTCCGCGATCCAGCCGCCGCCGAGCACCCGGTCTCCATCGTAGAGCACTGCCGCCTGACCCGGCGCCACGCCAAATTCTTCGCTCTCGAAGATCAGCCGGTCGCCATTCAGCCGGGCGGGAACGGGACGGGCCATGGACCGCACCTTGGCGCTCAAGCTTCCACGGAACGTCCCGCCGAGCCAGTTGATCTCGTCAAGGCGCGCGGCGCGCACGGCCAGTGCCGCCTTCGGCCCGACGATCACCCGGCGCTGCGCTGCATCAAGCCGCACGACATAGAGCGGTTCTGCGAGGCCGCCGATCTCCAGCCCACGCCGCTGGCCGACTGTATAATGGATCAGGCCCTTGTGCGGCCCCAGCACGCGGCCATCGATATGGACGATCTCCCCCGCATCATCGGCTTCGGGCCGGATTTTCCGCACCACGCCGGCATAGTCGCCATCCGGCACGAAGCAGATGTCCTGACTGTCCGGTTTGAGCGCAACCCCAAGCCCCAGTTCTGCCGCGATCTGCCGGACGACCGGCTTTTCCATGCCGCCGAGCGGAAAGCGCAGATAATCGAGCTGATCCTGCGTCGTTGCGAACAGAAAATAGCTCTGGTCCCGCGCGGGATCGACAGCGCGATGCAGCTCGGCGCCGGCCGGGCCTGCCACGCGCCGGACATAATGGCCGGTGGCCAGGCAATCGGCACCCAGATCGCGGGCCAGCGCGAACAGGTCGGTGAACTTGACGCCCATATTGCAGCGGACACACGGAATCGGCGTGCGGCCGGCCAGATACTCATCGGCGAAGCGGTCCATCACGCTTTCGCGGAAGCGGCTTTCATAATCGAAGACATAATGCGCGATGCCGAGCTTGTCTGCGACCGCCCGCGCATCGCGAATATCCTGCCCGGCGCAGCAGCTTCCCGTCCGCCCCACGGCGGCGCCATGATCGTAAAGCTGCAGCGTGACGCCGATCGTTTCCGCGCCCGACCGTGCGGCCAGCGCCGCGACCACGCTGGAATCCACGCCGCCGGACATGGCAACGACGATGCGCTTGCCCTGCAAAGGGGTTGGAAGCTGAAAAAGTCCGTCCATTGGCGCCATATAAGCGCATTGGGGCGCAGCGACCAGCACCCGCAACCGATGACCAGCGAGTAAAGACCGTCCGTCGCGGTCTATGCACCGGTAATCTCACCTAACAACCTGTCACCACGGCCTTTACGAGCGCTTATCTTTTGGCTGCTAGCAGGGTGGCCATGGACATAAGTGCCAACCTCGATGATCAGGCCCTGCCTGTCGCCCTGGCAAGCGGACGCAGCCCCCGTATTCCGGATCTGCGCCTGCTGCTCACGGTTCACGCCGCGCGCCAGGATACGACACCGACGGCCCGGGCCATTCGTGAAGCCGATCTTCCGGTCGTGCTTGCGGATGAGCCGTCACGGCTGAGCCTGATCTTTGCATCGGACACACCGAGCCCCGCAACGCTGCGACGCGCGGCGGGATCGTTCAATGCATCCGTGGCGGCATTCATGGCGGTGGGGACCAATGGTGAAGGCGCCGTTCACTCTGGCGGTTAGCCGGAGTGAAAAGCTTTGGGGTCAACATCATGAGCAAGAAGACCGTGTCAGACCGATCCCCGTCGGTGAATGAGGAAAGAATGATCGAGAACCAGAAGATTCGCCCTGCTCAAGTCGTCGGCCCTCTCGGTGAGCCGCTGACGCTTGACTCGCTGCCGCCGCCATCGACCACGCGTTGGGTCGTTCGGCGCAAGGCGGAAGTCGTGGCGGCCGTCAATGGCGGCCTGCTGACAGTGGACGAAGCCTGTGCGCGTTACGATCTGACGCTCGAGGAATTCGCCAGCTGGCAGCGCGCGGTGGACCGGTCCGGCATGCCGGGGCTGCGGGTCACGCGGATCCAGCATTACAAGTCGCTTTACGAGCGCCAACAGCGCTTCTGAGGCGGCGCGGCGCCTAGCGCCCGCGCTCAAAGAAACAGGCCCGCCCGAGCCATCGGCGCGGGCCTTTCTTTATGGGCGTTTGATGGAGGCCCCAACTTCCTGTCTCCGCCAGCGGCGCCAAAGCCACGCGGCGGTCATCATAGCCAGCCCGGGCAGCCAGATCAGCAGCAGTTCGGAGTAGACCGTCTCCAGCCCGCGCGCCGAGAAGAAGCGCGCGCCGATCGGGGAGACGCGGATCGGCTGCCAGTCGAGGAACAGCCGCTGATGGTCGAACGGCCATAACAGCATCACGCCCTGCCCGCCGTCGGTCAGCATATCGAGCAGAGGATGGGACACTACGCAGGCGAACAGAAAGGCAAAGGCCGCTGGATGCCGCGCGCGCGGCCAGACCAGCGCGACCAGGCCGACCACGCCGAGCGCAAACGCCAGCGAATGGGTAAAGCCTCGATGCCCCCATTGGCTGGCATAGCCGATGCCGAGGGGAAAGCCGATCACATCGAGGTCCGGCAGGGCAGCGAGCGCACCACCGATAATGACAAGGGCTGGCGCAATCCGGCGCCGGCCCAGCGCACCGCCGGCGAACAGGGAAATGGCGGCATGGCTGAAGATGGTCGGCATGTCGTCTCTCTGCGCGACTTTCGGCTGTCAGCCAACCGCCATCGTCGACGCTCAGTAGCCGACCGTCAGCCCCACGGACACATAACGGTCCCCGACATTGCCCTTCACGGCAACGCGGGGCAGCAGGGGCATGGCGACGGTGCCATAGACGCGCGGCTCTTCGCCGCTGATCCGCGCGCCGATGCCGATGCGCAGGGACATAGGGATCTGATAAGCCGCTTCCACCCGGCCATAGGCTGCCGTGCCGCCATCGCGCAGATACACCCCGGCGCCCGGCGTGAGGCTGAAGCCTGCAAAGTCCACCGCATAACCAGCGCCCAGTTCGGCACCCCAGCGCCCATTGGCACGGGCATAATTGCCCTCCGCCCCCAGCCCTTCTGCCTGCGCGGGGACAGCAAGACCCGCCAGCGCAAGCGCTGTGCAGGATATCAGGACGGTGCGAACGGTCATCATCTTGAAAACTCCGGAAACTGGGCTCGCGTTGGCTAGGCGTGCGGTTCCGCAGCAGCAACGTTGCGGGGACGAACCGAGTCGCCGGCGCGACGGACAGACTCCTGCGCCCCGCGAGCCATCGCGCATAGAACCGCGCGAAAAGTGGGAAGGCTCCGGGCACGCTTTTGCGTTGCAACCGTAATGATAGCCGTTACGCCTCAGGGTTCCGATGGCGATTGAAACGGGGAAAGCATGATCGAAGCAGGCCGCCTACAGCCCCACCCTCGCGGACACGTCGAGGCGGGGGTCGCGGGGAGCGCGTCGGCATGAAGGGCAATTATTGGCGGGCTGCCAAGGCCGCGAAAGCCTGCGTGATCGTCGACGCGGAGGATTATTTCCGGTTCGCGCGGCAGGCCATGATCCGCGCCCGCAAGCGCATCATGCTGGTCGGCTGGGACTTCGACGCGCGGATCGAACTCGCACACCAGGAAGAGGGGCAACCCGATGGACCGGAACCGACCACCATCGGGGATCTCATCTACTGGCTGGTCGAGACCAATCCCGAGCTCGAAGTCTATCTGCTGCGCTGGGATCTCGGGGCCATTGGGTCGCTGTTCCGGGGCAAGACCATCTTCACCGTGGCCAAATGGGCCATCCATCCGCGCATCCATGTGAAGCTGGACGCTCATCACCCCACCGGCGGGTCGCATCATCAGAAGATCGTCGTGATCGACGATTGCTTCGCCTTTTGCGGCGGGATCGACATGACCGGGGACCGGTGGGACACGCGCGCGCATCGCGATGAGGAACCCGAGCGGCATCGCCCCGGCAAAGGGCCGGCCTACATGCCCTGGCACGATGCGACGACCGCTCTGCAGGGGCCGGCAGCGGCGGCGCTGGGCGAGCATTCGCGCGACCGCTGGAAGCGGGCGACCGGGCAGACCATTGCCGGCATCCGCAGCAAGCATGACGTCTGGCCGGAAGCGCTGCCGGTGCAATTCGAGGATGTTGAGGTTCTCATCGCCCGCACGGCACCCAAAATGCCGGACCAGCGCGAGGTGACCGAGATTGAGCAGCTCTATATCGAGCAGATCGGGCGGGCGAAGCGGTGGATCTATGCCGAAAGCCAGTATTTCGCCTCCCGGCGGATCGCCGAAGCCATGGCCCGGCGACTGGACGAGCCGGACGGGCCAGAGATCGTGATCGTCAATCCCGAGGCCGCGCAGGGCTGGCTCGAACCGCTGGCGATGGATACCGCGCGCGCCCGACTAGTGGCCGCCCTGCGGCGGCGGGACAAGCATGGCCGGTTCCGGCTCTACCACCCCGTCACCCGCGATCAGGAGCCGATCTACGTCCACGCCAAGGTGATGATCGTGGATGATATGATCCTGCGCGTCGGCTCATCCAACATGAATGCCCGCTCCTTGCGGCTCGATACGGAATGCGACGTGGCCGTGGACTGCTCGCGGCCGAGCAATTCTGGATGCAGCGCCGCCATCGCGGAGGTTCGCAACGATCTGCTGGCCGAGCATCTCGATGCCAGCATCGCACAGGTCGAGAAAAAGCTAGCCGCCAGCGGATCGCTGATCGAGACGATCGAGGCGCTCCGCTTCAAGGGCCGGAAAAATGCAAAGAGCCGCCGGCGCACGCTGGTGCCCTATGAGATTCCCGACCTCACAGGCGTCGAGGCTTGGCTGGCGGACAACCAGATCCTCGACCCCGAAGGGCCGGACGACATGTTCGAAGCCCTCAGCAACCGCGGCCTGCTGCGCCGCCTCTCCGGCTGGCGCCGTAGCAGGGGTTGATCCTCCCCAACGATCAAGCGGGTAGCGCGGCACAGCCCGATTGTGGGCCTCACCCGGCTTGCTTCCGCGCGCGAAGGGCCTAAACCTGTAATCGATTGCGAAGACCTTAGGGCAAGGAGAGGAACATGACAGGTTCGCGTGGAGAGGGCGCAAGTCGTCGGGCGCTTCTGCAAGGGCTTGTCGCCACCGGTGCCTTAGCCAGCGGGGCGCGACCGGCGCAGGCGAGTCCCGGAGCCATCGGCGGGCGAGGTCCCATTCTTACCGGCACAGGCATGGCGGATGTCGAGACCGCCAGCGGCCGGGTGCGCGGCTTCATGCGGGGCGGGATCACCATGTTTCGCGGTATCCCCTATGCCGACACGACCGGCGGCGCCAATCGCTTCCTCCCGCCCAAGCCAGCCAAGCCCTGGACCGGCGTGCGCAGCAGCCTCGCCTATGGGCCGATCTGCCCGCAGGACAAGGGCACAGGCCGCCAGAATGACGAAGAGGCCTTCATTTTCCAGTGGAATGACAGCTTCGACGGCGAGGA
This sequence comes from Sphingobium sp. B11D3B, assembly GCF_025961735.1. Classification (NCBI taxonomy): domain Bacteria; kingdom Pseudomonadati; phylum Pseudomonadota; class Alphaproteobacteria; order Sphingomonadales; family Sphingobiaceae; genus Sphingobium; species Sphingobium sp. B11D3B. The sequence continues at coordinate 3,347,296 of NZ_JAOQOF010000001.1, read as the reverse complement.
TTGTCTGCGCATCAATATCTGGACGCCCGGCACGGACAATGCCCGACGACCGGTGATGGTCTGGCTCCACGGCGGCGGGTTTGTCGCCGGCTCGGGGCACGACGTCCCCGCCTTTGAGGGCTATAATCTCGCCCAGCGGGGCGACGTGGTGGTCGTCACGCTCAATCAACGTCTCAACCTGCTCGGTTTTCTCGACCTCTCCTCCGTGGACCCGGCCTATGCGCAGTCCGGCAATGTCGGCATGCTGGATATCGTCGCGGCGCTGCAATGGGTGAAGCGCAATATCGAGGTCTTTGGCGGCGATCCTGGTCGGGTCACGATCTTCGGCCAGTCCGGGGGCGGCGCCAAGGTTTCGACGTTGATGGCCATGCCCGCCGCGCGCGGCCTGTTTCACCGTGCGATTGTTCAGAGCGGGTCCTTTGCAAAGGCCACGCCCCACGCCCAGGCCCGTAAGCTGGGGGAACTCATGCTGGCGGAGTTGGGCATCGGCAAAACCGATCTGCGCGCCTTGCACTCCTTACCCTATGATCGCTTGCTGGCGGCGAGCTCGGCCATCTTCCGCCGGGAGAATCCGCCACTGCCCGAAGGCGGCTCCATGGAGGCTCGGACCCGCGGCCGCTACGGCTTTACCCCGGTAGTGGATGGCGCGGTGCTGCCCGCCAATCCCGACGCCCCGCAGTCCCTTGCGCTGTCGGCTGATGTGCCGCTGATCGTCGGCACGACCCTCAACGAGTTCACCGCCGGGATCAACCAGCCCGACTTTTTCACGATGAGCGAGGCGGAGCTGCTGAACCGGGCTGATCGATACACGGGAGGGCGCGGCGCGGCGGTGGTGGCCGCGTTCCGCCGGACGACGCCGGAGGCCCTGCCCTGCGACATCTGGTCACGCATCGCCACCGCACCGATCCGCCAGACCGCCATCGATCAGGCGAGCGGGAAGGCCGCGCTGCGTCGCGCCCCGGCATGGCTTTACAGCTTTGATCGGAGCACGCCCGTGCTGGACGGGCGTCCGCGCGCATTCCACTGCGCGGAAATCCCCTATGTCTTCGCCAATGCCGAACGATGCGCCACCATGACCGGTGGCGATGCCGGGGCCCTCAAGCTGGAGGCCGAGATGGCCGATGCCTGGATTGCTTTCGCGCGGACGGGCGATCCCAATCATGGCGGGCTGGCGCAATGGGACGCTGTGGAGGGCCATGGCGCGCAAACCATGCGGTTTGACACCGTCTCGGCCATGCGAACTGGTTGGGACGAAGCCGAGCTCGGCGCGATGAAAGGCTGAAGATCCGCGTCCCAGCCATCGGATAGCAAAAGGGGGCGATCCTGTGATCGCCCCCTCTGTGCTCTCCGGCCCGTGAGGGCCGGAAGACGTAGATCAAGCTATGGCTTATTTCTCTGGCGTCGCCAGAGCGCGGCGCAGGGCTTCGATGCGGGCCTTGTTGAATTGCTTGGCCTGCGGCGAGTCCGGGGCCATCGCGTCGAAGCCGTGATAGGCGGAGGGGACGACGAGCAACTCGGTCGGCACCCCTGCCTCGGTCAGGCGGCGCGCATAATCGATATCCTCGCTCACGAAGAGGTCGACCCCGCCGACGGCGATGAAGGCAGGCGGTAGACCCTTGAGAGAGGCGGCGCGGGCCGGCACGGCGGCGGCGGGCACCTTGTTCGTGCCCGGCTGCTGGCCAAGGAACGACTTCCAGCCGAGCTGGTTCTGCTGCGCATCCCAGCCGACCGTGGCGATGTGCGGGGGCACCTTCACTACGCCACCGGTGCGATCATCCAGCATCGGGTAAATGAGCACCTGGAAGGCGACCGGAATTTCGCCGCGGTCGCGCGCGGTCAGCGCCAGCAGCGCCGCATGGCCACCACCGGCGCTCTCGCCCATCACGGCGATCCGCTTGGGATCGAGGCCGAGCTTGGCGGCATTGTCATGCATCCAGCGCAGGCCGGCATAATTGTCTTCGATGGACCCGGCATAGGTCGTTTCCGGCGCGAGGCGATATTCGACGGAGACGATGACCACGTTCAGTTCCTTGGCCATCTCCTGCAGGCGACGCACGTCCGTGGCGGCCGTGCCCAGGATGTAGCCGCCGCCATGCGTGTGCAGGATGCCGCCGCGCCAGGCGCCTTCCTGCGCATTGATCACATACAGCTTCACCTGCGGCGCGCCGGCGGCACCGGGAATCATCTGCTCGACGACCGGAACGTCGCGGTGATGCGGCGGCGGGGGCGGCCCCATGCGGCCCGACGTGCGCGAGGCGCGCACGCTTTCCTCGTTCATCGGCCCCATCAGGGTCGAATAATAGAGCGCCATGCGGGCGGCGCCGTGCAGTTCCGGCGCGATGGGGGCGAGCTTGGCAGCGTCCTCTGCGCTCAGCGGCGCTGCCGCGACGGCAGCGGGATCGGGCAGCGGCTGGGCGCTGGCCATGTGGGCCGGGCCGGTCGTGGCGAGCAGCGTCGCCACCAGCCAGGCCGAGGATCGGTTCAGAAACTTCATGAATGCGTCTCCTGTCGCATGAGTCAGATCAATGATCGCTGGCGCCGGCGGCGCCGATGCCGGTCTCGGACCGGATGCGCTGGGCAGTGTAGCCCGCGCGGTCCACCTGCGCCCGCGCGCTGCGGTCGAGCGTCGAGATCAGCCAGATGGTGAAGAACGCCAGCGGCATCGACACCAAAGTGGGCGAGGCGAGCGGGAAGATGGGGTGCGCGGCGCCAAGCTGGCCGACCCAGATCACCGGCGATAGGATGGTCAGTGCCAGCGCAGTCAGCGTGCCGATGGCCGAGCCCCAGGCAACGCCGCGCGTTGTGCAATCCTTCCACAGGATGGAGAGCAAGAGGGCGGGGAAGTTGCCCGAAGCAGCCACGGCGAAGGCCAGGCTCACCATGAACGCCACATTCTGCTTTTCAAACGCGATCCCCAACCCCACCGCGATCAGGGCCAGCACCAGCACGGTGATCCGCGACAGGCGCAGCTCGGTCGCCTGGTCGACATTGCCCTTGCGGATGACCGAGGCGTAGAGATCATGCGCGATCGTCGAGGCGCCGGAAAGGGTGAGCCCGGCCACCACTGCCAATATGGTGGCGAAGGCGACCGCCGAGACGAAGCCCATGAACACCTCGCCGCCCACCGCGTCCGCGAGATGGACGGCAGCCATGTTGCTGCCGCCACGTAGCCCGCCGCTCAAGGCATCGAGATAGGCCGGGTTGCTGCCGACGAACACGATCGCGCCAAAGCCGATGATGAAGGTGAGCACATAGAAATAGCCGATCCAGCCCGTCGCCCACAGCACGGAGGCGCGCGCGGTGCGGGCATCGCGCACCGTGAAGAAGCGCATGAGGATATGCGGCAGGCCAGCGGTGCCGAACATCAGCGCCATGCCGAGCGAAATCGCGGACAGCGGGTCCTTGATGAAGCCGCCGGGTGCGAGAATGCCCCGCGCGCTCGCCGCCGCTGCATCGGCGCTGGCGCCTGCGGCCAGCGCAATCGCCTGCTTGGCGGCGACGGCCTGCTCGAACAGCGTGTCCAGCGAAAAGCCGACGCGATACAGCACGGCGAGCGACATGAAGGTGGCGCAACCGAGCAGCATGACCGCCTTGATGATCTGCACCCAGGTCGTCGCGATCATCCCGCCAAACAGCACATAAGCAGTGATCGCGAGGCCGATGATCCCGACCGCATAAGGATAGGGAATGCCGAACAGCAGCTGGATGAGCTGCCCCGCACCGACCATCTGCGCGATCAGATAGAACAGCACCACAGTCAGCGAACTGAAGGCGGAAGAAATCCGCACCGGCGTCTGCGCGAAGCGGAACGCGACGGCATCGACAAAAGTGTAGCGCCCCAGATTGCGCAACCGCTCGGCGAGCAGGAACAGGATGATCGGCCAGCCGACCAGAAAACCTGTGGAGTAGATCAGCCCATCATAGCCATCAGCATAAATCTGCGCGGAAATCCCGAGGAACGAGGCGGCGGACATATAGTCACCGGCGATGGCCAGACCGTTCTGCCGACCGCTGATGCCGCCACCAGCCGTATAGAAATCGCTCGTCGTGCGCGTCCGCCGTGCAGCCCAGGCCGTGACGCCCAATGTGACGATGATGAACAGGCCGAAGGTGACCACGGCCGGCATGTTGGGGCCGGCATTGCCCGGCGTGGCCGCGCGGGCGATGCCGGGCATCAACGCGCCGATGGTCACCATGAGGGCGAGCGCCGCCCAGCGCGAACCGCTCACAGGCGATGCTCCGCCCGCAACGCATCCAGCTCGGCATCGAACCGGCGGTTGGCAATCCACACATATAGGCCGGTCAGCGCGATGCCCGAGAGGATCACCGCCATGCCCAAAGGCACGCCAATGGTCGTCGTCATGCCCGGCAGCGGTTGGCCAAGGATGGTCCGCCCGAACGCCACCAGCAGGATGAAGCCGAAGAAGATCGCCATCATCACGCCGCTCAGAATCCAGCCGAGGCGGCCACGGGCCTTGACGAGAGCCTGATAGTGCGGATCGCGACTGATGGCCGCAAGTTCATGATCGCCATCCAGATCCATCAGCCACTCCCCTCGCCCGCCACATTTATGTGTGACAGGCTATTGTCCATCGATTGCAAGTCAATCCCTCATCCGGCGGCTGGGGACTTTATCCACATCGGTCGCCCAACTCTGCCCGGCCAGGTGTGCAGGATGGCCGGGCAGAGGGTTCGGGCGGCCCGAACTCGTAGGCCCGAAAGCAATTTTGCAATCGATTGCCATTCAATACACGGGAGGTTCGGCTGTGACAAGCGTGGGTTGAAATCGGCGATGGGGCGAATTTTTATAGGAAGGTTGGCGATACGTTCGCCGGGCGATATGAGCCTCCGCTTCATCAACCGCCCTCTTTCAGGCTGATGAACCCATCTGCCCCAGAATTTCGACGGTGCGTTCGTCAGGGCTGTCAAACCAGCGCTCGATCGCGGCACGGAAAATCGGCCTGTCCTCAGCGCTGTTAAACAGCGTCAGCGATGACCTGAGCTTGATCGCGTCGATGGCTCCGAAGACTTGCTCAGCGCTGGAGCCATCCAGCTCCTGTAATGCGATGACGCATTCCTCATAGCGCGGGCCGAGGACCGGGTGCGCCAGATAGGCTTTGGCTTCGGCGCGCGAGCGGATCGCGAAGTGCTGCACCGTGGGGCTGGTCCCCAGGCCCGCAATCTGCGGAAAGATGAACCACATCCAGTGCGTTCGTTTTGCACCGCTGCGGATTTCCGCCAGGGCCTGCGCGTAGCGTCCCTGCTGGGCGTCGACAAATCGGTTCAGATCGAATGGATCACTGGTCATCCCGCAACATTGGCAGTGGGAGCCTGTAAAGCCAACCTGTCCCGAGCGGTGCTGAACAGGCCGGGCAGTGCCGCGCCTGTCCGCCACTCACGATAATTTGGAAGCCAATTCGCAGCTGCTGCGTTCGGCCAGCATGGGATTATCCAATCAGCAGGTGCGAAGGACGACGATGCCATGGATCGATCGGAGGAGTGGCACGTCTCTCGACGCGGCGTGCTGGTTGGCGGCTCGGCCACGGCGGCGACCATGAGCCTCAACAACGCCGATGCTCGGCAGCCCTTGCCGCAGCCCGCCCACGCGATGGTCGAGGTTACCCTGAGCGTAAATGGTCAGCCGCACAGGTTCAAAACCGATACGCGTACCACCTTGCTCGATGCGCTGCGCGAAGCGCTCAAACTCACCGGCACGAAGAAAGGCTGCGACCATGGCCAGTGCGGCGCCTGCACGGTGCTGGTCGACGGTGTCCGGATCAACAGCTGCCTGACGCTCGCGGTGATGCATGATGGCGACAAGGTCACCACCATCGAAGGGCTGGGCACGCCGGATCAGCTGCACTCCATGCAGCGCGCCTTCGTCAAGCATGATGGCTATCAATGCGGCTATTGCACGCCGGGCCAGATCTGCTCTGCGGTGGCCATGCTGGATGAGATTGCCGCGGGCGTGCCGAGCCATGTCACCGATGATCTGTCGGCCCAACCGCAACTCAGCAACGCGGAACTGCGCGAGCGGATGAGCGGCAATATCTGCCGCTGCGGCGCCTATTCCAACATTGCCGAGGCGATTACCGAAGTCGCGGAGGCCAAGGCATGAGGCCGTTCACTTATGAGCGCGCGACCTCGCCCGCTCAGGCCGCGACGGCCGTCTTGAGCCAGCAGGGCGCCCGCTTCATTGCCGGCGGCACGAACCTGCTGGACCTCATGAAGCTGCAGATCGAAACGCCGACCCATCTGGTCGATGTCCAGGATCTGAAGCTCGATCAGATCACGCAAGAGCCCGATGGCGGCCTGCGAATCGGCGCGCTCGTCACCAATACGGCGCTGGCGGCGGATCGGCGCGTGCGCAGCGATTATGCTGTCCTGAGCCGGGCCATTCTCGCCGGCGCATCCGGGCAACTGCGCAACAAGGCCACTACCGGCGGCAATCTGTTGCAGCGAACCCGCTGTCCCTATTTCTACGATACCAACCAGCCTTGCAACAAACGTCAGCCCGGAACCGGTTGCGCGGCCATCGAGGGGGCCTCCCGCCAGTTGGCGGTGATTGGTGGCAGCGCTGCCTGTATTGCGACAAACCCGAGCGACATGGCGGTCGCGATGCGGCTGCTGGATGCGCGCGTGGAGACGGTCGATGCACAAGGCAATGTCCGGTCGATCGACATTGCCGACTTTCACAAATTGCCCGGTGAGACGCCGCATGTGGAAACCGCGCTGGCGCCTGGCGAACTGATCACGGCCGTACTGCTGCCCAAGCCTATTGGCGGCCAGCATGTCTACCACAAGGTGCGTGACCGGGCCTCCTATGCCTTTGCGCTCGTGTCGGTGGCAGCGATCCTCCAGCCGGATGGCTCTGGCCGCGTTGCGGTGGGCGGGATCGCGCCCAAGCCCTGGCGCACAGACGCCGCGGATGCCGCGCTCCCGCAAGGGGCGGAGGCAGTGGCCCGGCACCTCCTCGCCGGCGCCGCGCCGACCAGAGACAATGCATTCAAGATCGAGCTGGTCGAGCGGACGCTCACCGGCATCTTGCACGACGCGAAGGGTTGATGCCGTGAAGTTCGATGCCCCCGCTACCCCGAACCCGATCGACCAGCTCAAGGTCGTCGGCAAGTCCACCGATCGCATCGACGGGCCGCTCAAGACAACGGGGCGCGCACCCTATGCCTATGAGCGGCATGATGTCGCCGCGAACCAGGCCTATGGTTTCGTCGTCGGCGCGGCCATCGCCAAGGGAACCATCCGGTCGTTCGATCTGGTCGACGCCAAGGCCGCGCCTGGCGTGCTCTCGATCATCACCACTTTGGACCATAAGCCGCTGCCGCTCGGCGGCCAGAACACCGCCAATCTGTTCGGCGGAGCCGAAATCCAGCATTATCATCAGGCGATTGCGCTCGTGGTCGCCGAGACCTTTGAGCAGGCCCGCGCGGCCGCGTCGCTGATCCGGGTCGATTATGTCCGGCAGGCCGGCAAATTCGATCTCGAGCGTGAGGCGTCCCGGGCCGAGCCCGTTCCGGACGAGGACGAGACCAACAAAGCCGGCGATTTTGCGGCCAGCTACGCCAAGGCTGAGGTCAAGCTCGACCAGCGCTACAGCACGCCGGACGAAAGCCATGCGATGATGGAGCCGCACGCCACCATCGCCGCGTGGGAGGGCGAGAAGCTCACGGTCTGGACGTCGAACCAGATGATTGCCTGGGGCAAGCGCGATCTTGCCAAGGCCCTATCGCTCAAGCCCGAGCAGGTGCGGCTCGATTCCCCCTATGTCGGGGGCGGCTTTGGCGGAAAATTGTTTCTGCGCTCCGATGTCGTCCTTGCGGCGCTGGGGGCCAAGACGGTCGGGCGGCCGGTGAAAGTCGCGCTCACGCGTCCGCTCATCATCAATAACACGACCCATCGGCCCGCGACGCTGCAGCATATCCGGATCGGCGCGAACAAGGATGGGCGCATTCTCGCGATCTCGCATGAGAGCATTTCGGGAAACCTGCCGGACGGCGAGCCGGAGACCGCCGTCCAGCAAACCAAGCTTTTCTACGCGGGGGAAAGCCGGGAAGTCGCCATGAAACTGGCGCAGCTCGATCTCCCGGAAGGCAATGCGATGCGCGCGCCTGGCGAAGCGCCGGGGCTGATGGCGCTGGAGATCGCCATGGATGAAATGGCCGAGACGCTGGGAATGGACCCGGTGGAATTTCGCATCCTGAACGATACGCAGGTCGACCCGATGAAGCCCGAGCGTCCCTTTTCAGCGCGTCATTTCGTCGAATGCCTCAGGACCGGCGCGGAGCGCTTCGGATGGCACAAGCGCAAGGCGACCCCCGGCTCCGTGCGTGAGGGCCGCTGGCTCATCGGCATGGGCGTGGCAGGGGGCTTTCGGAACAACCAGCTGACCAAATCCGCGGCACGGGTCCGGCTCTCGGGCGACGGCAAAGTCACCGTCGAGACCGACATGACCGATATCGGCACCGGCACCTACACGATCATCGCCCAAACCGCCGCCGAGATGATGGGCGTGGACCTGGGCGACGTCATCGTGAAATTGGGCGACTCTGATTTCCCCGCCGCGGCGGGCTCCGGCGGCCAATGGGGCGCTGCCAACTCGACGGCTGGCGTCTATGCCGCGTGCATCAAGATGCGCGACCAAGTGGCGGCGCGCCTGGGGCTGAACAATGCGGATGTGACGTTCGCCGATGGCGAAGTCCGCTCGGGCGATCGCGCCGTGCCCTTGCGCGACGCCGCGCGCGATGGGGAGCTCGTCGCCGAGGATGGCATCGACTATGCCGACGACTTCGCCGACCGGGCGCAGCAATCCACCTTCGCTGGTCATTTCGTTGAGGTCGGGGTCGACGCCTTTACGGGCGAAACCCGCATCCGGCGGATGCTCGCCGTGTGTGACGCCGGGCGCATCCTCAACCCCAAGTCAGCGCGAAGCCAGGTGATCGGCGCCATGACCATGGGCGCAGGCGCGGCCCTGATGGAAGAACTCGTCGTCGACAAGCGGTTCGGCTTCTTCGTCAATCATGACCTCGCGGGTTACGAAGTTCCGGTCCATGCCGATATTCCGCATCAGGATGTCATCTTCCTCGATACCACCGATCCCTGGTCCACGCCGATGAAGGCGAAAGGCGTTGGGGAACTTGGGATTTGTGGCGTGGGAGCCGCAGTCGCCAACGCCATCTACAATGCCACCGGCGTGCGGCTGCGCGATTATCCGATGACCTTGGACAAGCATCTCTCGCGCTTACCGAAGGCGGTTTAGGCGGACGCGAATGAGGTTTAGTGGAGCAGCGCTGGACGGCCTGAGTTGAGCGCGACGAAGAAATGTCGCGGCGGCCAAGTCATGGTTGCGAGGCGTGCTATCCCCTGTTTTCATCGAGGTCCTGCTCTGCTCCCTCTGATGTTGGACGAAGGGGCTCAATCGTCGCCCGAGATGACTATTCGGCGTTCTTACGAAGAAACATGCGCGTGGCTCCTGAGGTTGGGTCCGCTAATGACGCATGTTGGTGGTTTCTCCGGCCGGCTGACTATGGGATTTAGCAAAACCGTTGAAATAGGCTTTCAAATTTGCGTCGGTGACAGGTTCAAGCAAGCTTGCCACCTGCTCTTCAAGGGTCGAGCCCTCGTTGACGTCGCCACCCCGCTGAAATCCCATCTCCCAACGCGCGAACGACCGTGCCGCGATCGTCTTGTTATTCAGTTGGACCACGGCATAGTGACGCTGATCCTTTGAAATGCGCGCGAACGTCGAGTTGACGGCATCTTCCGGGCCTTCGAGAACCTGGAGGAAGCGCCGATTCCCTACCACGAGCAAGCCCGTTATATCAGCGAGCCGGTTATTCCGTCGGGACGCAACCAAAATTTCCTCGAGCTCCGCATCCGAAAGCGTTCGACGGACAGTGCTGATATATAAAATGCGATGCATGGCAGGCTCCTTAGCGACCGGGCTACGGATGCGATGTTAATCAAATACTTCCAGCGCGGTGAGCCGACTGCGCGAGCCGAAATCGACGAGGATTTGACTTTAAGTCATCAAATCCGCGCTCCGTTGCACCGGGGCGGATTTCCCTGTGCGCCCCTCATTTCACAGCCATCCATAGCGCAGGCGGACTTCTCAGGACGTACCCGGCCGCTTTCGGCCTGGAGCGGATCAACCGCTTCGAACGAAGAGGGATCGGGCTCTCTCGACTTCTGACCAGCAGCGTCGCCGACATGGCGACTGGCCCAGTAACACCAAACAAGCGCTGCTTGACCGATAAAACATGTAAACATATGTTTATAGTGGTGAGTGCGCGCAGGTCGAATTGGCCTATGTGTGAAATGTGAGCCGCGAGAAGACTTCTGGCCTGACGGCAAGAGAGGATGCAGATATGAAGATGCGGTTGCTGGTTGGCCTTGGTCTTGTCACTGCCTCGGTGGCTGCCGGTTCCGCTCCCGCCGCTCCATCGATCGCAAGCCAGGCCGAAGCCCCCAACACCCAGGTTCGGGTGGAGCGACGGTTGGTGCACTCACAAGCCATTGCCGGCAATCTTCTGGGGACCTCCGCCGAGCGCGAGGTCTTTGTCGTTCTTCCCCCGAGTTATGGCCGCGACATCAAGCGGCGATACCCCGTGGTTTACGCCCTGCACGGCTTCTCCATCGATGCGGCAAGCTGGATGCAGAAACTCGATGCGGCCAGGCGGATCGCTGCAGCTTTTGCTGCGGGGGTGCCGGAGGTCATTGTCGTGTTCCCCGATGGAAGCAATGAGTATGGCGGATCTTTCTATGGCAGTTCTACTGTCACCGGCAACTTCGAGACATTCATAGCGGATGAACTGCCTGCCTATATCGACCGGGAGTTCCGCTCGATTCCAGAGGCGGCCGCGCGTGGCTTGATGGGGCATTCCATGGGCGGCTACGGCGTCGCGCGCATTGGCATGAAGCGCCCAGGGCGGTTTGGCGTTCTCTACATGATGTCGCCCTGTTGCCTGAGCGCTCTCGGAACGCAGGGATTGACCGCAAAAGAAGTGAGGGAGATCAACGATCTTGCATCCCCTCAGGCTGCCCGGGGGCTTCCGTTCAAATATGCAGGGCCACTTGCGACCGCAGCCGCCTTCTCGCCCAATCCGGCGAAGCCGCCGCTCTTTGTCGATCTGCCGATTACGGAACAGGGCGAGTCGCGCGAGGCGATCATGGCCAAGCGCGCAGCCAATGCCCCGCTCAGTTTCATCGACCAGTATGTCGCTGCTCTCAGGACCTATCGCGCCATTGGCATCGACGTCGGCGATCAGGACACGATCGTCACCGCAGCAACCGAGCTCCATAAAAACCTAGATAACTATGCTATAAGCAATCAACTGGACATTTATCCGGGCGATCACAGCAGTAAAGTTCCGGAAAGACTGCAAAAAGAAGTCCTTCCATTCTTCGGAAAACATCTGAAAATTGTCGTAGATCGATAAACATATACATGAACTCTCTTAGCGAGATCATACATGTATACAAGACATATCTATAGTTGATCACTTATTTTATCGCCAGACTCATCACACTCCTGTCTCATTTTTACAAAATAGATACATCGCACCTCCGCCAAATTCCTCTGGAGTTCGCCGATTATTAGGATTGCAGCTGCCGAAAATGCGCGCTAGATCGCTAACCGGAAAAATATCCGGAAATATGGCGAGCATCGCGAGGGGCGACGAGAGGGTCTCCATCTCGCTAGAATTCGCCCGAGGGAGACTGAGATGAAAAACCTGGAATTGGCAACCATAAGCTCGGCAGCGCTGGTTCTCGCTTTGTTAGCAGGGCCGGCAAGCGCACAGGTTGGATCGGCATCGGCGGCCCCGCAAGCGACGCCACAGGACAGCCGGGCAGGCGGCCTTGAGGACATCGTGGTTACCGCCACGCGCCAGTCGACGAATTTGCAGGATACGCCGATCGCCATCACCGCGGTCACGGCCGAGGCGATCGAGCAGAAGGGCATCACCAGTGTCGGCGAACTGACCGCTGTGGTTCCCAACACGCAATTCCGGAAGTCACAAGGTGCATTCGGGCCCGGTATCGACGCGACAATCCGGGGGATCGGCAATCGGGACACGAGCCTCGCCAGCGAGCCTGTCGTCGCTTTCTATCTCGACGACGTCTATTTCCCGACGCTGCTCGGGTCGAACTTCGATCTTCTGGATATCGAGCATATCGAGGTGCTCCGGGGTCCGCAGGGCACCCTGTTTGGGCGGAATTCGCTCGCCGGCGCCGTCAACATCATCAGCAAGCAGCCCTCCACCAGCGATGTTTATGGGCGTATTCAGATCACAGCCGGCTCCTATGACCGCATGGACTTCCGCGGCTCGCTAAATCTGCCGTTGAACGAGCAGCTCGCCCTCTCCGTTTCCGCGCTCTCGAAGAAGCGGACGGGCTATCAGAAGATCCTCGATTTCACCTGCGAGATGCGCGCGCGCGGCACGCCTGCGCTATCGGGCTCCTTGCCTTATGCCTCGACCCTCAACATGCCGACCGCCGGGTTCACGCCCAAGGATTGCGTCGTCGGCCATCAGGGCGGCGAAGATGTGCAGGCCTACCGGGGGTCCTTGCTCTGGAAGCCGTCCGAGGATCTGCGGTTCACGGTGACGGGCGACTATATCCGCGATACGAGCGAGAATAACGCCGATAGCATCGTCGGGATCATCAACAACCGGGTGTCCGGGACGGTCGTGTCCGCCGCCAACACCTTGGGTCTGGCCTATGACACCCGCTTCCTGACGGGCGATCCCTACAGCACCTATGCCAGCTTCAGCGATCCCATCGCCGCAGGCACGGTCATCCCGGGCAACACATTCTATAATGGCTTGCGGATCAATGGTGTGGCCGTACGCGGCGGCGCCAGCTTTTCGCCGTTCATCGACCTCAAGAACTGGGGCGTCTCAGCCAAGATGAGCTGGGACATCAATCCCGACATTAATTTCCTCGCGGTGGTCGCCCATCGTGAGATGGTCGAGACCCATTCCTATGACGATGATGGCTCGCCGCTCAATGTGGTGTTGCGGTCCAATACCTTCTCGGAGGAATATTGGACGGCCGAAGCGCGCCTGTCCGGCAAGTCATCGTTCATCGACTGGGTCGTGGGCGGCTTCTACTTCACGGCCGATGGCTCGCAGCACGCCGCCTTCATCTCGCCCCAGAGCTCGTTCCAGCGGCTCATCGATTCTGAGTTCAACCCAACCAGCAAGGCGGTCTTCGCCAACGCCACGATCCGGCCATTTGGTGAAGCGCTCAGCTTCGTGGGCGGCCTGCGCTATTCAGACGACAAGAAGGTCGTCGACTTTTATAACGTCCTCGACACCTCGCCCAGCGCCAGCGACACGGTCTTTTACGTCGTTCCGCAGCAGACGCGGTTCGACTGGAAGGCCGGCGTCAATTATCAGCTGGCATCGAACGCGCTCATCTATGTGTCCGCTGCGACCGGCAACTCGCTTCCCGGCTTCGATCCGCGCCCGCAACAGCCCTCGCAGATCGCGCAATATGATGGCAATGACGACATCGCCTACGAAATCGGCGCCAAGCTCGATCTCTTCGATCGTCGGGTGCGCCTGAATCTCGCGGCCTTCTATACCGACTTCAAGAACCGCCCGACTTCGATTTCAGGATCCGAGGCCCTGCTGGACGCAAATGGTCAGCCCGTGCCCGGAAATCGCACGCTCGTCCCACTCGCGGGAGGCCCTGCGGGGTCGACCACCTGCGGTGCGGTCGTGGCGGCAGGCACCGGGATTACCTGCCTCGGACGGACCTACTATCGCAATCAGGCTGCAAAAATCCGCGGCTTTGAAGCCGAGTATACCATCAATCCTGTCGATGGCCTGCTCATCAATGGCTCGGTGGGGTACACCAAGCTGACGGCGCCGGACATTCGGGAGCGCGCAGTCAACCGGCGGCAGAATTCGCCGTTCTGGACGGCGAATGCGGGCGTGCAGTACACGGCGGAGCTTCCGTCACTGGCCGGATCGATCACGCCCCGGGTGGACTGGATCTATGAATCGAGCCAGGTGGTGTCCGGCACGTCGACCACCTTTGATAACCTTATGCCGGCGCGTTCGGTCTTCAATGCCCGCCTGACCTACGACAACGACGAATATGACTTCTCGATCGCCGTTGGAGCCACGAACCTGTTCGACAAGGTTTATTATTATAACGTGTTCGACTCCCAGGCGTTGGGCGCGGCCTACACCAACGCGCAGCCGGCGGCGCCACGCCAGTTCTACCTGACTGTGGAGAAGAGCTTCTAATAATGCGCTGAGCCGAGCATTCGGCTTGCCCCAAAGCAACACAGGGCTGTCGGCTGGCGCCGGCGGCCCTGTCTGCTTCCGGCTCTGTCCGCCATGCAGGATCGGCTAAGGGCGTCAGCTTGATTCTGACCGCCAGCCGTGGAAAGCAGAGCAGCATCATTCCCCGCGAAAAAGTCGGAATATTGAACATGGCCAAATCGAAAACGCAGACTGGGGAGCAGGAGGGCGTGCGCGCGGTGGATGACGACTTCATTCCCTCGCTGGAAAAAGGGCTAGCCGTCCTGGAGTTGTTCGGATCGGACAATCCTGACTGGACCTTGAGTCAGATTGCACGGGAGCTCAAGCTCACGCCGGGAACCACCCGCCGTATTCTGCGGACCCTGGAGAAGCTGGGCTATGCCGTTGCCGACGAGGGGCGTTTCTGCCTTACCCCCCGGGTTCTCAAACTCGGCTTTTCCTATCTCTCGTCGCAGCCATTCGCCGCCATCGCGAAACCGCTTCTAACCCAGCTTGCGCGCAGGCTGAATGCGACGTGCTGCATCACGGTGCTGGACGAGCGGGATGTGGTCTACATCGCGCGGGGCACGCATAAGCCGATCGAGCCCTTTTACGTGCATGTCGGCGCGCGACTACCGGCCTATGCGACGGCGCCCGGCAAGGTCCTGCTCGCCGGATTGGCGCCGGACGTCTTGGACGAGCGCCTGATAGGCTGGGACTTCCAATCCTTCACGCCTAACACCCTTTCGAGTGCCGCAGCGCTGAAGGCCGATGTGAAAGAGGCGCGGAGCAAAGGCTATGCCTTGAACGATCAGGAGATCTTCCTCGGCCAACGCTCCATTGCCGTCCCCCTGTCGCTGGGCGGGGTTCAGGCGGCTTCGATTGTCGCAGCCGCCTCGGTCAGCAGTGCGTCCCTGGATCGGCTGGTGGCCGATCTGCTTGGCCCATTGCAGGAGGCTGCGATCGAGATCGAACAGGCGGCGTCTTCGCTGCTCTGAGGGCAGCTGCACCGGCGCAACTAATCCTTCCAGGAAGCTTTCCAGGTCGCGCAGACTTTGTTGCCGTCAGGATCACGCAGATAGGCGATATATGGCTGGCCGTAACTGCCCGGCCGCGTGCCAGGCGCGCCATCGTCTACCCCTCCATTGGCCAACCCGGCACGATGAAACGCATCGACATGTTCCGGGCTTGGCGCCCGAAAGCCGATCGTGCCGCCGTTCGCGAAGGTTGCCGGATCGCCATTGCGGGGCGCCCTGACGGCGAAGCCCTGCTCGCCGCAGCGATAAGAAAGCAGGGGCGCGTCCGGGGCGGCGGCATTGGCATGCCCCAGTGCCCCCATCACGGCATCGTAAAACTGCCGCGCTCTCTCCAGGTCGTTCGTTCCGACAAAGATGTGATTGAACATCATGGCTGGGACACGCAGGCCGCTGCTGTGCACCCCGCCCGATCGAGGCGAATGCCCGAAACGGAGACCCGCTGCATGACCCGCCGCTCGCCGTGATAATCATTGACGGCATAGTGCAGGACTTGGAGATTGTCCCAGAACGCTACCGTTCCCGGGCGCCACTTGAGACGGACCTGATATTCCGGTCGTTCGCACTTCTGGAACAGATATTGGAGCAAGGGCGCGCTCTCTTCCTGTGTCCATCCCTCAAAGTGGGTCGTGTAGCCGCGGTTGACGAACAGGGATTTACGGCCGGTGATCGGATGCCGGATAACCACGGGATGGGTCGCCTTCACGATCTTCGCCTTGGCGCCTGCATATTGGGGCAGCAGGGACATCGACGTGATGACCCGCTCGTTATTATGCTCTGCGAGCATCGTTTCGAGCTGGGTCTTCATGCCCTCTGAGAGATCATCATAAGCGGCAGCGAGGCTCGCAAACACCGTGTCGCCGCCGGCTGACGGCAGCACCTTCGCCGCGAGGATAGAGCCCCAGGACGGAACCTCGTTGAATGTCTGGTCGGCATGCCAGCCGCCGCCCACATTCTTGAGTTGCTGCTCTTCCTTCTCGATCATGGTGATCTGCGCATCCGCCACCGGCGCGCGCTTTGCGCCCGGCAAGGTAAAGCGGCCTGCAAATGCGCGTTGCCGGTCGGCGCTGAGATCCTGATCGCGGAAAAAGATGACGCCATTCTCGGCGAGAGCTTTTGTGATCTGCTCGATCGTCCGGTCATCAAGATCCTTGGAAATATCTACATTGCCAATTTCGGCGCCGATAAGACCGTTGATCCGCGTGACTGAAATGTCGTCCAAATTTCCTCTCCGAACCCCGCGATGCATCGCTCTTGTCTGGGCGGATGCCTGTTCAAGACGCCGCTGGGACGCTCCTGAAACCTGCCCGCGCCGCAATAAGCCGGAAAATATTCCGGATTCACAAATTGCATGGCTTTGGCTGCGGCGCAAGCCATCCTCCGGCCTTGAGAAGCGGAAATTTCTCCGGTAGCATCTGCGGATCAATGGATGATGCAAGACCGGCGGTGGGAAACTGCCTCCGCGCCCTGCGAGCCTCCTGACATTCTTCATCTGCCTTTCTGGGGAAGACCGAATCCATGAGAAGATCACTGCGCCGATTGCTAACGTTGGCGAGCATCGGCAGCTTGTGCGTCGCCGCGAGTCCGTTCAAGGCAACTCCGGCATTCGCTGCGCCCATCGTCCTTGAGCGGCAAGGTTCGTTTTCGGTCGGAGGTGCGCTGCTGGGTGACGCCGCATCGGGACATCTGTCGTGCGATCACGGTTTCGTGGAATATCAGATCCCCCGGCGGGCGCGGAAGACAGCGCTGCTGCTGTGGCACAGTTCCAGCGTGGCCGTGTGGCAAAACCGGTGGGATGGCGGCGAAGGCTTCCAGAGCATCTTTCTGCGCCGCGGTTTCCCGGTCTACCTCTGGGATGGCCCGCGCGTTGGCCGCGCGAACTGGGGCTGCGAGAACTATACCTACAAGGCAGTGCCCGGCCGAGATGAGGGGAATTTCAAGGCCTGGCGCCTGGGGGAAGCCTACCCCAACTGGTTCCCGGGCATCCAGTTCCCCAAGGACGACCCGCAAGCCTGGGATCAGGCAATGCGCGCGCGGTACGATGAGTTCGACACTGTGCCGAACGCCCAATTGCAGAGCGCGGCAGCGGCAAAGGCGGTCGACCGAATTGGCCCGACGGTGCTTGTCACCAATTCCGGCGGCGGGTTCAGAGCCTTTATGACCGCGCTCGAGAGTGACAATGTCAAAGGCATCGTCGCTTACGAGCCGCCCGGGTTCGTGTTTCCTGAAGGGGAAGGCCCGCCGGCCGGAAAGGGACCGTTCGGCCCGGTCAAGGTGTCCGCCGAGCAATTCAAACGGCTCACGCGCATTCCGATCCAGATCGTGTTCGGCGACCACATTGCGCAGTCGACGAACTGGAGTGCGGCCTATCGCGCGGCGACGACCTTTGTAGCGATCGTCAACGCCCATGGCGGCAAGGCGGAAATCCTGTCCTTGCCGGCCGCCGGCCTCTCGGGGAACACCCACCTCCCCTTTGCGGACCTCAATAATGTGGCCGTGGCCGACCTCCTCTCGGCCTTCCTTCACCGGCACGGGCTGGACGAGCGCTGACCACCGCCGTCGCCGGAAAGCCAGACTTAGGACGGGCGCGGCGGCATGGTCAGCCCGCGCTGAACTGCCGGCCGCGCCAGTCCTTGTTCGAGCCATCGCGCGACGTGGGGCGTTGATCCGAAGTCAACCAACTCTGCCGCGTCGAACAGGCCGACAATATTGCGGATCCATCCGAGCAGCGAGATGTCGACGATCGAATAGTCCTTGCCAAGAAACCACTCCCGATCTTTGAGCCGCGTGTTCATGACGCTGAGTAGCCGAGCCGTTTCCGCCGCGTACCGGTCTCTGGGTCGCTTGTCCTGCCAGTCCTTGCCCGCGAATTTGTGGAAAAAACCCAGCTGGCCGACCATCGGACCAACGCCCCCGACCTGGAACATCAGCCACTGCAGCGCTTCCCAGCGACCGGATGCATCGGTAGGCATGAACTGCCCGGTCTTCTCCGCAAGGTAGAGCAGAATGGCACCGGACTCGAACAGAGCGATCGGGGCTCCTCCCGGGCCGGAGGGATCGACGATGGCCGGAATCTTCCCGTTCGGGCTGATCGAGAGAAACTCCGGGCTCTTTTGCTCGTCCGTCGAAAAGGCGACGAGATGCGCTTCGTAAGGCAGCCCCGTCTCTTCAAGCATGATAGAGACCTTCACGCCATTGGGCGTGGGGACGGAGTAGAACTGAATCCGATCGGGATGCTCGGCCGGCCACCGCCGGGTGATTTCCATCTCAGACAGGCTGGGCATCGCAATTCTCCGCTATGTTGGGGCATGGGAAGCTTCAACGCTCGAAAAGTAGGTTCTTGCCGCGTCCATCAGGTGATCGATGACCGCCTGCCGCGCTTCGAATGTGAAGCTTGCGGCGTGCGGCGTCAGGATCACATTCTCGAGCCGAGCCAGGCGCGGATCGAAGTCCGGCTCCTTGTCGAACACATCGAGCGCCGCGCCGGCGATGGTGCGATCTTGCAGGGCGTCGATCAATGCCTCCTCATCGATCACAGCACCGCGCGCGATGTTGACGACGATGCCTTGGGGGCCAAGCGCGTCCAGGACCTCGCGGGTGACCATGCGCCGCGTCTGATCCGTCACCGCGCAGGCCAGCACCAGAATGTCGCAAGCGGCAGCGAGCGCGGTTACGTCGGAATGATAAGTGTAGGCGCAATCCGCGACCGGGGCGCGCGCATGGTAATCGACAGACATGCCCAGGCTGGCACATTTCTCGGCGAGCCTCCGTCCGATCCGACCCAGCCCGACAATGCCGACCCGCCGGGCGCTCACGCGACGGCCATTCATGAAGCGGTTCTCCGCCCAACGTCCGCTACGCATGAACCGGTCCGCCGCGACGATGTTGCGCTCGGCGGCGTAGATGAGCCCGAGTGCAAAATCGGCGACATCCTCCGTGAACTGGTCTGGCGTGTGCGCGAGGACGATCTGGCGCGCGGCCAGCGCCTCGACGTCGATATTGTCCAGACCAGCGCCGAGGGAGAGCACCAATCCTAAATCCGGCAGCGCTTCCAGAAGGCCCGAGGGAATGCCAAGGACCGCCCGCGTGGCCACAGCGCGCACAGTCGATGGAATTGCCGTGACGGGCTGCGAATTCGCGCCTTCGAGCGGGACGGGGATCAACCGAAAATCGCGTTCGAGCGCGGTTCGCAGGTCTGCGGGCAGCTCGGCGATGACAGCAATTTCGGGCAGGTCGTTCACGTTCGCTCCTTCTGGCTGACTTGCATGACCTAAAGAATTAGGTCAATAGCGCTAACCCGGCCGTCGTCCGACGGTAAAAAGTACGTCAGGAGGCAGAAGCGTGACCAGCAACTCCGGAATGTCCGGCGACGGTCGTCCTCCGCACATCCTGCCGGCCGGCGCCTGGGATTGCCACACCCATGTTTTCGGGCCGCGTCCGCACTTTCCGCTCGCACCAGGCGGCGCTTACGAGCCTCCGTCCGCCGACCGCGACCTGCATCTTGCGACGCTCGACCGGCTGGGGTTCGATCACGCGCTTCTCATCCAGCCCTCCCTCTATGGCGACGATCATAGCGCCCTGTTGGATGCTTTGCGCCACGGCCAGGGCCGGCTGCTGGGAGTCGGTTCCGTCAGCGCGACGATCGACCGAGATAGACTTGCGGCATTAAGAGACGCAGGCCTCGTCGCCCTTCGCTTTGTCGGCGTGCCGGGGCCGGACGGCGGCCCTTATCCGGGGACGCAAGGCTTTGATCAGCTTGAGGATCTGCGCAGCAATATGCGCACTCTCGGGCTTCATGCCCATGTGTGGGGAAGTCTGGAGCAATGCGCTGATCTGGCGCTTGGCGACGCTGGGAGCGATATGCCGCTGGTGTTCGATCACCTCGCCGGTCTGTCCCCGGATGACCGTCCGGGCACCTATCGCTTCGACCGGCTGCTGGAGGCCATCGCCACCGGCTTGGCCTGGGTCAAGCTGACCTATTTTCGGCGGTCGGCACTGCCGGGCGCCTATAGCGACATGCAGCCGGTCGTATCCGCACTTGTAGACGCGGCACCCCACCGGGTGATCTGGGGGTCGGACTGGCCCTTTGTACGGACCGCTCAGGTGCCCGACCCCTCCGCCCTGCTCAATCAGCTCCGGTCCTGGGTGGGAGAAGAGGCTTTCCGTCGCTGCCTTTCAGACAATCCTGCCGCCCTTCTCGGCATGAAAATGCCTTGACCGTGCCGATCGCGACTCCTAGAACTAAAACCTAGTTATATGGGTATTCTCTTGTCATGATTACCGAGGATCTGGTGCAGGAGATATCGGAATCCCTCTACTCCGCCGCATTGCGGAGGGTTCCGCCGGATACGATCCAGGCGCTGGAAGCAGCACGGGAAAATGAAGCGCAGGACAGCGCCAGGGCAACGCTCGATCTCATGGTGCGGAGCGCGCGCTTGGCAGAGGCGAGAGACACATTCGTCTGCTCGGACAGTGGTGTGCCGACCTATTTCGTCGAAATCGGCGGGGCGGCACAGTGGCAGGGCGACCTCAAGGCCGCCATTTCCCGCGGCTTCGACCATCTTGTCGAGACCATTTCACCGCCCCTTCTCAAACACGTCAATAATCCCCTCACGAACGAGCGCGGCGGGCCCGGCAAGGACATGCCCGCCATTACCGTCGATCTGCTCGGCAATGCCGATTATATCGACATCACCTGTGTGCCCAAGGCGCTCGGGTCCGGACGCTGGGCATCCTTGCGCACGATGATCTCGCCTTCGCTGGAGGACATCGAAGCCTGCGTGCTGGATGCCATCATCGAAGCGGGGTCTCAGCATTGCCCCCCCGTCGTTGTTGGCGTGGGAATTGGCGGAAATTTCGACCTGACGGCCAAGCTCGCCAATCGCGCGACCTATCGTGAGATCGGCTCTCTCAACCCCAATCCAACGCTCGCGGCCATGGAAGAGCGGCTGACTGAGGCGGCCAATGCAACGGGTTTCGGCCCGATGGGGGTTGGCGGCAGCACCACCGCTCTTGCCGTCCACATCGATTACGCTTTCGGTCATGGCTACACGCCGGTCGCGGTCTGCTTCAATTGCTGGATCAACCGGCGGGCGAAGGCGCGGCTCCATAGCGATGGCCGCGTGGAACGACTGCTCTGATGGCGGTCGTCTCGATCACATGCCCGCCTTCCCGGGAAGCGGTGGCCGCGCTCAATGTTGGCGATCTGGTCTTTTTGAGCGGCGACATCGTCGTCACCGGCGGCCTGCCGGCCCACAAGCGGATGATCGACTGTCTTGATCGCGGCTTGCCACTGCCGCTCGCGATAGAAGGTGTTTTCATCCATCTCCCGCACATGATCGAGGCGCGGCCCGACGGCGGTTATGATGTGCAGTACGTCAATCCCACGACCAGCCGCCGCTTCGATGCCTTTATGCCGCAGCTTATCCGGGATCTGGACCTGCGCATTGTTGGCGGCAAGGGCGGCCTGGGCGCCGATGTCGCCAAGGTCATGGCGGAGACAGGCTGCGTCTACCTGTCGCTGCTTGGCGGCGGGAGCCCGATCCTGTCCGAAGCGATCAAAGCGGTTCTCGCCGTCGAATGGCGCGATTTTCCATCGCATTTCAGGCTGAGCAAGATGAGGGTCGAAAATCTCGGCCCTCTCACCGTCGGCATCGATGCCCGGGGCCGCTCCATTTACCAGTCTCTTGAAGATCAGGCGCGCAGTCGCCTGCCCGCAATCATGCAGACGCTCAAGCAGCGTCGCGTAGCAGCCGAAAGATCGTAATAACATGGCCAACATCCAGCCCCTCTTTTTCGATCCGAAGGACAGCGCGTCGTTCAAACGCGGTATCTTCAATGCCATCGTGGCCCCCAGGCCCATCGGCTGGCTGAGCACGGTCGACGAGCACGGCAAGTCCAATCTGGCGCCCTTCTCCTATTTCAATATCGTCTCGAACCTGCCGCCCATCCTCATGTTCTCCTGCAACACGCCGGAAGATCGGCCGGCCAAGGACACGTTGGCGAACGTTAGGAAAACCGGCGAGTTCGTCTTCAATCTCGTTGCTGCCAGTCAGCTCGAAGCGATGAACGATACCTCCTCGCCGGTGCCTTACGGCGTCGACGAATTCGAGCATTTCGGGATCGAAAAAGCGCCCTGCCGGGTCGTCGCCGCGCCCCGCGTTGCCGCCTCGCCCTGCAGCTTGGAATGCCGGGTCATCAAGGTGATCTCGTTCGGCGGCGGCGATCTGGGCCCGGAGACGAATGTCACGTTCGGCGAGGTGGTGGGGATGCATATTGCGCCCGGCTATCTGCACGAAGACGGGCATTTCGACACGCTCGCCGCCCGTCCGGTGTCGCGACTGGGCGGCGCCGAATATGCGGTGACGCAGGAGAGCTTCGAACTGACGCGCAAATTCAAGCGCGCCAATGAAGCAACCTATTGAGGGCCGAACACATGAACAAGCCAGTGCGAACGCCCATGCTCGTGGACCTGATGCCCGCTCCTGCCGATGAGCTTGGCCGCACCGCTGCCAGAGCGCAGAATTTCTCCATCGAGCGGGTCCAAAGCGGGCCCGCCGCATCGCATCGCTTCGCTTCGGAGCGGGAGATCATCCTGCTTCTTCCGCATGCCGGGGGAACGCTGAGCGGAGATCGGGCCATCGCGCTGCCCGGCCATAGCGTGGTCATCATCCCGGCCGGCGCCTATGCCTTCGCGTTGGACCGGCCCGCGGCCTTCTATCTTCTCGCGACCCATCGTGAGCAGGCCGACATGGCGATGCCCCGCAATGCCGACGCCTATGCTTCGCATGACGCGCGGGTGCGTCCCGTGGGCAAGGCTTATGAGCGCATCGCGCATGGGGGGGATGTCCGCATTCACCGGATCGAGGATGTGACCATTCCGCCCGACAATGGCAGGCTGCGTTTCCTTCAAAGCGAAACCATGAGCATCAACTGGGTCGAATATGACGGGCTGCGGGACAATAGCGCGCTAAGCCCCCATGCCCATGCCGATCTGGAGCAGGCAAGCCTGGCCATCGAAGGCCAGTTCACCCACCATCTGCGGACCCCTTGGGGCCGCGATGCGCGGCTCTGGCAGGAGGATCAGCATCTGCATGCCGGCCCTGCCAGCGTGGTCGTCATTCCGCCCGAGATCATCCACACCACGGAGGGCGTGGGGGATGGCAAGCATGTGCTGGTCGACGTGTTCGCACCCCCTCGCGCCGACTTCATTGCGAAGGGCTGGGTGTTCAACGCGCACGAATATCAGGCCCAGGCGGAGCCTGCGGCATGAGCCGGGAAGCGCCTCGCGGGCTGTTCATCAAGACTCCGGCGCCCCAGATTGTCGAAATCCTGGCACTGGAGAAGCCGGATTTCGCGGTGATCGATGCGGAGCATGGCCCTTTTGACCGGGGCATGCTCGATCTCATGATGCTGGCAGGACGGGCGGCGCAGTTGCCCTTATTGGTCCGGGTTGCCGACGCCCAGAGCAGCTCGATCTGCAGCGCTCTGGATCTTGGGGCCGCCGGGATCATGGTTCCCCATGTCGCATCGGTGGAGATGGCACGCGCCGTGGTCGCGAGCGCCCGCTACAAGGGCGGCAAAAGAGGCTATTCGAGCGCGCCGCGCCACGCAAATTACGGCTCGGGCTCGATGCGCGACGTCATCGATGCCGCGGACGATGTCCTTGTTCTGGTGCAAATCGAACATCCGGACGCGGCACATGAGGCGAAAGCGATTCTGGAGCTTGAGGGCGTCGACGGGATCGTAATCGGTCGGGCGGACCTCGCCGTCGCCTTGGGCGAAAGCGACGCCTCCTCCCCTGCTGTCGAAGCGATCGTGACCTCGATTTTTCAGGCCGTGGCAGACAGCGAAAAGATCAAGGGCGTCGTCGTCTCCAGCGAGGCGGAGCGCCGTTACTTCTCGGACATGGGTGCCAATTGGTATATCATGGGGAGCGATCAAAGCCTTTTACGGAAGGCAGCCCGGCAGCTAATGGCGGACTCTTTGTAACGGAGACAGGCTGTGAGCACGCATTCAACCCGGTCCAATCCGAAAGGCCCCGGTGGCCGGCCCGCAGGAGCCGCCGATCTCGGCAGCCGGGGCATCGCGCGCTATCATCAACTCGCGGCCGTCTTCCGCCGCCATATCGAGACGGGCGTGTGGGAAGTCGGCAGCCAGATACCGACCGTCGTTGAGCTGGCCCTGTCCTATGATGTGGCGCGGGAGACGGTCCGGCAGGCCCTCGGCATGCTGGCAGATGAAGGTCTGATCCGCCGATACCGCGCCAAAGGCACGTTCGTCACCGGCGCACCGCGCGATCAGATCTGGTGCCAGTTGGAGACGAACTTCCTCGGCCTGCTCCAGGCGCGCGAAGGCGCACAGATCGAATTGATCGGTGAAGAACGCAAGGTCGGCATCACGGGAACAATCGAGTTTGGCGTTGCCGATGGGGCCTATCGCAAGCTGAGCCGCCGGCACTGGCGCGATGACCAGCCCTATATGATCGCCGAGGTCTTCATTTCCGAGCGCTGGGCAAACAAGATTCCGCGCGCGGCGTTTACAAGCAAAACGGCGTTGAAGTTGGTCGCCGACATCGATGGCCTCGCCATTGCCGATGTGGAGCAGATCATGACCATCGGCGTGGCGGATCTCGACGCGTCGGTTTCCCTCCAGATCCCGCTCAACGCCCCTGTCGCGCAGATCGAGCGCTATGTGGTCGATGCGGACGGCATTCTCGTTCTGTTTGCGCGGAACACCTATCGAGGGGACGTCGTTCGCCTCAACATCAAGTCCAAATAGGCTTGAAACGGTCATTTCGTGGCCATTTCCTCCCAATCTCCGCTTTACTAGGCCGTTAATCTGGATATATAGGTTTTATGTGAGGGGCAGCGTGCGCTGATGAGGGCGCGCTGTCGAGCCGGAGGGATGCAATGAACTGGCCACAGTTGATCGGCATAGGTTGCGCAGTGACATCGTCATGCGTCGGCGCCTTCGGGCTCTTCACGCTCAAGCCATTACCGCCATCGGCCCGGCTGGGCGCACTCGCGACGCTGGATAGCGACGGGAACGGCCAGCTTTCGCGGGCGGAATGGGCATCCGGCGGTCGAAAGGCTGCCGCCTTCGATACCCAGGATACCAACCGCAACGGCATACTTGAACCCGCCGAGGTCCGGTCTCGGCGCGGCGCTGCTCGGAAGGATTGATTATGGATGCTCGGCCGGGCCTTGCCGGTGGCGCTCTCAAGCCAGCCGCCACCAAATTCTCCAGTCAGCAGCTCTGGGCACTGACGATCCTGGGGATATTCAGCGGCTTCAACATGGTCGATCGCGGCTTGCTGGCGCTCAATCTGGAGCCGATCAAACTCGAGCTCGGTGCGACCGATACCCAGATGAGCCTGGCCGCGGGCATCGGCTTCTTCCTGCTGAATGCCGTCGCCGGCGTGCCCCTGGCGCGCCTGGCCGATCGCTACAGCCGTCGCGACATCATCGCCATCGGTTTCGGCTTTTACAGCCTGATCATCGGCTTGATGGGGATGGTCACCAGCTTTGTCGGCCTGCTGTTCACGCGCATGCTGCTGGGGATCGGCGAGGCATCGGGTAACGCCCCTTCCAGCGCGATGGTCAACGATCTGGTGCCGCCGCAAAACCGCCGGATGGCCCTTGCGAGCCTGCGGATTTTCGGCGCGGTCATCGTTCTCGTGATGATGAGCAGCCTCGGCTACGTCACGGATCGCTACGGCTGGCGTGCGTCTTTCTACGTTCTGGCTTTGCCGGCGATCATCCTCGTGCCGTTGGCCATCTTCACCGTGCGCGAGCCGGAGCGCGAGAAGGACGCCCAGGGCAAGGCCATTGCACCGGTCAGCCTGAAAGCGGCCTGGGCTCAGTGGCGCCGCTCACCGGCTTTCCTGCTCGTGATCACCGGGTTCGCGCTGGCTGGCGTTACCTTGCAGGCCAACAGCGTTTGGGCGCCGGCCTTCCTCGTTCGCGTTCGGGAACTGTCTCCCACGGAAATTGGCGTGCTTTCGGGAATTTCGCGCGGCCCGGCCTTGCTGATCGGCGCACTGGTCGGCGCATGGGTCACCGACCGACTTGCCCGGCGGGACCATCGCTGGCGCTTCTGGGTGCCGGGGATCATGCTGATGCTGGGGGCGCCCGCCGAAATGACCTATCTGATGGCAGACGAATATTGGGTGTGGATGCCCGCCTATCTGCTCACCGGAATGCTGATCATGGGGTCGCAAGCCTCGACGGTTGCCATCTGCATGGACGTATCGGGCGCCGGTCTGCGCGCGACAGGGTTGGCCTTCGCGCTCCTCGCCAGCAATTTTCTGGCCGATCTCATCGGGCCCACCAGCATCGGCCTGATGAACGATACGATCTTCGCCGATCTTGGCGTCCACGCGTTGCGCTATTCGATGGGAATCGTGGCGTGCTCGGCGGCCGTTGGCGGCTTTCTGATCTTTGTCGCCTCCCGGTTTGAGACGGAGCAAACCCGATCCGGCTAGCCGATGGCGGCGGGACATGGGCGCCTTGGGCGGATCGGCGTTCGCCCCCTGACCTACCCCGCGTGATCCGTTCGGTTTTGGCCTCCTGGATTTAACATCATGATCGACAAGACCTTTGAATCCCTGATCGAGGCGACAGCGGATATTCCTGATGGCGCCTCGGTGATGATCGGCGGGTTTGGAACCGCTGGCATGCCGGACGAACTCGTCGACGCGCTGATTGCGCGGGGCGTGGGCAACCTCACCATCATCAGCAACAATGCGGGCAATGGCGAAACCGGCCTCGCGGCATTGATCCGGGCCGGCTGCGTCGCGAAGATCATCTGCTCCTTCCCGCGCCAGGTCGATTCCCACCATTTCGACGCGCGCTATCGGGCCGGAGAGATCGAGCTCGAACTCGTGCCGCAAGGCAATCTGGCAGCACGGATACAGGCCGCCGGTGCGGGCCTTGGCGCAATCTTCACGCCCACCGGCTTTGGCACGCAACTCGCAGAGGGCAAGGAAACCCGCCGCATCGGCGAGCGCGATTATGTGCTGGAATATCCGATCTCGGCGGACTTCGCGCTGATCAGGGCGCATCGCGGCGACCGCTGGGGCAATCTCGTCTACAACAAGACGGCCCGCAACTTCGGCCCGATCATGGCGATGGCGTCCAGAACATGCATTGCTCAGCTGTCCGAAATCGTCCCGCTGGGCGCCCTCGATCCTGAAGCGATCGTGACGCCCGGCATCTTTGTCCAGCGAGTGGTGCAGGTCGATCGCCGGAACGTGGCCGCCGCATGAGGAGAAGCCTGCCATGAACCGACGCGACCACAATCAGCTTGCCCAGCGCGTGGCGCAGGACATCCCGGAGGGCGCCTACGTCAATCTCGGCATCGGACTGCCAACCAAGATCGCGGACTATCTGCCCGCAGACCGCGACATTTTCCTGCAAAGCGAAAATGGACTGCTCGCCATGGGGCCTGCGCCAGCGCCGGGCGAGGAGGATTGGGAACTGATCAACGCGGGCAAGCAGCCGGTCACCCTGCTGCCCGGCGGCGCCTATTTTCACCATGCAGACAGCTTCGCGATGATGAGGGGCGGCCATATCGATATATGCGTGATGGGCGCCTATCAGGTGTCCGTGACCGGCGATCTTGCCAACTGGCACACCGGCGAGGAAGGCGCGATCCCGGCTGTCGGAGGCGCGATGGATCTCGCGATCGGCGCCCGGCAGACCTTTGTGATGATGGACCTGCTAACCCGGCAGGGTAAAAGCAAGCTGGTGGCCGAGTGCAGCTATCCACTGACAGGGCTGGCCTGCGTGTCCCGGGTGTACACCGATCTTGCCACCTTCGAGGTCGGGCAGGCAGGCGCCCGCGTCATCGACATGGTGGATGGCCTCGGCCTTGACGATCTCCGTGCGCTCACCGGGGTTCCATTGGAACTCGCAGCCGGAGCGCGAGGCCTCTCCGGATCGGGGCAAGAGGCATGAGAGAGGCCTTCATCTGCGATGCCATCCGTACCCCGATCGGGCGCTATGGCGGGAGCCTCTCCGGCATAAGGGCGGACGATCTGGGCGCGTTGCCCATCAAGGCGCTGCTCGAACGCAATCCGCAACTCGACCCAGCCGCAGTCGAGGAGGTATTCTACGGATGCGCCAATCAGGCGGGCGAGGACAATCGCAATGTCGCGCGGATGAGCCTCTTGCTTGCCGGGCTACCTGTCACGGTGCCGGGCGTAACCCACAACCGCCTGTGCGCTTCGGGCCTGGAGGCCGTCAGCGCGGCCGCGCGCGCGATCGGCACAGGCGAGATGCAGCTTGCGCTGGCCGGCGGTGTGGAGAGCATGAGCCGCGCGCCGCTCGTCATAGGCAAGGCCACAGGCGCTTTCGACCGCGATCAGCAGTTGATGGATACCACAATGGGCTGGCGCTTCGTCAATCCAGCGCTCGATGCCGCCTATGGCACGGAGACGATGCCGCGAACGGCCGAGAATGTCGCATCGGCATACCAGATCAGCCGCGCGGATCAGGACGAATTTGCGCTCCGCAGCCAGCAGCGTGCCGCCGCGGCCAAGAGCAGCGGCTTTCACGATGGGGAAATTCTGCCCGTCGCGGTGCCGGGAAAGGTGCGTGGAGAGACGGATCTCATGTCCTTCGACGAGCACCCGCGCCATACCACCTCCCTTGAAACGCTCTCGCGGCTGAAGCCCTTGTTCGGTGCCGAAGGCACCGTCACCGCCGGCAATGCGTCCGGCATCAATGACGGCGCGGCGGCGATGATCATCGCGACCGAGCAGGCCGCGAAGACCTTCGGGCTGACGCCGCGTGCGCGCATCCTCGGCGCGGCGGCGGCGGGCGTAGAGCCCGGGCTAATGGGAATCGGCCCGGTGCCGGCCACGCAAAAGCTGATGCAGCGTCTCGATCTCACCATCCGCGACTTCGACGCGATCGAGCTGAACGAAGCTTTTGCCAGCCAGAGCCTGGCGGTCCTCCGGTCGCTCGGGCTGGAGGACGATGCGGCGCACGTCAATGCGCATGGCGGCGCCATCGCGCTGGGGCATCCGCTCGGCATGTCGGGCGCGCGCCTCGCGCTGACATTGGTGCGTCAATTGGAACAGACCGGTGGCAAACGCGGGCTCGCCACCCTTTGCGTGGGTGTGGGCATGGGCTTGGCGCTGGCGGTGGAGCGCGTCTGAACAGGCGCTTTCAGAGCTTATACGAAGCACTACGGGTGGGCGCCCCCCTTAACGGGAGGGCCGAAAACCGGCCCTCCCTCAGCCTCAGTATCTCACCCGCACACCGGTCTGGAAGCGAGCGCCCAGCGTGTCGAAGAACACAGGGTTCGTGGGGTAAGGCGAGCCGCCGCTCCCGCCGGTAGCAACCGCAATCGGCGGAGATTTATCGAACAGATTTTCGATCTTTCCGAAAATCTCGAAGTTCTGATCGCCCGAGCCGAAGGGGATGCGATAGGTCATCGCCAGATCCACATAGGTCGCACCATCGAAACGATTGACGCTGATGCTGTTGGGAAGAGAAGGATCATAGCCCTCGTCCTCAGGACCGACCTTGGTCACGTCGCCAATGCCGGAGCCGATCCGCCGCACCTGCAACACACTCGTGAAGCCACCCTGATTGTAAGTGACCGATGCATTCCACCGCCATGCGGGTGCCGGATTGAAGTCGGCTCGGCCCACGAGAGGCCCGGTCATGCCGGCATAATCGAGGGCACGGACATTGGGGTCGGGTTGGACCTTGAGATCATATTGATGCGCCGCAAGTACCCGCAGGGTCAGCGCGCCGTCCCAATTGCTTGCCACGTCGGACAGCGGGAGATTGTACTCCAGTTCGAAATCAAGGCCGCGATAAGTGATCAGGCCCAGATTGACCTGACGGGCATCAATGAAGCTGATGTCGGCTAGATTGCCGCCGCTGAATGTTATGCGGTCGCAGAAGGTGTCGAACTGATCGCACAGATCGACAATCGACTGCCCGGACAGCGTGGTGACCGCATCCTTGAGCTTGATCTCGAACCAGTCCGCCGAAAAGCGCAGGCCCGGGACGAAGGCAGGTTGCAGCACGATCCCCGCTGTCGTCGTGTCCGCCTTCTCAGCGCCCAACTGGAAGCTGCCGCCGCTCAGGATCGGCGTGGCATCATTAGCGTTGCCGCCGGGCCCATTGGGATTGCGGACGGTGCCCTGCGAGGTGCCAGGGTCGGTCGGCACCTGCTGCAGGAACAGCTCCCGGAAGCCCGCCGCGCGGATATCGCGCGACCGCGATCCACGAAACCGCACGCCCCTTAGTGGCTCGTAAATGGCGCTGAGCTTCCAGCTGGTGGCTGTCGTCGACTTCGCTTCGTCGGTGATGCGGTTCTTGGCGCTGTTGCGCGTGTACCGGATTGCGCCGTTCAGATCGAGCCGCTCGGCTCCTGGCAGCCCGGCCAGCAAAGGCGCGTTGAGTTCCGTGAAGCCCTCAAGCACCTTGATGCTTCCGCCGTAATCCAGGCCGAACGTGAAGGCGTAATCAAGATAGTTGGGAATGTCGCCATGGGTGACATTGCCGCTTTCCGTCCGGTACTCGCCGCCCGCCGCAAAGCCGATCGGCCCCGCGCCAATGCCGCCAAACAGATCGCCGGTGATGCTGGCGGCCAGGACGTGCTGATCATAGACGAAGTCTTCGAACACCGGCCGATAGACATAATCGATCGCGGCTTGCGTTAGATTGTCGAGGCCGAAGAAGTTTGCCGGAGAGCAACCGACCGCAATGGGGTTGGGGTTCGGTTTCAACAACTCGGCGCATACGATCGTGCCAGGAGCCACCCCCAGCACATTGCCGGCCGGCGCGCGAACGGCATCGAGAGCGAAGGTGAAGGGCGTGTTGACGCGCGAGCGATTGCGCATCTGATTACGCTCATTGTGCCCATATTGATAATAGGCGTCCCATTTCCAACTGCCGCCGAGATCGCCTGAGAGGGCAATCACGCCCCGGTACACTTCCACCTCCGCGCGGCTGTAGGACGGGATTTGACCGTCAAGATCCTTGCCGAAACTGAATGAGGCACCGCCCAGCAGAGCGGCAAGCTCCTGCGGAACATAGGGGTTGGTGGCTTTTACGAAGAAGGTGGATCGCGGACCTGCCGTCAGCGTGGCGGCTCGGGCGATCCGCTTGCCATAGTTGAACTCTCCGGAAAGCGTCAGGCTATCGCTGAGCGCAAATTCGGCGGCCGTATAAGCGACAATGCGCTCCAGCCCGGCCTGAAGGCTGGCATCGTCATAGTTCGAAATGCCATCGCTGCCTTGGACCTGGCCGATGGTGCTGTTGTTGACGAACTCGCCCTGATCGAAGGGCACGATTCCCCTGCCATCCGCCGTGAACCGATAGTTGCGTGCCGCGAGCGGGGCGGGCGCGCGATTGCGCACGACGCCATAAGGTGTGTTGAATGCCAGCGCGGAATCCCGGCCCAAAACATAGTTGGGCAGCCCGAAGCCCGGCGAGCCCGGAACATTGTATCCCGACGGTTGGCCATTGGGCAGGATATTATTGGCGTTCTCGAAGATATCCCAGCCGGCCTGACACCAGCGACGGGCATTGAAACAGCTCTCGATCTCGTCCTGATCCTGATATTCGACCCCGACGATGATGTGACCGCGATCCCCCGCGAAAGAGGTGCCATAGGCCAGCGACCCATGGATCTTGCGCCCGTCGCCACGAAAGGTGAGGCCGGAATCAACCTGCGCGCGCAGGCCCGTCATCTTATTGTCGAGGATGATGTTCACGACCCCCGCGACAGCATCCGAGCCATAGGCGGCCGAGGCGCCACCCGTCACGGTCTCCACCCGCGCAATCAGGGCGCTGGGAATGAGGTTGAGGTCAACGGCCCCGCCGTCCCCGGTCGGCACGAAGCGGCGGGTGTTCACCAGCGTGAGCGTGCGGGTTCCGTAAAAAGGGTTCAGGCCACGGAGGTTCGCCGTCGCCGACCCCACCTCCGCGCCAGACGCATTGCCCGGGTTGGTGTCCGAAATGGCACTGGTGATCTGAGGGATGCTGTCGAGAACATCCTGCGAATTGGTCTGCACGAGGTTCCTGATCTGCTCGGCGCCAATCACCGTAAGCGGCTGAGGGGAGTTGAAACCGCTGGTACGGATGCGTGATCCGGTGACGACGATCGACTCCTGCTCCGCGGCGGCCCGCGCTTCAGAGGACCCGGCCCCCTCCCCATCTTGCGCATGCACAGGTGCTGCTGAGCAAATGCATCCCAGGGCGACCGCCCCAACAGATGCCATCAAGTGATCCCGCGATATGTTGTGCCGCACCGTCTATCTCTCCCCATCGCCCGATTACATTACCGGTAACTTTTCCGGTAAATCCTAGGATGGAGATTGGGCCTTGGCAAACCAACTATCGGCAATTGGGTCAGTATGCCTTTTTAGGCAAGCAACTGAGCCGTTCGGATCAAAGCAGGTAACCGCGTCGGGAGCGCCACCTATCGCGGCCTTGTCAGAACCCGCACTCTCCTGGAGTGCCAGCTCCACCGTGGCAACCTCGTGACGTCCCACATGGTCGAGCGCTTAAAGCGGCCCGTCTGCGGCAATAATTCACCGCTTCGATGAAGCCATGTGCGCATATTGATCAATGAAGTGATCGTCGGCGAGAGTAGCGAATCCCACGTCATCGGGCATGGCGCACACGCTGCCATCGAAACGGCAGCGATTTCCGCCGCCGCCTCAAAGAAGGCCTAAATGCTCATCTTTGACTGGGAATGGTGCGGTCGAGAAGACTCGAACTTCCACGGGCTTTCGCCCACAACGACCTCAACGTTGCGCGTCTACCAGTTCCGCCACGACCGCACATCAGGGAGGTGGGAGCCGATGGCCCCCGGGTAGGCGGCGGCCTTTAGCAAAGGGATTCGGGGCATGCAACCATCCTTCGCACTTCATCGTGATATAGCGTGAAACGCGCCGCGGGATCGGGCTGTTGGCTTGACTTGCGCGGCCCTGCAGGCGATCCAGCAGGGCGCTGACGTGCCCAATGCACGCGCTTTTATCACGATTTTTGCAGTCCTTGTGTCGCGGGCGCCAAAAGCCCGGTCATGGCTGCGCCGGAAGGACCGATCCGATGCCACGCGGCTGTGCTGACTATGCGTTCCGTCACTTCGATGCTCCACAGCCTGCGCCGCGCGAATCAGTATGGCCGATGCGTGCGCGGAATGCATAACTTCCGGTCCCGCTCCCTCTTTCCCCTCCTCTCCTGATCAAGCAGCTTCATGTCCGACACTGACACCATCTTGCCACCCCGCCACACCGGCCTGCTGAGCGAGGCCCGCCGCATCGCGTGGCTAGCCTGGCCGATCGTCCTCACCAATCTCAACTGGACGATCATGCACCTCGTCGATGTGACGGTGGTTGGCTATGCGGGCACGAGCGAACTCGGGGCATTGGCGGCCGGCCGGGTGGTGATGTTCGTCATCCTGATGCTGCTGCTGGCCGGCATGTCCGGCGTAATCGTCTTCACCAGCCGCGCGGATGGCGGCGGAGACCTGCACCGCACCGGGGCGCTATGGCGGGAAGCGGTGCTGACCGGCCTGCTGCTCGGCGTGCCCAGCGCCGTCGTCATCGCGCTGTTCGCCCGCCCCCTGCTGGCGCTGACCGGCGTCGCCGATGCGCTGGTCGATCCCGGCGCGCATGTGCTCGCCGCGATGATGCTGGGCCTGCCGGGGCAGATGCTCTCGATTGGCTGCGCTTATTTTCTGGAAGGGGTGAGCGCGCCACGCCGGGTGTTGATCGTCAACCTCGCCACCTTGCCGGTCAATGCCGTGCTGACGTGGGCCATGGCGCTCGGGCATCTCGGTTTTCCGGCGATGGGCGCGTTCGGCGCCGCGCTGGCGACATCACTGACCTCGCTGGGCGGCGGCCTGGCCATGGCCTATATGGCGTGGACGCTGCCAAGCGCGCGCGAGCGCGGATTGCGCCGGCTCGACCTGGCGGCCTGGCGCAGCGCGTTGAGCGGCATCGGTGCCATCGTCCGCTTCGGCGCGATGCCCGGCATCGGGGCGGCGATGGAAGTGCTCGGCTTCTCCTATCTCATGATCCTCTCCACGCAGATGGGCGAGATCGTGGCCGGCGGCTTTCAGGTGATGCTCTCGCTGCATAATCTCGGCTTTGCGCTAGCGCTGGGGCTCGGCTCCGCGGCAGGCGTGCGGGTCGGCAATGCGGTAGGCGCAGGCGAGCCATGGGAGGCGCGCAGCCGCACCATGATCGCGTGCGGCCTCTCCATCCTGTTCATGGGCGCGGTGGTAATCGCCTATCTGCTGTTCGGCCGGCCGATCGTCGCCGGGCTCACCGCGCAACCCGCCGTGGCGCGGGAAGCGCTGATCATGCTGCTCATTCTGGCCCCGTTCATCCTGTGCGACGGCATCCAGGCGATCTTCGTCGCAGCGCTGCGCTCACTGGGGGATCAGGTGGTCGCCAGCGTGAATGGCATCATCGCCTTCTTTGGCGTGATGGGCGTCATGGGCTGGTACGGCCATGCGCAGGGCTGGGGATCGGCGGGTCTGGCGTTCGCCGCGGCGCTCGGCATGGCGGCGGCGATGGTGCTGCAGGCAGCGCGCTTCTGGCAGGTCAGCCTGCGTTATCGGCGAACCTGAGCTCAAGGTTGCGCGCGTTCTTGGGGATGTCCAGCCGGCTCTCGGACACGCGCGCTTCCTCATTGGGCTTGAGCGTCGACTTGTCCGCCTTGGTCATCCAGCTGAACACCAGCCGGCCCTGATCGTCGCGCAGTTCGACCACCACCGGCGGAACGGTCTGTTCCTGGTCGCTATCGTTGAGGATGCGGGCGCTGAACGCGAAATATTCCTCGCCGGTCGGCAGGTTGCGGCGCTCGGGAGGCTTGGGCAGGTAGAAATTGAGGCCGGAGGTCGCAGGCGCTCCGCCAAAGCCGAGCGCAACGGCCCAGTTGGGCGGGCCGAAATAAGCGAGCGCACCGCCGGCAAGGCTCACCGCGACGAAGAAGGCGAGCGCCGCTGCCGTCCAGAGCCTGGCGGGATTGCGTCGCGGACGCGTCGGCGCCTCGGCTGGCTCGTCGGGATAATGGACGAACTCCTGCGACGGCGCGGCAGCAGGCGGCGGATCGATCGGGTCGTGACGCGGTTCAGCCGGGGGCGCTGCGGCGGCGGTTTCCTCAGTGCCGACCGAGACCGGCGCCACAGGCGCCTGCGCTTCTCCACTCTCGACGGGTGCGAATGCGGGGACCTCATTGGGCGCAAGGCCGGCGTCCGCCGCAGCATCGGCCATCGCCGGCTCGGGGCGCTCCACCGGCGCGCCCTCCTGAAACCAGCTGTGGCGGCAAGACGCGCACCGGACCTGACGGCCCGCAGCACCAATCGCGCTATCAGGCACAACATAGCGTGTGGCGCATTGAGGGCAGACGAGGATCATCGCGCTCCATAAACACCGGTTTCCCGCAGAGGGCAAGCGGGCGTTTGAACGTGGCCGGGGATATCCCCACAGCGACGGACGGCAGGGCCTGTGGGACGCGCGCGAGGCCGGCGCACCATCCGCCACCTTGCCCGCAATGGGGGCCTGTGCCATGCACGGCGCGGCAGATCATCGGCGGGCGTGGCCGCGCGCCATTAATGGGGACATGCAATCGCGGCGATGGCTAGAATAGTCCAGTTCGAGAATGTCGGGCTGCGGTATGGGCCCGGCCCGGAAACGCTGTCCGACCTCAGCTTTTCGCTCGACGAAGGGGCCTTCTATTTCCTCACCGGCGCGTCCGGCGCGGGCAAGACCTCGCTGCTCAAGCTGCTCTATCTCGCCCAGCGCCCCAGCCGCGGCGCGATCCGCCTGTTCGATGCCGATATCGTCACCTTGCCCCGCGCCCGTCTGCCGAGCTTCCGCCGCCGCATTGGCGTGGTGTTTCAGGATTTCCGGCTGGTTTCGCACCTCTCGGCGTTCGATAATGTCGCGCTGCCATTGCGCATCGCCGGCGTCAACGAAGACCAGATCCGCCCGCCCGTGGAGGAGATGCTGCACTGGGTCGGCCTGTCCGACCGTGCCCATGCCTTGCCTGCCACCCTCTCGGGCGGGGAGCAGCAGCGCGTCGCCATCGCGCGCGCCGTGATCGGCCGGCCGGAACTGCTGGTGGCCGACGAGCCGACCGGCAATGTGGACCGGGACATGGCGACCCGGCTCATCACCCTGTTTGAGGCGCTCAACAAGCTCGGCACGACAATCGTCGTCGCCACGCACGACACTGCCCTGCTGGGCAAGGTCTCCGGCGCGCGGACCATGCGGCTGGAAGGTGGACGCATGGCGCCGATCGAGGGGCAGGATGGCGTCAGCGCGCTCTCCTCACCCCATCGCCCCGCGCCCCACCAGCCGGGACAAGCCTGAGCCATGGCGCGCAATCCGCTCGAAGGCATGAGCCGCCCTTATCGCCCTGGCCCGCTGCTGCCGCAGGGCCGGCTGACCGGGCCGATGCCTTGGGTGATCGCGATCATGATGTTCCTGACCGTGCTGGCAACCGCCGCCGGCCTCGCCCTCAATCAGGGCGCGCGGGCGCTGGTGGATGAGGTCTCCGGCCGCGTGACCGTGCAGGTGGCCGAGGCAGATCCGCAGGCGCGCGGACAGGCGGTGCGCCGCATCGTCAGCCTGCTCGATCAGGCTGAGGACGTGGGCACAGTGCATGTCGTGCCGGAAAGCGAACTGGCGGCGCAACTTGCGCCCTGGCTCGGCAATGATCTCAAGCTGGCCGATGTGCCGCTGCCGGCGCTAATCGATGCCGAACTGCTGACCCCGGAGAGCGCCCGGACCGAGCGCCTGGCTGTGCTCGACAAGGCAGTGAAAGAGATCAACGCCCATGCCCGCGTCGAGCCGCATGGCGATTATCTCTCGTCCCTCGCCCAGCTTGTCTGGTCCATCGGCCTCGTCGCCTTCGCCGTCGTCGCGCTGATGGCCTTTGCGACCGGCGCCGTGGTCGTGCTGGCCGCGCGAGGCGCGCACGCCACCCATCGCGGCACCATCGACATCATGCACATGCTGGGCGCCACCGATGCGCAGGTGGTGCGCCTGTTCCAGCGGCGGATGATGCTTGATGCGCTGTTCGGGGGCGTGGTGGGCTATGCGGCGGCGACGCTCGTCATCATCCTTGTCGGCCGCTCGATGGCGGCAGTGGCGTCCGATCTCATGAGCAGCGCCTCGCTGCCCGGCATCGCGTGGATCATCTTCCCGCTGCTGCCGGTGGCGGGTGTGGGCGTCGCGTCGCTGTCGGCACGCCTCACCTTGCGGCGGGCGCTGGAGCGCTCCTTGTGATACGGCGGTTTCTCTCGATCATCCTGCTGGTCTGGGCGTTCGGCTTTATCTGGTTCGCGCTGCTGCTGCCCCAGTCGCAGGACGATGAAAAGACCGACGCCATCGTCGTGCTGACCGGTTCGGCAGGCCGCATCGAGCGGGGGCTGGCGCTGCTGCGTCGCGACCAGAGCCGTCATCTGCTGGTCTCCGGTGTGGATCGGGACGTGCGGCGCGGCGAATTTGCCGCGCTCTACAGGGTTTCACCGGCACTGATGAGCTGCTGCATCACCTTGGGTCGTGAGGCGATCGACACGCGCTCCAATGCCATCGAGACGGCGCAATGGCTGCGCCGCAACCGCTACGCCTCCGTGCGGATTATCACCACCGACTGGCACATGCGCCGCGCGCAATATGAACTCTCGCGCCAGATCGATCCTTCGGTTCGCATCGTGCCTGACGCCGTGCGGTCTCATCCGAGCCTGACGGTGCTGTTCCGCGAATATCACAAATTCGCCCTGCGGCGAATTGCCGGTCTGCTCGGCATTTGAGCGGGAACGGAAAGCCCATGCCTCCCCTGTCCCCGCTCGGCACGCTGGTCACGGCGCTGCGCTCGGCGCTGTTCTCGGTGCTGTTCTACGGCATGACCGTCTTCCTGCTGCTCGCCTGCCTGAGCGTGATGCCGTTCGGCGCGCGCAAGGTCGTGCCGCTCGCGGCGGTGTGGTCGCGCATTCACCGGTTTCTGGCGCGCTGGGTGCTGGGCCAGAAGATCGTCGTGGAGGGCGCCTTCCCTGACGAACCGGTGTTCATCGTCTCCAAGCATGAATCGATGTTCGAGACGCTGGACGCCGTGATCCTCTTCCATCGCCCGGTGATCGCCGCCAAGCGCGAGTTGGGGGACATCCCGGTCTGGGGCGCGGTGGCGCGGGCTTATGGGCTGATGATCGTCGACCGGGCAGGCGGTGCCAGCGCGCTGCGCGGCATCCGTGCCGAAGCGCGCGCCGCGTTCGCAGAAGGGCGCCCCGTGCTGCTCTACCCGGAAGGGACGCGCGTGCCGCATGGCGAGCGCGCGCCGCTCAAGGCTGGCTTTGCCGGGCTGTATTCCATGCTCGGCGTGCCCGTGCTGCCGGTGGCGCTGGATACGGGCCGGCTTTCCCCTCGCAACAGTTTCCTGAAGCGCTCCGGCGTCATCACCTACCGGCTGGCGCCGCTCATTCCGCCCGGCCTGCCTCGTGCAGAAGCGGAACGCCAAGTGTTCGAGGCGATCAACAGCCTCAATGGACCAGCGGCCGAGCGGGAAATCGATTCGGTTTGACGCGAAATCGATTCGACTCACCGTTCGTTCATTGTCGTTTCATCCGGGCGAACGGATAGCTAAGCTCGAGCGGGGGTCTGATCGTGCCAGCGATATTGCGGCACGACCGCTGGCCGATCTGCGATTGCGGGAGACATTTGAATGAACCGGACGAGAGCACCGATCCAGCCTCTCATCACTTGGGCGATCGGGCTGGTGGCCAGCGCGGCAATGGTGGCGGCGCCTGCCGCGGCCCAGATCAACACGGTCGATCCCAACACGCAGATCGACGCAGATCTCGCGCCCGGCGCACCGGCGAACCAGACGCCCCCGCCATCCGAGCCTGCGCCCTCCTACCCGCCAGCCGATCCGGTCTATAACGATCCGGCAACCAGCCCGCCGCCCGCGCCCCCAGCGAGCACCACGGCCCAGACCGCAACCACACCGACCGAGGCCGCCGGCGTGCCGGAGAATGCCGCCGCGAACACCTACAAGAAGGACGATCTGATCGGCGCGGCCGAGGGCGTCTTCGGCAAGGGCGCTGAAGGGCTCGCCGGCATCATCGAGAACATCCTCAAGGATCAGGGCGAGCCGATCGCCTACATCGCCGGGCGCGAGGCCTCGGGCGCCATCGGCATCGGCCTGCGCTACGGATCGGGGACGTTGTTCCACAAGATCGAGGGCCAGCGCGACGTCTACTGGACCGGCCCGTCCATCGGCTTCGACCTCGGCGGCAATGCCGCGAAGACCTTCGTGCTCGTCTACAATCTCTATGACAGCCAGGAGCTCTATAAGCGCTTCCCGGCCGGTGAGGGCGCCGCTTATCTCGTCGGCGGTTTCAACGCGAGCTACATGCGCTGGGGGGATATCGTGCTCATCCCCATCCGCCTTGGCGTCGGCTATCGGCTCGGCGTCAATGCCGGCTACATGAAGTTCACCGAAAAGCGCAACTGGCTGCCCTTCTGAGCCTTCGCGCGAGCGGCGCTCGACCAATCGGGTAAAGCGCCGCTTCGCGCGGGCAGAGACAAACTCATCCCACGCAGCGCTGGTCTGTGCGCGCGCAGGCGCTAGATTGGCGGCATAACACCGCGCACAGGAGACAAGACCATGGCCGACAGCGACCCCGCCAACAATCTGCCCGCCGGATATGTTCCGCCCAAGGTGTGGCGCAACGAGACGGAGAATGGCGGGCAGTTCGCCAGCATCAATGCGCCGACGGCGGGCGCGCGGCAGGACATCACCCTGCCCATCGGCGAACATCCGCTCCAGCTCTATTCGCTGGGCACACCCAATGGCCAGAAGGTCACGGTGATGCTCGAGGAGCTGCTGGCCGCGGGCTATGACGCGGAATATGATGCCTGGCTGATCAAGATCTACACCGGCGAGCAGTTCGGCAGCGATTTCGTGAAGATCAACCCGAACAGCAAGATTCCGGCGATGATGGATTACAGCCAGAACCCGCCGCTGCGCCTGTTCGAGAGCGGATCGATGCTGGTCTATCTGGCCGAGAAGTTCGGCGCCTTCCTGCCGACCGACGTGCGCAAGCGCACCGAGACGTTCAACTGGCTGATGTGGCAGATGGGATCCGCGCCGTTCGTCGGCGGCGGCTTCGGGCACTTCTATGCCTATGCGCCGATCAAGATCGAATATGCCATCGACCGCTACGCCATGGAAACCAAGCGCCAGCTCGACGTGCTCGACAAGCAGCTGGCCGACAAGGAATTCATCATCGGCGACGAGATCACCATCGCCGATTTCGCGATCCTACCCTGGTATGGATCGATGATGCGCAGTGCCTATGATGCGCAGGAGTTCCTCTCGGTCCATGAGTATCGCAATGTCGACCGCTGGGTGACGCAGCTCCATGCCCGCAAGGGTGTGAGCCGCGGCCTGCTCGTCAATGCTGCAGGACGCCCCGGCGGCGGCATCGCCGAGCGACACAGCGCCAAGGATCTCGACGACGCCATCGCCGCAGCGGCGGAAAACGCGCCCGCATGAGGCGGCTTTAAACGCACAACGCGCATGGCCGGGTCAGCCAGGCCCGGCCATGCGCATCATCCTGCCTGTCCGGATTCCCCGGTTATCGGGCGCCGAACAGCCCCGCCGAGAAATTTCTTCACGCATTTAAACGGTGCGGGAACCAAAATGCCTGATTGGCGTTCCCCTCGGGGGTCTGAGCTATCTGCCCTTTTGGCATCTGAAAGGGCGGGCATTAAGTGCTTCATAATAATCGCGAAGTGTTTCTCTATGCCGCCATCGCCTTCCTTCTGGCGATCCCGTTTGCCGGAGACCTGATCTTTCCGCTCGGCACCGCTGTCTGGGTCATCTACCTCCTCCCCACCGTTCTCGCCTTCCTGGCGTCCGCTCCCCTCGCGCCGCTCGTGACCGCGTCGCTGGCAACGCTGTTGACGATCATGGGCTTCTTCTTCGCGCGCGATGGGGTCGATCCGAACATCGCCATCGTCAACCGCGTCATCGGCGCCTCCGTGAACTGGCTGCTGGCCGCTGTTGGCGTCATGTTCATCCGCAGCAAGCTGGAAATCGCCCGGCAGGATTGGCTGCAGGCCGGGCAGGTCGGGCTTGGAAACGCCGTTGCTGGCGACCTGTCGATTGAAGAGGTCTCCCAGCGTGCCTTGCGCTACCTGGCCGAATATCTCGGCGCGCAAGCGGCTGCCCTGTTCGTGCGCGAGCAAGCGACCTTTCAGCGCCGTGCCGTCTATGGCGTTCCGCAGGACGCCCCCATCCCGCAGGAGATCACGCCAGACGATGGGTTGCTCGGTCAGGCCGTACGCGACAAGCGTAGCTTTCTGCTGACCGAGGTGCCGGAAAATTATCTCTATTACGGCTCGGCGTTCGGCCGGGCGGTCCCGCAGCAGATTCTGGTCGCGCCTGCGCGCGCCGACGGCGAAGTCAACGCCGTGATTGAACTGGGATTGACCGGCAAGGCCGCCCATGATGCCGAAGCTTTCATGACGCGGATCGCCGCGCAGCTTGGCGTCTCGATCCGCTCGGCAGCCTATCGGTCGCAGCTTCAGGCGCTGCTGGAGGAAACTCAGCATCAGGCCGAGGAACTGCAGGCGCAGGGCGAAGAGCTGCAAGCCAATAATGAGGAACTGGAAGCGCAGAGCCAGCGGCTGCTGGAATCGCAGGCGCGGCTGGAAGCGCAGCAGGCCGAGCTGGAGGAAAGCAACGCCTCACTGGAAAATCAGGCCCATGAGCTTGAGGCCCAACGCGACGAGCTGGAACAGGCCCAGGCCTCGCTTGAGGAGCAGACCGCCGAGCTTGAGAAGGCCAGCCGCTACAAATCCGAATTCCTCGCCAACATGTCTCACGAGCTGCGCACGCCGCTCAATTCGCTGCTCATCATGGCGCGGCTGCTCGGGGAGAACCGCGCCGGCAATCTTTCGGCCGATCAGGTCAAGCACGCCCGCACGATCGAATCCTCCGGCAATGATCTGCTGACGCTGATCAACGACATTCTCGACATCTCGAAGATCGAGGCGGGCAAGGTGGAGCTGGACATCCGCCCGGCCAAGCTCTCGACCATGTTCGAGCGCCTGAGCGCGACCTTTTCCGCAGGCGCGACCTCGAAGGGGCTGGCGCTGCGGACGGAAATCGACCCCGGCCTGCCAGCCGACATCCGCACCGACGCCCAGCGCGTCGAGCAGGTGCTCAAGAACTTCCTCTCCAACGCGATCAAGTTCACGGCCGCCGGTGAGATAACGTTGCGCGCATCGGCCGCGCCGGGCGGCGGCATCGCGCTGAGCGTGCGGGATACCGGCATCGGCATTCCGGCCGAGAAGCTGGGCATCATCTTCGATGCCTTCCGGCAGGCGGACGGGACGGTCAGCCGCAAATATGGCGGCACCGGCCTTGGCCTGTCGATTTCCCGCGAACTGGCCGGGCTGCTGGGCGGTTCGGTCGGCGTCGAGAGCGCTGCCGGCGAAGGCAGCGTGTTCACGCTGACGCTGCCGCTCGAGCTGGAGCCATCCGCGCTCGATCAGGGCCGCTCGCAATCCCGCCCTGCCCTGCCGGAACCCGCGCGTGGGCCGGCGATGCCAGCCTTGCCGCGCCAGTCGCCGGTGGCGGATGATCGCGAGGTGCTTTCCGGCGATTCCCGCTTGATCCTGGTGGTTGAGGATGATGCGCGTTTTGCGGAAATCCTCGCCGACCTCTCGCACGAACTCGGTTTCCAGTGCCTCGTCGCGGGAACGGCGGACGAAGGCGTCTTGCTGGCCCGGCAATATCTGCCCCACGCCATCATCCTCGACATGAACCTGCCCGACCACACTGGCCTCTCCGTGCTCGACCGGTTGAAGCGCGACGTGCGCACGCGGCACATCCCGGTGCATATCGTTTCGGTGAGCGAGGATGCACAGGCGGCGCTGGCCAATGGCGCCGTGGGCTATCTGCTCAAGCCGGTGCGGCGCGAGCAACTGGTCGACATGCTCGAAGCGCTGGAGACGCGCATTTCGCAGCGCGTGCGCCGGGTGCTGGTGGTGGAGGACGATGCCCGCCAGGCCGAGAGCATCGGCCTGCTCTTGGGCTCGCGCGATGTCGAGACGGTGGCCGCACACAGCGCGGCCGAATGCCTCGACCAGCTGGGCACGACCAGCTTCGACTGCATGGTGCTGGACCTCAATCTCCCCGATACGCCGGGCCTCGATCTGCTCGAACGGCTGAGCGAGGATGAGACGATCGGCTTCCCGCCGGTGATTGTCTATACGGGCCGCGACATCTCCCCCGAGGAAGAGCTGCGCCTGCGCCGCTACTCCAAGTCGATCATCGTCAAGGGCGCAAAGTCACCCGAGCGGCTGCTCGATGAGGTGACCTTATTCCTGCACCAGGTCGTTTCCGAACTGCCCGAGGCGCAGAAGGAGATGGTCGTCCGCTCGCTCAACCGGGAT
Source organism: Sphingobium sp. B11D3B (assembly GCF_025961735.1). Lineage (NCBI taxonomy): Bacteria > Pseudomonadati > Pseudomonadota > Alphaproteobacteria > Sphingomonadales > Sphingobiaceae > Sphingobium > Sphingobium sp. B11D3B. The sequence goes on along the minus strand of NZ_JAOQOF010000001.1, from coordinate 3,303,545 downwards.
GTCGCGCTGGATGGCAAAACCATCCTCGTGGTCGAGGACGACATTCGCAATGTTTACGCGCTGACCAGCATTTTCGAGCCGCATGGCACCACCATCCGCATCGCCCGCAACGGCCGGGAAGCGCTCGACGCGCTGGACCAGTCCGCAAAGGGCAAGGCGCCGATGGTCGATCTGGTGCTGATGGACGTGATGATGCCGGAGATGGATGGCCTGACCGCCACCCGCCACATCCGCGGGCAGAGCCAGTGGCGCAACCTGCCGATCATCGCCCTGACCGCCAAGGCCATGGACCGCGACCAGCAGGAATGTCTGGCAGCCGGCGCCAATGATTATCTCTCCAAGCCGCTCGACGTGGACAAGCTATTGTCGCTGGTGCGCGTGTGGATGCCGCGATGACCCCTGAAGCCGAGCTTGCCCCGCTGGACGTGCTGGAAGCCGATCTGCTGATCGAGGCGATCTGGCGGCATTATCATTATGACTTCCGCGGATACTCGCGCAATTCGCTCCACCGCCGCCTGCTGCGTGCCCAGCCGCATCTTGGCTGCGAGAGCTTCTCCCAGATGCAGCATATCGTGCTGCGCAGCCCCGCCGCCTTTGGCGAGCTGATGCGCTATCTGACCATCCAGGTCAGCGAGATGTTCCGCGACCCCGATTATTTTCGGGCGCTGCGCGAGCAGGTGATCCCGCACCTGCGGACCTACCCCTCGATCAAGGTCTGGATCGCCGGCTGCGCCAATGGCGAGGAATTCTATTCCATGGCCATCCTGTTTCGGGAAGAAGGGCTGGAGGAGCGCACGATCTTCTACTGCACGGACATCAGCCCCGGCGCGCTCAACAACGCGCAGAGCGGCGTCTACGAGCAGAGCCGCATTGCGAAGTTCACCGAGAACCACCGGCTGTCCGGCGGACACACATCCCTCTCCGATTATTATACTGCAGCTTATGGCGGCGTGGTGTTCGACAAGTCGCTGCGGTCGCGCGCGGTCTTCGCCGAGCACAGCCTTGCGACGGATCAGGTGTTCGCCGAGGCGCACCTGATTTCCAGCCGCAACGTGCTCATCTATTTCGACCGCGATCTGCAGGACCGCGCGATCGATCTCTTCGCCAATTCGCTGGTGCGCGGCGGGTATCTCGGCCTAGGCTCGCGTGAGACGCTGCGCTTCTCGAGGACGTCAGGCTGCTTTGATGACTTCGTGCCTCAGGAAAAAATCTATCGCCGCAACCTCGTCCCGTCACAGGAGCCCGGCCATGTCGCCTGATCCGGTCCGCATCCTCATCGTCGATGACGTGGTGGAAAATCTCGAAGCGCTCGAAGCGCTGCTGGCTCATGACGGCGTGGAAACGGCCCGCGCCGGTTCGGGCGCCGAGGCGCTGGAGCTGTTGCTGGTGAACGAGTTCGCCCTTGCCCTGCTCGATGTGCAGATGCCGGGGATGGACGGGTTCGAACTGGCCGAGCTGATGCGCGGCACCGAGCGGACCCGCCGGATCCCGATCATCTTCCTCACCGCCGTCGCAACCGACGAGACCCGGCGGTTCCGCGGCTATGAAGCCGGCGCCGTCGACTATCTGCTCAAGCCGATCGATTCGCTCGTGCTGCGCAGCAAGGTGGAGGTGTTCGTCGAGCTGCACCGGCATCGGCAGGCCCTGGCGCGCCATGGCGATGAATTGAGCCGCGCTCTCGGCCGACTGCAGGCGCACCGGGACAACAGCCCGCTTGCCATCGTGGAGTTCGATGACAGCGAGCGGATCGTCGGCTGGTCGAAGGGCGCCGAGCGCATGTTCGGCTGGAGCGAGCGGGAAATGCTGGGCGGCGACCTCGCCACGACAGCCTGGAGCGATGCCGATGGCACTGCCCCCCTGCACAGCCTGTTCGCGGACTTCCGCGCCGGCGTGAAACAGCGCGATATGCTGAGTCTCGTGCTGCACAGCCGCCAGGGGACAGACATCGACACGGAATGCTATTGTTCCGCGGTCCATGGCGCCGGTGGCAGGCTGCTTTCGGTTGAAGTACAGATTCTCGACGTGACCGAGCGCCGGCGGGCCGAAAAAACTCAGCGGCTTCTGGTGGGCGAGCTCAACCACCGGGTGAAGAACACCATGGCCTCCGTGCAGGCCATCGCCTCGCAGACGCTCCGCCACTCGGCCGATCCCGCCGATTTCGCACCGACCTTCATCGGCCGCATCCATGCGCTGAGCAAGGCGCATTCGCTGCTGAGCGAAGCGACATGGAAAGCCGCGAGCCTACGCGAGCTGATCCACGGCCAGTTCGATATGGGCGTGGTCGGTCCCGACCGCCTCTCCGCGTCCGGGCCCGACGTGGACCTGGAGCCCGAGCCGTCCCTGCATCTCTCCATGGTCCTGCACGAACTGGTGACCAACGCCCTCAAATATGGCGCGCTATCCACTGCAGAAGGCCACGTCGCGCTGAACTGGACGCTGGAGGATGAGCAACTGCATCTGGAATGGGTGGAGCGTGGCGGGCCGCCCGTCTCGCCGCCATCGCGCACCGGTTTCGGCAGCATGTTGATCGAGCGCAGCCTGCGCAGCGAGGGCGGGGCTTCCACCGCCACGTACGAGCCGGAAGGCCTGCGCTGGACCCTGACCCTGCCCTGTGCCGTCGTGAGGAAGTCCGCCCCCGCCGCGATCCCACGGACGGCGCCCCAGCCCGTCCTCCAGGTTACCACCGAAGGCTCGCTGGACGGCAAGTCCGTGCTCGTCGTGGAGGACGAGCCTCTGGTTGCGCTGGATATCCTGACCGTGCTGGGCGAGAGCGGCGCGCAGGTCATCGGGCCGGTCACCACGCATGACCAGGCACTGGAGCAGGCCCGGACCGGCCAGTTCGACCTCGTGCTGCTGGATGGCAATCTGCAGGGCGAGACGGTCGAGGACATCGCAGCGCTGCTGCAGGCCCGCGCCATCCCGTTCCTGATGGTCAGCGGCTATGGTGCGGCGCAATTGCCGGACCTGCTCGCGCGCCAGCCGATCGTGACCAAACCGTTCAGCGCGGAGGAATTGCTCCGGGCTGCACGATCCCTGCTCGCGCCCAGCCCCGCCATGGATATCGCGGTCTAGCGCCGCGATCAAAGGAATGTCCTCGGGACGTGGGCAAGGTTAGTGAAATCTCCCACACGTCGGGAAAATTTTCATACCTTTCTGCCATGTCCGTTCCGCTGACGTTCAGCGAAATGGCGTAAAAGCAGCCCCAGCCACAAATTGGCACGACACATGCTTTGGAGAGGACAGCGGGTCGAACGGATCGGCCCGCCTTCAAGGAGCCAACCGATGTCCGCCTCACACCCCTCGATGCTCGCACGCCCCGATACGCTGCTGGGAATCTGCCAGGCCATTGGCGAGGATCTCGGCATCAACCCGACCTGGGTGCGCGCGGCGCTTGCCTGTGGTGTCTTCTTCAATCTCGCTGCGACGGTGGCCATCTATCTTGGCCTCGGGCTTGTCGTGGCCGTCAGCCGCTGGCTGTTCCCTGCGCGCTCGCGCCCAATCGCGGATGTCGTGGTGGTCGACGCAGAAGCCGCCCACGCCGAGCTGGCTGCAGAGCCCATCGATCAGGGCACTCACGCGCCACAGCCCCTTCCACTGGCCGCCTGAGCCTATTCGGCTCCCGCGCCTGCCTGACGATCAGTGCAGGCGCTGGCTGCCCTGCCCGTCGCCCCGCCGCGCGAATTGCATGAGCTGGATGATCAGTTCGTTGCGGTCGCGCAGCGCATCGGCTTCGAGCAGGGCCTGTTTGGCCGCCGGATCGAAGGGCGCGATCTGCGCGATGGCATTGACCAGCATCTCGTCGTCCAGCGTCTCGACCGCATCCCACTCGACCTCATAGCCAAGCGACGCGGCGAACGCCCGGGCCTCATCCTCCAGCGCGGCCCGCTCGCTGGGCGCCAGCACGCCGGGTTCATCCTCGACGCCTTCGATCATCTCGACTTCAACCTGACGGAAGGCGGTGCGGACATCCAGTTCGCGCTGCACGCGAAAGCGCGCCTCCCCGGCCAGAATGATGTTGAAGCGCCCATCATCCAGCGCCTCGATCTCGGTGATCCGCCCCATGCAGCCGATAGAGAAGAGCGGCGCCGGCTCGCCCGGTCCGCTCGGCTGGATCATCCCGATGCGCTGGTCCTTGGCCATCGCCTCCGAGACCATCGCTCGATAGCGCGGCTCAAAGATGTGCAGGGGCAGGTGCATGCGGGGGAACAGCAGCGCCCCGCCCAGCGGGAAGATGGCCAGCCTGCGCTGCATCACAGCCTCAGGCGAAGAGAATTTGCGAGAGGCGACGGCGCTGGCCGGCAACCCAGGGATCTTCCAGCCCGACCACCTCGAAGAGCTGGAGCAGCTGCGTCCGCGCCTTGCCATCCTCCCAGCTGCGGTCGCGCGCGATGCTGGTCAGCAGCGCCTCGGCGGCGGCATCCCGGTCGCCATTGGCCATATGAGCGGCCGACAGCTCGAACAGCGCGTCATGATCGTCTGGATTGGCCTGAATGCGGGCCTGCAGCGGCGCCACGTCCACGCCCGGCGTGGCGGACCGCGCCAGCGCGATGGCCGAGCGTCCGCGCTCGATGGCCTTGTCGTGCGCCAGCGCCTCGGGCAGGCTCGCCACGAGCCCATCCGCCTCATCGAGATGACCGGCCGCCACCAGGGCGCGGATCTGCCCGCCCAGCGCCTCGGCATTGTCCGGCGCCATCTCGCTGATCTGCGCGAAGATGGCGATCGCCCGCTCCGCATCGCCGCCCGCAAGCACGTCTTCAGCCATGGCCAGCAATGGCGCGATGTCCTGCGCACGCTGGCCGGCCTCACTCTCGATCGGCAATTGCGCGAGGATCTGGTCGAGCATCTGGCGATACTGGCTCTCGGTGCGTGCCTGGGTCAGGTCCGCGACCGGCTGGCCCTGGAATACCGCATAAACGGTGGGGATGGATTGCACGCGGAACTGGCTGGCGATGAACCGGTTCTCATCGACGTTGATCTTGACGAGCAGCACGCCCCGGTCGGCATATTCGGCCGCGATCTTCTCGATGATGGGCGAAAGCTGCTTGCAAGGCCCGCACCATTCTGCCCAGAAGTCGACCATGACGAGCTTCGTTTGCGAAGGCTCGACAACGTCGCGACGGAACGCCTCGACGGCCTGCTTGTCCTGCTCGCTCAACCCGAGGGTGGCCACGTCATATCTCCTGCTGCCTGTCCGTCCGATCAGACCATATGGGGTGGAACGCCGATGCTCTGCAAGGGTGACAGGGAATCTTTGGAGAAAGCGCAAAAGGGGCTTGCCGCCTTCCAAAGGCGATGCTAGTTGCCCGCCTCACCCGACCGGAAGGCACTGCCCCGGTCCGCCAGAGCGGGCGTAGCTCAGGGGTAGAGCACAACCTTGCCAAGGTTGGGGTCGAGGGTTCGAATCCCTTCGCCCGCTCCAGTTTCTTCAAGAATTCCATGATCCAACGGCCTTCGGGCCGGTCCGTCGTCGCGGCGGGACGATCCTGTGGCGCAGCGCTCGGGAGCGCTTTGTCTAGGGCGATCGGACATCGAGATTTGAAAAGGCACTCGGTCCATGCGGAGAGCGTGGCGGCCACGGGCGGCCCCCGATGGCGGGGGACCGCCCAGGTAAATGGCCATGGCCGACCCTGCGCGCGTTCAACTCATTTGAGTTCGTTGCGTAGACCTATGCGGTCCCAGCCATTTCGCGAAGCGTGGCGCTATAAAGCCCAACAGGGCACCGTCGACCGTCCGACATTGTCTTCGGCTATCAGATAGCCTCCTGCCCTCTCACGCTGCGTTTCTGGGCGGAAGTTCGGTCTGGTGACAGTCACGGTCCTCGCGGTCGAAAGCGCCTCTCTCTGGGTTCATAGGCGCGACGGGAGTGCCAAGCCGATTGGCGAGTTGCAGTTGCAGTCGCCGGCGAGGCGTCCAAAGGACGGCATGCCAGTTCGACGGACGAGCCTTACCGACGTGGGGAGCAAGAACTGCTCGGCTGCCTTAGAGGTCCGTGGAACGCTAGATGACTGTTAGATACACGGCGCCCAAGACAATGCAGATTGCCTT